>NZ_BAAJLU010000003.1:0-323866 GCF_057550865.1 Colwellia sp. NW0002-52-1 | reverse complement strand
AGCTGCATTATTGTCGTGTATGGCTTATGTCGATTTAAATCCTGTTCGCGCTGCTATTGCCCCTACACCAGAGCAATCAGACTTTACCAGCATACAACTGCGCATTAAAGCCGCAATTAAAGGGACACAACCCTCGGTATTACTGCATTTTGTTGGAAATGAACAGCAAGATAAAACCACAGGTATTCGTTTTAGCCTTCAAGATTACTTAACATTGGTGGATGAAACGGGCCGAATACTCAGAGACGACAAACGTGGAGCGATTAATTCAGAAACCACCGAGATACTGACTAGATTACACATCAGTGATGAAAGCTGGATGAAACTGACGACGAACTTTGAAAAAATATTCACAGGTGCAGTCGGAAGTGCTGAGCATTTGTGTGCATTTACAGAGCATGTAGGATTACATCGAACGCACGGTCTAGCCAATGCTAAAGCTTGTTTAAATAGCGCATAGTACTATTTTTACGCAAATTATATTGATGTTTCCTTAGTGGGGGCGGGTTTATTGCGGCTAGTATTCAGTGGGATGAGCGCATATCGTTAAAAGATTGCTATTCAGCGCCAAAAACTTAATAAACCACCCCCAACTTTCTGCAGATAACTACTCATTATTCTATGATTATGGATTGTATTTATTATGGCTGGCCTAATAACCAGCCTGGTGAGTGCAGCGAACCATCAACCTCATAATTTGGGTGATGATAAGCTATCGCAATAACATTTTTCACTCAATAAAAATAAAGAAGTGGCTATTTATAGCCACCAAACGAGCCTGCGGGGCCAGGAAAAACGATCGGGCTTTCAAAGCCATCTTTTGAAACACTGCTTACACCAAAGAAGTAGTTATCAATAACAATGTTTTTCAACTCAAACTCGCTTACATCACCAACATATTGGCTATGTGTCCAAGTTGGCTCAGTGGTTAAGCGCCAATGCACTCGATAACCTGCTAAGTTTTCTGCCAATTTACCTTCAGGGCGTTGCCAAGTTAAGGTTGTTGATGCTTTAACGGCACCTGAAATTTCAGTATTGGCAGGAGGTGCAGGAGCCCAGGCCATAGCTGCCATGGTTACAGCATTTAACGAAGTAAGTTTAGCATTAAAGTCAAAATCAACGCCCGATATCACATCACCATATGCTCGACCATTTTCTGTTCGAAGATCTTGGTGTTGACGATCGTAATGCTCATTTGTTTCCATAATGCGAACAGCAGGGTATCCAACGGCGTTAAAAGGGCGGTGATGTCCGCCTCGGCCAAATCTATCGAGTCTATAAACCATCATAACGTCTAAATTAGGAATGTATTTATCGGCAATTTGGTCAATATAACGGGCAACGTTTCGTGAAGGCGAATCAACTTCACCGCCGGTAAAACGGCGTTTTCTAGCTTCTTCTGGAGTTTCAACAAAGCGAACACCTTCCGAGAATACGCGTGCAGTGGTGTTATTAATAACGCCATTAATACCAGAGATATTGCCAATCATGTCGTTGTTAATTACTGCTTCAACACGCCAGCCTTCTTTTTTAGCGATACCGGCCATAATTTTACCACCAAATAAACCTTGTTCTTCACCTGATAGAGCAGCATAAACAACGGTACCGGCAAACTTATATTTTGAAAGTACTCTTGCTGTTTCAATAACACCAGCAACACCCGAAGCATTATCATTTGCACCTGGTGAAGCACTGGTAAAATCAAGCGGATCTGACACGCGAGAATCTATATCGCCTGACATAACAATATAGCGGTTTGGATCAAGCTGCCCACGTTGAATCGCGATTACATTAACAACCTCAGTTGGATTAGGAATACGCTTTTCACCAGAAAATGTTTGTTTTTGATAGATAACTTCTAAACAACCACCACATTGTGCTGATATTTTATCAAACTCAGATTTAATCCAACGTCGTGCAGCGCCAATACCTTGTGTGGTTGATTCTGTTTCAGAAAGGGTGTGTCGCGTGCCAAAGCCCACTAACTCAGTAACATCACTTTTAAGTCGACTAGCACTAACTTGTTGTTGAATTTCGCGCAACACCATTTGTTCACTAGGTGGCACGACAACATTAGCTGCGTATGCAGGGATCAGTGCGCTGATGGCACAAAGTGCTGTTAATGTTTTACGTGGTTTGTTAGTTAATGCTGAAATAGCAAATGAGAATGAAAAATTTACATTCTTAGTAAATAGAGTGTTGATAAACATAACATGAGCCTACTATGGTTTGTTATTATAATGACATTAAAAGCCTACCATAGTTTCTTTGATTAACGAGTGCATTCATCCTATTAATATTTCAGCTCAACTTAAATGATAAAATCTAAGTATTTAAAACGGATATGAAAAAGTAATTTATATTTGAATAAGGTTAAATTATATTGCTGAAAATTAACTAATGAAAATAGTTTGCACTATACCTTTGTAAACATTAAGTTATTGTGAATTGTAATTTACCTTTGGTTTTTATGAAATTTTCTAAAATATTCGCACTTTTAGGCCCAGGTATTGTTTGGGCTGCCACCAGTATTGGTGTTTCACATATTGTACAAGCAACAAGAGCAGGTGCCGATTTTGGCTTCGCCTTATTAGGTTTTATTATTCTTGCCCATGTTGTTAAATATCCCTTTTTTTTATTTGGCCCTAAATATGCTGGTCTTACTGGTAAAAGCTTACTCGATGGTTACAAACGGGTAGGTAACTGGGCCTTCTATTTATTTTTATTTCTCACCTTTGTTACCATGTTTTTTGTGCAATCAGGTGTAACCATAGTTACCGCAGCATTAGCGATGAACTTGTTTGGTGACGTACTCTCTTTATCACAATGGGCGGCGCTTGTGCTGGGTATTGTTTGTGCAGTATTGCTTATTGGTCACTATAAGTTATTGAGCAACTTATTGAAGTGGATGATGTTAATTTTAGTTATCGCAAGTGTTATCGCCTGGTTTGCTGCCATTAATAGATTAGGTTTTACGCCTTCAGGTCATGCACCTGTTATTTCAATTACCTCAGCGGCAAGTATCGCCTTTATCGTAGCCCTTATCGGTTGGATGCCAACCGCGATAGAAGTATCGGTCTGGCATTCTATTTGGACCACATCACGGGTTGAAAAGCCAAGTGAAATGTCGGCAAAAAATGCCACTATAGACTTTAATATTGGCTACTGTACAAGCTTTTTATTGGCCGTTATTTTCTTATGGTTAGGCGCGTTATTAATGTTTGGTCAGGGCGAAGGGTTTGCGCAATCAGCTGCGGCGTTTGCCGGACAGTTGGTGGGTATTTATAGCACAGCGTTAGGTGAGTGGAGCTGGTTATTGATGGCACTGGTCACTTTTATTGCTTTATTCTCTACCACATTTGCTGTTGCTGATGGCTTTCCACAAGTTTGGAAACGTGCTGTTTTACTGGCAAATAGCGAGACAAACGCAGTAGCATCAAGTAAGACAGTACAAAGCAAAGCGAATAAAGCTTATATCATTTCTTTGGCATTATTGGTTGTTGGCAGTTGGTGGGTTATTAGTGATTATAGTGCTGATATTAAAGCACTACTTGATTTTGTTACTACGGTATCTTTTGTCAGTGCACCCATATATGCGTGGCTAAATTATAAAGTCATGATGGGCACAGATGTTGACGAAGAATGCAAGCCTCAAGGCTGGTTTAAAGTGTATACCTTAATTTGTTTAACGGTATTAACGTTATTTAGCCTGTTTTTCTTATGGTGGAAATTTTTATCTTAAAGTTGGTTTATAAATAAGACTAATTTTATTCGCGAGATTAACCATTATGTGATGTTATGTGATGTTATGTGAATAGTTGAATGGTTGAATTTGTTTATTGCAAATAACACAAACAAGAGGCTATTAAGTCTCTATGTACTAGTAGAGTAAAAATAATGATACATATTAACGGCAGTTGCCATTGCGGTGAAATAACCTTCGAAGCAGAGGTTGACGAAAACAAGGTGATATTATGTCATTGCCTTGATTGTCAAAAACTATCGGGTACCGCGTTTAGAAGTGTGGTTATCTCAGAGCCCAATGGTTTAACTTTTACTAAAGGTAAAACCAAAGAGTATATAAAGGTAGCAGAAAGTGGCAATAAACGTGCACAAGGTTTTTGTCAAAACTGTGGTAGTGCAATTTATGCAACTTCAGAGGAACCTACAAACCGAGTTTATGGCATAAGAGCAGGTTGCATTGAACAACGCAATTTACTGATACCTAAAAGCCAAATTTGGCATAACTCGGCGGTACCTTGGCTTGACGAAATATCAAATATTCCTGCGTTTGAAACAACACCGATTAAATAATTAATTAGGATAATTTGCGATGAAAAAAATTAGCATTATGCTCTGTGCCATAGCGCCGTTGTTATTGAATAACATGGTCTGTGCCAAACAACTAGAAAATGTAGGTTCTGAGCCTAAAAATGTTGAATTTTTAAATACAAAACCGGCATCAAAGAAGCTACCTTTTTCTGAGGCAGTGCGTGTTGAAAACACCTTGTATTTATCAGGCCAAATAGGCTTAGATCCTAAAACAAGTAAACTGGCAAAAGGCGGTGTTATTGCTGAAACTAATCAAACGTTAACGAATATACAACAAGTGCTGAAAAGTCACGGGTATGGCATGGAAAATGTTATAAAATGCACTGTTATGTTGACTAATATTGCTGATTTCGCTGCATTTAACCGAGTTTATACACGTTTCTTTTCACCACCATACCCAGCTAGAAGTGCATTTGCGGTGAACAAACTTGCTTTAAATGCGACTGTGGAGGTTGAGTGCATTGCTAGCACTCATTAATGGATTGTATTTAGCCAATACTATAAATATTTTCTTCATTTAATTATCTTAAAAGTAAAACAGAGTGTTATCACTCTGTTTTTTATTTTATCTGCAATATTTTTTCATCTAATGTAAATACGTGTATCTAATTAATTTAGCGTTAGCATTCCTTTAATTATTGTTTACTTAACATTAGGGGGTGTAATCGATTTTGTACCGAAAAAATCAACTGCTCTTGTTTGTCTGTTTTGTTTTAAAACTCCCTGTAAAAGGGCAAATTAATTTACTACACCAGCTTTGAAGCGAATATTTGGCATTAAACTACAATAAATTCACATATAATTGCTAATTGCTGCTGATAGCGCTTTAATTTAAGTCGCTATCAAGGTATGTTATGCGTTTTTATTCTAGGCATGATTATTAATGAGCAAAAATACTTTCTATCGTGACTTGCATTCACAGACTAAAGCATTGATCAGCGACGAATCTGATGTTATTGCGAACATGGCAAATGTTAGTGCTTTATTATTCGAGCATTTAGCCGATGTTAACTGGGTTGGCTTTTACAGAATGGTAGACAATGAGCTTGTACTTGGTCCATTCCAAGGTAAAGTTGCCTGTATTCGCATACCGGTAGGCCGTGGTGTTTGTGGCACCGCAGTAAGTGAAAACAAAGTACAGCGCGTTGCCGATGTACATGAATTTGATGGTCATATTGCTTGTGATGCTACGACTAATTCTGAAATAGTATTGCCCGTAACCTTGAACGATAAAGTAATAGCAGTACTTGATATAGACAGCCAAGCCTTTAATCGCTTTGATGCTGACGATCAAGCAGGATTAGAAAAAATAATTAGTTTATTTGAAAATGTAATGATCACGCATGGCGTGTTAAACTAATGAAAGAATTTATTGTTATTCATGATTATCTTGTATCGGAAGCTGTTGTTGGCGATTGGGATGGTCAAGAAGAAGAAGTCGCTGAGCGCATAAATGAGATCTATCATACCGTTTATGACTTAGCAGAAGAAGATATTGCGCCAGAGGAACTCGAGCAATTGCTTGCTTTGGTGTGGGATACGTGGATAGGGCAAGAAGCCTTAGCTGAAATCGAAAGTGAAGATATTTATGATTGGTGCCGACATTTGTTGGAAAATCGTGAACAATATCTTGCAGATCAGAATCAAAATTTTTAAAAGTTGTATTTATGGAAACTAAAAAAGAAAGCGAAGTAAAAGTAGTAGCAGACGAAGTAATTGAAACTACGACAACTGCTGATGCAGAAGTTAAGCGAATTAGCACAAAAGAAATTATTGCCTATTTGGCTGAAAAATTTCCAGCATGTTTCTCTATCGAGGGCGCTGCTAAACCATTAAAAATTGGTATATTCCAAGATTTAGCAGAAAAGTTAGCGGGTGATGAAACCGTTAGCAAAACTCGCTTACGTCAAGCACTGAGACATTACACAAGCAGCTGGCGCTATTTAAAAGCGATTAAGCTAGATGCATACCGTGTTGATATCGATGGTAACGACGATGCTAAAATTGATCAAGAACAAGCTGATTACGCAAGCAAAACACTTTCGGAAAGCCAAGAGAAATTTGGTAACAAAAAACCTAAAGACAAAGCTGCAAAAAAACCTTATAAAGGTAGCAATACTAAGGGAACTAAACCTGCGGCTAAAGACTCTACTGATAGTAGCCGTAAAGAAAAGTTCAATTCGGTTAAATCAACCAAGCGTGCTGTTACTAAACCTGCTGTTAAACTTAAGCCTGTTGAAACAAGTAATGTTGTTGTCGGCAAAAGTATTAAAGTGCAATTAGGGCAATCATCAATGGACGCTGTTATTACAGAAGTTTCAGGTAAAGATGTTAGCGTACAATTAAACTCAGGTATGGTTGTTAAAACACAAGTTAAAAATATTTTTACAGAATAAATTTGGAGTAAGTGAATGCATAAATTTTGTCGTTTAGCTGTTGCGGTATCGTTGTCACTTGCCAGCATTTCAATATTTGCTGACAGTAAAGAAGACAACTTAGCTTTGCCTGTATTAGCGCCTGAAAGCCAACACGCTACATCTACTAAGCGAATAACGGCGCAATTTACGCGTGCACACTACAAACAAATAAAAATTGATAACATATTATCTGAGCAAATATTTGATCGTTACATTAAGCAGCTTGATTATGCTCGTAATGTGTTCCTTGCTTCAGACGTAAAGGCATTTGAGCAATATCGGGATGAATTTGACACGGTAATTTCACGTGGAAAACTTGATATTGCTTATGAAATTTATAATCTTAATCTACAACGTCGACTAGAAAGATATGAATATGCTTTGAGCTTATTAGAAAGCGAGAAGCCTTTTAATTTCGAACTTGACGAATATTATAATTTTGATCGTGAAGAAGCGCCATGGGCTACCTCAACCGATGAGCTTAACGAACTATGGCGCAAAAAAGTAAAGTACGACGCCCTTAATTTGACGCTAGCCGGCAAAGAGTGGGAAAAAATTCAAGAAGTACTAGGTAAACGCTACCGTTATGCGATTAAACGTTTAAAGCAAAGTGAAAGCGAAGACGTATTTCAAGTTGTGATGAACAGTTTTGCTCGTGTAGTTGAACCACATACATCTTATTTGTCACCACGAAATGCTGAAAGATTCCAAATGGAAATGAACCTATCTTTAGAAGGTATAGGGGCAGTATTACGTGCAGAAGAAGATTATACTGTTATACAAAGTGTTGTATCTGGCGGTCCTGCAGACAAGTCTAAAGAATTAAAACCTAAAGATCGCATTGTAGGTGTATCACAAGACGATAAAGAGTTTGTCGACGTGATTGGCTGGCGCTTAGATGATGTTGTAGAGCTTATTAAAGGCCCAAAAGGCACTAAAGTAAGACTACAAGTTTTAGGCGAAGAGTCAGAAGACGATAGCACGATTAAAGTCGTGTCAATCATCAGAGATACAATTAAACTTGAAGACCGTGCAGCTAAATCAGAAGTGTATTATGAAAATGAAGCGGATGAAAACACTAAAAAATTAGGTGTTATCACCATTCCAAGTTTTTATAACAATCTTTCTCGTGATGTTAAATTAGAAATAGCTAAGCTTAAAGATGAAAACGTGTCAGGCATTATAGTCGATCTACGTGGCAATGGCGGCGGCTCATTAACAGAAGCGACATTACTAACCGGCTTATTTATTGATAAAGGCCCAGTTGTTCAGGTACGTGATGGTGCTAATCGTGTACAAGTGAATAGTGATAAAGACGGTATTAGCTTTTACGAAGGTCCATTAACGGTCATGGTTGACCGATACAGTGCATCAGCTTCAGAAATATTTTCAGCCGCGATTCAAGATTATGGCCGAGGCGTTGTGGTGGGTGAGCATACTTTTGGTAAGGGTACGGTTCAACAACATCGTGGTTTAGGCCGCGTTTATGACCTTTATGAAAACCCTTTTGGTAGTATCCAATTTACTATTGCTAAATTCTATCGCATAAATGGAGGCAGCACTCAACACCGTGGTGTATTGCCTGATATTGAATTTCCATCAGCAATAGACCCAGCTGATTGGGGGGAAAGTAAAGAAGAGAATGCGCTGCCTTGGGACCAAATTCCACAAGCTCGTTACAATAAACTTAAAGATATTAGCCAAGATGTTACTTATTTAAGTTCATTACATAGTTCGCGCGTTGCAAACAATAAAGAGTTTAACTATTTGCTTTCTGACATTGCAGAATACAAAGCAGAAAAAGATGATAAAACTATTTCGTTAAATTTAGTAAAACGGAAAGAGAAAAAAGAAAGCCGTAAAGCCAAGCAACTAGCTCGTGCGAATGAACGTTTAACTTTGATGGGCAAAGAAAAAGTTTCTGACTTAGATGATTTACCAGATGATTTAGAAGAGTTAGATCCATTTTTAGATGAAACTGCTAAAATTACTTTCGACTTGGTCTCGTTGGGTAAAGTTGTAAAAAAATAGTACTTTTTATGAGCACATGTTAAAACCACCTTCTGGTGGTTTTTTTATTTTAGAATAACTTTGCTATATTTTTACTTATAATTGGTGCATAACTATTCTGAAGTTTCCTTATAAACAAAGGGCTAGTTAGCGATAAATTGTTCGAAAAAACTTGCACTATTTGGCAACAGTCGGCATCTTACTACCACAAATAATTTAATCACTATAATAACTAAGATAATAAGGTGTAAATTTATCTATGTCTGATCCTCAATCAACTCGACCACCTTCTATGTTGGATTCTTTAATTCCAATTTTTGTGCTCATTTGTTTACTCATAGCCGGCGTTACTTTCTTTGGAGATAGCTCATCTTCTGGACCTAACCAAATTGCCTTGTTATTGGCTACCGGTGTAGCTGCCGTAATAGGGCTTAAAAATGGCCATACCTGGCATGCTATGGAGAAGGCTATTATTCATGGCATTTCAATATCTCTAGGTGCAGTACTCATTTTATTAGCTGTAGGTTCATTAATTGGTACCTGGTTATTATCTGGCACAGTGCCTACCATGGTTTATTACGGGTTAAAAATTATAGACCCAAGTTGGTTTTATGCTGCAACATGCCTAGTGTGCGGTATTGTTGCAATGAGCATAGGTAGTTCTTGGACAACTGCTGCAACTGTTGGTGTTGCATTTATAGGTATTGCTGGTGGATTTGAGCTCTCTACATCAGTAACCGCCGGTGCTGTAATTTCAGGCGCTTACTTTGGTGATAAGCTTTCACCTTTATCAGAAACCACTAATTTAGCACCCGCCGTAGCTGGTAGTGATTTATTTGAACATATTCGTTATATGCTTTGGACAACTATCCCGTCTATTACTATTGCATTGATTCTTTTTCTTATTATAGGTTTTAATCACTCTTCAGCAGAAGTTGGTAGCACAGATAGCATAGCGTCATTAACCAGCACGCTTGAAAATACATACAACATTTCTATTTTAAATTTAATTCCCCTATTTATTTTACTGGTTATGGCCTATAAAAAAATGCCAGCATTTCCAGCTGTTGCAATAGGTGCAGTCATTGGTGCCATTTGGGCATTAATTTTTCAACAAGAATTAATTTCAGCGATGGCGGCAGAGGGCGTAGAGTCAACTAAAGCCGTTATTATGGTGGTTTGGACCGCTTTTTTTGATGGCGTAGTTGTAGAAACCGGTAATAGTGAAATTGATC
Organism: Colwellia sp. NW0002-52-1; assembly: GCF_057550865.1. Lineage (NCBI taxonomy): Bacteria > Pseudomonadati > Pseudomonadota > Gammaproteobacteria > Alteromonadales > Colwelliaceae > Colwellia > Colwellia sp. NW0002-52-1. Next base: position 313,872 of record NZ_BAAJLU010000003.1, on the reverse strand, counting down.
AACTATTAAGTCGAGGTGGTATGTCAGGTATGCTAAATACCATTTGGTTAGTTGTTACAGCGTTAAGCTTTGGTGCTATTTTAGAGCACTTAGGTATGTTGAAAAAATTTGTCGAAACAATTTTAGCGAAAGCTAAATCAATTGGCAGTCTAATAGCAAGTACGGTGGCAACGTGTATCGGTACCAATTTAATTACTGCTGATCAATACATGGCAATTGTAATGCCTGGAAGAATGTATAAAGAAGAGTATAAAAAACGAGGTTTACATCCAGTTGTACTTAGTCGAACTTTAGAAGACTCAGGTACTATTACCTCTCCTTTAATTCCATGGAATACTTGTGGTGCTTTTATGTTTGGCGCAATGGCATTAACTTCTTATGACTATATATTTTATTGTTTCTTTAACTTAATTAACCCTATATTAGCCGTGACATATGCGTATTTGGGCTTTAAAATTAAAAAAATAGTAACAAGCACATAATATATATTAAATATAAATAAATATTCACAAAGCCTGTTTATTACAGGCTTTTTATTACCTGTTAAAAATGCAATTTACTAATAGGTAAATTATGCAATCTATTGAGGATACACATGAGTGACTTTGCCCCAAGATATTTAGCTGACTATAGCGAATCAAACTTTTCAATTTCTACAGTCGAACTAGATTTTAAATTAGACGAAACTAAAACCCGTGTTACTAATCGTATGAAAATGACCCGTAAGGTTGAGACCAAAGATCCCCTAATTCTTGATGGTGAACATTTAACGCTTTTGTCCGTATTAATAGACGATGAGATATTATCAAGTGATGATTATCAACTAAGTGATAACAGTTTATCTTTGGTGGTAGACAAAGCCGAGTTTACGTTAGAAATTATTACTGAAATTAATCCACTAGATAACACCGCGCTTGAAGGGTTATTTAAATCTGGCGATGCTTATTGTACACAATGTGAAGCCGAAGGTTTTAGACGCATTAGTTATTATTTGGATCGCCCAGATATTATGGCAACGTTTACCACCAAAGTTATTGCAGACAAAAATAAGTTTCCATTTTTATTATCCAATGGTAATAAAATTGCAGAAGGAGATTTACCTTCTGGTCAGCACTTTGTGCAATGGCATGACCCATTTCCAAAACCCTGTTATTTATTTGCTTTAGTTGCTGGTGATTTTGATATTTTAAAAGACAATTTCACTACCAGCTCAGGGCGTGATGTTGCTTTAGAGATATTTGTCGATAAAGGCAATGTGAATAAAGCACATCATGCCATGGCATCATTGAAGCATTCAATGAAATGGGACGAAGAAACTTTCGGGCTCGAATACGATCTTGATATATATATGATCGTTGCCGTTGACTTTTTTAATATGGGCGCAATGGAAAATAAAGGTTTAAATGTATTTAACAGCAAATTTGTTTTAGCTGATGAAACCAGTGCAACAGATGTTGATTATTTTAATGTCGAAGCTGTTATTGCCCATGAATATTTTCATAATTGGACAGGTAACCGAGTTACTTGTCGAGATTGGTTTCAATTAAGCCTAAAAGAGGGTTTAACGGTATTTAGAGATCAACAATTTAGTGCTGATATGCATTCTGCTGCTGTTAATCGTATTCAAAATGTTCGTGTATTGCGCTCGCTACAATTTGCTGAAGACGCAGGGCCAATGGCGCATCCGATCAGACCCGAAAAAGTAATAGAAATGAATAACTTTTACACCCTAACGGTTTATGAAAAAGGTGCAGAAGTTATTCGTATGATCCATACCTTGTTAGGTGCTGATAAATTCAGAGCAGGCATAGATTTATATTTTAAACGTTTCGATGGTATGGCAGTAACATGTGATGATTTCATCAGTGCAATGTCAGATGCTTCAGGTGTCGATCTAAACCAATTTAAGCATTGGTATACGCAATCTGGAACACCAATAATTAATGTGAATGAAAGCTTTGATGATAAAACATCTGAATACACACTTACTTTAGCGCAATCGAATGGAGAAAATCCTGCATTACATATTCCCGTTGGCATAGAATTAATTACGGCTAAAGGTGAACAGAATCAATCAACCTTGTTGCAATTAACGGAAAAAGAACAATCTTGGACCTTTAAAGGTTTTAGCCAAAAGCCCGTATTAGCTTTGCTAACGGGTTTTTCAGCGCCTGTTAAAGCCCCCTTTAGCCAACCGGATCAAGATCTACAAATTATAATGACAAGAGCAACAGATGAGTTTTGTCGTTGGGATGCAGGGCAAAAGCTGTTAACTACTTACATTATGCAGTTATTACATAATCCAGCGTTAGTACTGCCTGAAAGTTTATATAGCGCATTTGTTGAAATTTTAAATTCTGACATTTCAGAGGCTTTTAAAGCTGAACAGTTAACGTTGCCGAGTTTTAGTGAATTAGCCGATAGTATTGATGAAGTTGACCCGATAGCTTTACTCAATGCCATTGAAAATATTCAGCATCAAATAGCCAATAAACTAGCACCTTTGTTGTTAAAGCAATACAAAAAAAATATACAAACTGACTATGCTAATGATGGTAAAGCTATTGGAAAACGCGCATTAAAAAACATCTGTTTAAGCTATTTAACACGTTTAAATGATCATCAAAATTTAGTAACTCAGCAGTATAAAAGTTCAAATAATATGACAGATACATTGGCTACACTTAGCTGTGCAGCAAAAAGCTCTCATGAAAAACTTAATGAGATGATGGTAGATTTTGAAGGAAAATGGCAAGACATAACACTCGTTATGGATAAATGGTTCGCCATTCAAGCCAGTGTTAATGATGAGTCTATATTCGACAACTTATCGAAACTTATTGCACATCCGTTATTTAGTTTGAAAAACCCAAATAGAGCGAGATCGCTTATCGGCGCATTTGTCAATAATAACCCACGTTATTTTCATTGTGCTTCAGGCAGAGGATATCAATTTTTAATTGAACAATTAATTAAACTTAACGATATAAACCCGCAAGTAGCGTCTAGATTAATAACACCATTGATACAATTTAAGTCTTTTGATCAAGACAGACAAATTATGATTAAAGCTAAGCTTGAACAGTTAGTTAAGCAAGAAGAACTTTCTAAGGATTTAAAAGAAAAACTTGATGCGGCACTAGCGTGACAGGAAACCTGAATGAAGTATTACTTTTACTTGAATATAACTAATCAGGAGTATTTACCTTATTATCAAGGGCGAATTCAATCGATTGTAGTGATGTCAGAGCAGGGCGTTAAAGTTGAGTTTCCAGCTATGCATTTACGAAAGCACCTCACAGGAACAGGTATAAAAGGGCATTTTTGTATACAAACACTCAACAATAAATTTTTGTCATTAGATAAAGTATCTTGATTAGAGTTTTTGCTTTAAACAGTGGTCAGACCATACTAAGCTAAAAGTACTGGGTTACAATTACTTTGTCGAAGACTATTTCTGTTCCCTAGTTAATAAATTTAGCTTAAATACTAGTCGTTTAAAACAAGTGTTTTAAACGGCTTTTTATTCTCATCAGATGACTTAACTCAAGTCTTTAATATAAAGGGCTTTAACTGTTGTTTTAGCGCTTGCCACATGATGTAAATGATGTAATTATTGTTTCATACCATGATAGATGGATATAAAAATAAAAATGCAGAATTACATTTGGGGAGAAATGATATGAAACAGAACCTTCGCAACGGCTTTTACAAGAAGCCACTTGCTGTCAGCATTGCCGCCGCCTTAATTACATTGACTAGTGCTAATGTTCAGGCAAAAAACTTTCAGTTAGGGAACTTCGATATCAGTTTCGATTCTACCTTCTCTGCAGGCACAAGTTGGCGTGTAGAAGATAGAAATTGGAATGATAATGTCGGTAAATCTAACAATATTAACAATGGCTTTGATTTTAGCCAGTATCATCCAATACTTAATGTAAATCCTAATGCCGCTACAGTTTGGGATGGCGCTGGAGGTTATTCAACCAATGGCGATAACGGTAACCTTAATTACGATTCAGGTGAAAGTTTTTCAAAGTTAATTAAAGGCTCACACGATCTAGACATTCGTTATGACAACGTTGGTTTTTTTGGTCGTGCGATGTATTTCTATGACTTTGAAATGGTCGACGGTGAAAGAGCTTGGACGAACCCAAGTTCAGGTGTAGTCAATGACCCTTGTCGTGATGATGAAGCACGTGATCAAGTTTGTCGTGATGTTCGTGTTTTAGATGCTTTTGTTTATGGTGATTTTAACCTAGGTGAAATGCCATTTTCTGTTCGCGTTGGTCAGCAAGTAATAAGCTGGGGTGAAAGTACACTAATTTCACACGGTATCAGTGAGCTCAACCCTGTTGATATCTCTCGTCTTAAAGCCCCAGGTTCAGAGTTAAAAGAAGCGTTTATTCCTTTTGGTGCTGTTTGGGCATCTTTAGGTGTAACTGAAAACTTTAACGTTGAAATGTTTTATCAATATAACTGGGAAAAAACGGTATTACCGGCCCCAGGAAGCTATTTTTCAACTAATGACTTTGCTGGTGACGGTGGACAATTTAATAACGTACAATTGAACTTCGCCAGTAACCCAGATATGGATCTTGATTCACTTATTACCAATTTAAATGGTTTAAGAGCACAAATTCTAAACGGCAACCTTGCATTGGCTGATGCCGGTAGTGCTTATGTTGGTGGTTTCCCAACTAAGTTAACGCTACGTGAAGAGGGTGCTGAAAACGATCCTGAAGATGGTGGCCAATATGGTTTACGTTTATCTTGGTATTTACCAGAGCTAAATGATACAGAAATTAGCTTCTACCACATGAATTACCATAGCCGTCGTCCTGTATTTTCTGGTGTAACAGCAGATTTTACTGCTGAAGCTTTAGCGCATGATGTTGGTATGTTAGCTTCTACAGAAGTTACCTATGATAACTATACTGATTTAAAAGCTTTTTCACGTGTAGAGCTTGATTATATTGAAGATATTAAGCTTTACGCTTTAAGTTTTAACACTGCCGTTGGTACAACATCTGTTGCGGGTGAAATAACTTACCGTCAAGACGAACCTTTGCAAATTGATGATGTTGAATTGTTATTTGCGGCGATGCCACAACAATTAGCGAATAACTTAGGTCGTACAGAGTTAGATGGTATTTCACAAATGCCAGTATTTGCCGGTGGAGAACGTGCAAACGGTTATATACTGTCTGATACGTTACAGGCACAAATGACGTTAACTCACCTTTGGGGCCCAAGCTTTGGTGCGAGCCAATTCGTAACATTGCTAGAAGTTGGTGCCATTGATATTCAAGATATGCCAGATCAAGACGTTTTACGCTTGAATGGTCCTGGTACCGCAAGAAACGGTGGTGTTGCAGGCAAAGAAGGTTTGGAGTTAGCTTTACAAGATGGTGTTGAAACCAACCCATTTCCAAGTGCATTTGCTTGGGGATATCGTTTTGTAGCAAAACTTGATTATAACGATGTATTTGCTGGCATAAACGTTTCACCAAAAGTTGTGTTTTCACATGATGTAAACGGTATAACACCGGATCCTTTATTTTTGTTTGTTGAAGATAGAAAGTCAGTCTCGCTTGGTTTAGGTTTCGATTACCAAAGCCGTTGGTCAGCAGACTTAAGCTACAACAGCTTCTTTGGTGGTGTAGGCACGACCAATCAAATGGAAGATCGCGATTATGTATCTTTTAACATTAAGTATTCAATTTAAGGTTGTATGAGGACTATTTTCATGAGAAATATTTTAAAAAATACCTTTAAAAAGGTAACGCTAGTATCAATGGCGGTCACGGTAGCATTAGCGTCGGCTTCTGCATCTGCAAAAGTAAGTAATGAAGATGCTGCAAAATTAGAAAAAGAATTAACTCCATTTGGTGCTGTTCGTGCAGCGAACAAAGACGGCTCTATTCCATCTTGGACAGGTGGTATAAAATCAGCTCCAGCGGGTTATACAGTTGGTGACCATCATGTTGATCCATTCCCTGAAGATAAAGTGCTGTATACTATTACCGCTGCAAATTTAGCTGAATATAAGAGTGTATTAACACCAGGGCAAATCAAGTTATTTGAAACTTACCCTGATACGTATAAAATGAATATTTATCAATCACGTCGTTCAGCTTCGTATCCTGAGCATGTTTATCAAGCAAGTTTAGATAATGCGACTAAAACGGAATTGGTTGAAGGTGGTAACGGTATTATTGAAGCTGCAGTAGGCATTCCATTTCCGATGCCAACTAGTGGTTTAGAAGCAATTTGGAATCATATTTTACGTTACCGTGGTGAAAAAATTGTTCGTGAAGGTGGCCAAGCTGCACCTACGTCTTCTGGCGATTACACTTATATGGGTTTTGATGATCAATTATTAATTCCATACGGTGTTAAAGGTGTTAAATCTGCAGACCTTCAAGAAACGAATATTTTGTTCAAGTTTAAGCAAAAAGTAACTGAACCAGCTCGTTTAGCAGGTACGGCATTATTAGTTCATGAAACCATGGACCAAATAAAAACACCTCGTCAAGCATGGACATACAACACGGGGCAACGTCGAGTTCGTCGTGCACCAAACGTTGCTTACGATGCACCTGGTACAGCTTCAGATGGCTTAAGAACTACTGATGATTTTGATATGTTTAATGGCGCGCCAAATCGTTATAATTGGACACTAAAAGGCAAACAAGAGTTATTAATTCCTTATAACGATTACCGTTTGCATAGCGACAATTTAAAATATGACCAAATATTACAACCGGGTCATATTAATCCAGAACTCGTACGTTATGAAAAACATCGTGTTTGGGTTGTTGAGGCTAACTTAAAGTCTGATACGCGTCATACTTATAAAAAACGTGTATTTTTTATCGATGAAGATAGCTGGCAAGTAGCCGTTACCGATATTTACGATAACCGTGACGAGCTATATCGTGTTGGGGTTGCTCATGGTATTAATTACTATGAAGTACCTACACAATGGTCAACGTTAGAAGTATTCCATGATCTACAGTCTCGTCGTTATATTGCGATGGGCTTAGATAATGAAGCTAACATGTACGACTTTTCTGCAGACTTGCAAGATGTAGACTTTACTTCTTCGGCATTGCGTCGTGAAGGTAGAAGATAAAATAACTAAACGATTAAAACGGCTGGCTAATGCTAGCCGTTTTTGTTTTAAATGTTATTAAGTGTTTATTTAGCAGGTTGAGTAATTAGCTAGCAGGTTGAGTAATTAGCGATTTGTTGAAGGTAGCTAAAATCAATATCCGTGGTGATTGACTATACTGCATGTATTGTAAATATCTATTTTTGAAGATAAAAAATAGAACGTTCAAATAATCAATTTGGTAATAATTTTCATTCCTCATAATTTTAGCTAAACTAAAGTATGAGGGTAATCCGAAGCGCTGAACTCTGTTCACGCTAAATTTATAATATTTCAACCTTAGACATAAATCTTAGTCTAAATGAATGGAGCTAATATAGTTAATGATGCGTCTTCTCATTCTTTTACTCAGTTTTCTTACTATCCCAATTATCAATGCGCAACCGCAAGACGCGATTGTTGCTCCTTTAGCGAGCAAATCTCTTTTACTTGATATTACAATTGTAAACCAGTCTACATTAGTCGCGGTTGGCGAACGTGGTCATATTTTGCTTTCTAATGATGGTGAGCTTTGGCAGCAAGCCAAAGTCCCCGTGCAAGCTACATTAACTGCTGTATATTTTTTCGATGAAAATAGAGGTTGGGCTGTTGGTCATGACGCTACTATTTTAGCGACTAAAGATGGCGGTTTAACCTGGCAATTACAGCAACATTTACCCCATGTTCAAAAGCCTTTATTAGATGTGTTATTTACCGATGAAAATAACGGTATAGCAATAGGTGCTTACGGCCTATTTTATCGCACAGTTGACGCTGGAGAGCATTGGGCGATTGAATATCACAATGAATTTCTTTTCCCTGAAGATCAAGAATATTTAGCTGAACTAAAGTTGCAAGACGAGAAAGCTTACTTAGATGAACAAAGTAGTATTCTTCCTCACTTTAATCGAGTGGTTGCTGATGGCCGTACTTTATACTTAGTAGGCGAAATAGGTTTAATTGCTAAAAGTAATGACTTTGGCCTTAATTGGCAGAAACTTGACGAAATATATGCAGGTTCATTTTATGATATAAACCGTACCCAACAAGGTAACTTGCTTGTTGTGGGTTTACGTGGCCATATATTCCGTAGTCTGCGTAACGGTACACCATGGCAAGAAAGTGACAGTCATGTTACAGCACTACTAAGTACCATTGTACTGACCGATGATAACCGTATATTTGTTCTAGGTAATAACGGCGTGTTATTAGAAAGTGGTGATGACGGCTCTACTTTTACTAAGCATCTCCAAAAAGACGGGAAACCTCTGATTGCTGGAGTTTGGTATAAAAACAAAATTATTGCCGTCTCAGATGTTGGCATAAAAACCATTAACGTAATGAAGTAATTGTCATGAAACTTAATTCTTTTTTTAATGTAATAGAAACTACACTCTTTCGCCGCCGTTTAGCTGTTTTGATATTTTTTATCTTAACCAGTATTTTTTTGTTGTTTCAAGCATCTCAAATAAAGCTTGATGCCGCTTTTACTAAACATATCCCTCTTAACCACAGTTATATGAAAACCTATCTCGAGCATAGAGAAAATTTTGGTGGTGCTAATAATGTATTAATTTCAGTTTGTGATACAAGTGACAATATTTTCAATCCTGAATTTTTTACCGCTCTAAAAGGTGTTCACGATAAACTATTTTTCATTCCTGGAGTTGATCGAATTCAGGTTAAGTCATTATTTTCACCAAGTACTCGCTTTGTAGAAATTGTTGAAGATGGTTTTGCGGGCGGTCCTGTAATTCCTGCAAATTTTCAACCAGATGAAGCAGGTTTAGCCATTGTAAAAGGCAATGTTGAAAAAGCGGGCATTGTTGGCAGTATAGTCTCAGATGATTACAGCTGCTCTATGGTAAAAACTTCTTTAATGGAAATTGACCCAAATACAGGTGAAAAGTTAGACAGTATTGTGCTTGCTGCGCAACTCGAAAATGAAATTCGTGGCGAATTCGAAAAAGACAATATTTCAGTGCACATTATCGGCTTTACTAAAATGGTAGGTGATGTAGCTCAAGGTGCGAAAGGTGTAGTGTTATTTTTCGCGATTGCCATTGCTATTACTACCTTAATGGTATTTTGGTTTTGTCGTTCAATTTCACTTACTATTTTACCTATTGCTTGTTCATTAATTGCGGTGGTTTGGCAGTTAGGTATGTTATCAACCTTAGGCTTTGGTTTAGACCCAATGTCGATTTTAGTACCCTTCTTAGTTTTTGCGATAGGCGTTAGTCATGGTGTTCAAATGATTAATTCTGTCTCCAAAATGGTTAACAACGGTAAAACTAGCAAAGAAGCGGCGCAATTAAGTTTTAGAGTCTTGCTAGTGCCCGGCGGGATTGCATTACTCTCCGATACTGTTGGCTTTATGACTTTACTATCAATAGATATAGGTATTATTCGTGAGTTAGCAATTACCGCTTCTTTAGGCGTTGCTATGATTATATTAACTAACTTAGTGCTGTTACCTTTGTTAGTTTCTTATATGAAAATACCAGCGAAGAAAGCTACAACCAACGAAAAAGTAAACTCTGGCACTGACGGTATTTGGCACTTAATGTCGACATTTGCTACGCGTAAAGTTGCCATGTTTATTTTAGCCTTTACCGCTGTGCTTTATATTGTGGGTTATATTAATGCTCAGAATATGAAAATAGGTGAGTTACATGCTGGTGCACCTTCGCTACATGAAGAGTCACGCTATAACCAAGACACCTTTTTAATTACCGATAAATATGCCATTAGTGTCGATTACATGTCGATTATTGTGGAAACGACTGCCGATGCTTGTACTTACTATGATCAAATGAATATTATTGATCAATTTCAGTGGCGTATGGAAAATGTCAAAGGTGTTCAATCAGCGGTAAGTTTAGCTTCAATAGCCAAAATCGTAAACTCAGGTTATAACGAAGGTAACCCAAAGTGGCGAGTATTATCACGTAATCAACAAACCTTAGTTCAGTCTATAGCACGAGTACCATCTTCTAGTGGTCTACTTAATAGTAATTGTAGTGCAATGCCGGTAATTCTATTTTTAGAAGACCATAAAGCAGAAACAATTACTCGTGTCGTTGATGCGGTTAAGGTAGTCTCTAAAGAGCTAGGTAAAGATGACTTAGTCTTTAAACTTGCCTCGGGCCCAGTTGGTGTTATGGCAGCTACTAATGAGGCTGTAGAAGCTGCCCAAATTCCTATGATGCTATATGTTTATGGCGCGGTAATTATTTTATGTTTATTAAGCTTTAGAAGTTTAAGAGCTACCATAGCTGTTGTTGTGCCACTTTATGTTGTATCAACGTTGGCCCAATGGTTAATGACTGCATTAGATATTGGTTTAACAGTATCTACATTACCTGTTATTGCATTAGGTGTTGGTATTGGTGTTGATTATGGTATTTATATTCTTTCAACTATGAGCGTAAAACTGCGAAATGGAGCAACAGTACAAAGTGCATATTTTGACGCTTTAAAAGAGCGAGGCAGTGCAGTATTAATTACCGGTGTTACTTTAGCTATTGGTGTTTCAACGTGGTTTTTCTCAGATTTAAAATTCCAAGTTGATATGGGAATACTATTAACTTTCATGTTTTTAGTGAATATGATTGCCGCTGTGCTGGTACTACCAGCTATTGCCGCATTTCTGTGGCCTGAGCGAAAATAAATTGTAATTAATTGATAATATAATTATGCATAAATAAACAAAAAAATGGCCGAAAGGCCATTTTCTATTTATAACTTATGAATAAACAATTGAATGTTTTCATACTTGTTACATAATTAGACTGTTTTTAAAGTAATGTATCTAAAATAGTGCTCGCAATCGCCTGAGTTTATTAATAAGATCAAGTTTATAGTCTATTATTTTATATAGACTAAAATATAATAATTATTTCAAGCGTTTTATCCAAAAAGGAAAAAGGCATGGCGTTAGTAGACGGTTTACCTTCAGTGATACTTTCGAACGTAGCACAGTTAATTGAAAAAAAAGTTCCATCAGCAACTGCTCCTCTTGTTAAACAGTTTGCAGAGCTGCTTTATAGAAACATTTCAACCTTAGATTTAGATCATAGAAATGATAGTGACATGTATGGTGCCACACTAAGCCTTTGGAATACTTTAAATGCCCACCAAGATGATAAACCTGTGATTAAAGTTTTCAATCCGCAGGTATCTAAAAACGGTTGGAAATCTAGTCATACTATTATCGAAATTATCGTTAAAGATATGCCATTTTTAGTTGATTCTGTACGGATAGCATTAAGTCGATTAAATCTAACACCGCATTTAATGTTGAATTCACCAATAAAAATCATTCGCGATTCAAATAAAAGTGTTACTCAACTTTCTTCTTCTGTTGACCACTCATTCAAATCAACTTCAGTTGAAACAGTATTCTTTATTGAGATTGATCGTCAAAATGATGCAAAAGTATTAACGAATATTGCTAAAGAATTACACTCTGTTGTTAGCGATATTTCGGTTACAGTTAACGACTGGAAACCGATGAAAGCACGATTAAGTGCTGTAATTGATGAAGTTAAAAAATCTAAATTACCTTGTTCAAAAGAAGAGCAGGAAGACAGTATCAGCTTCTTAGATTGGATTTTAGCTGATAACTTCACTTTATTAGGTTATAGAGCATACGATATCAAAGCTGTAGAAGGGGACATGGCCCTTGAAGCAGACGTGGAATCAAGCTTAGGCTTAATGAACCAATACGACGGCAGTAAAACACGACTTATTTCCGCTTTAAGTGGAGCTGCTCGTGAAATAGCGCTAGGTAAAAACTTACTGATTTTGACTAAAACTAATTCAAAGTCACGTGTTCATCGTCCTGCCCATCTTGATTATATCGGAATTAAACGTTTTGATGATAAAGGTAATGTATTAGGTGAAGAACGTTTCGTGGGCTTGTTTGGTTCAGCATATTACACAAATAGTGCCCTCGATTTACCTTTGATTAAGTCAAAAGTTGCTGGCGTTTGTGAAAACTCTGGTTTTGCTGAAGGTACTCACGCCTATAAAGCGCTGATTAATATTCTTGAAACTTATCCACGTGATGAGATTTTACAAAGTTCACCTGACGAGTTGCTAAAAAATGTTCTTGGCATTTTCCAAATGCAGGAACGTGACTATTCTGGTTTGTTCATGCGTCGTGATGCTTTTAATCGCTTTTATTCTTGTATGGTTTATGTTCCGCGTGAACGTTATAACACGGCGTTGCGTATTAACACGCAAAAGCTATTGCAAGAAGCGTTAGGCAGTGATGAAGAAGTAGAATTTACTACTTACTTTTCAGAGTCAGCACAAGCTCGTACTCACTATATCGTTAGAGTTAATTCGACAAAAGCAGACATTAATGTGAAAGAAATTGAAAAGAATTTAAATCATGCAGCTCGCAGCTGGGATGATAACTTAGCAGACGCCTTAAACTCGCATAAAGGTGAAGCTAAAGGTAAAGCGTTAAGCCGCAAATACATTAGCTTTCCACAAGCCTACAAAGATGAAGTATTGCCAGGTACCGCAATCGTAGATATTGAAAAATTCGAAGCGTTAACGCCTGAAAATCAACTTGAAATGTTGTTTTATCAACCTCAAGAAGAAGATGCCAATAGCCGCTTTGTTAAATTAAAACTTTTCCACTCAGGTGAGCCTCTGCATTTGTCAGATGTATTGCCTATGTTAGAAAACTTTGGCTTACGCGTGATCGGTGAAAGCCCTTATGCAGTCAAAGCCGATAACGGTGAAGTATATTGGATTTTAGACTTCTCTATGCTGTTAACAGGCAAAGGAAAGTTCAATTTAGAAGTCGTACAAAGTTTATTCCAAGATGCTTTCGCTAAAGTATGGTCTCGCGAACTAGAAGATGACGGTTTTAACCGCTTAATACTAGGTGCTGAATTAGGTGGACGTGAAGTATCAATTATTCGTGCTTATGCTAAATACGAGCGTCAAATTGGTGGTACATTTAGTCAAAGTTATATTGAAGACACTTTTGCTCGCTACCCAAGTATTGCTAAGTTATTAATTAAACTATTTAAATTACGCTTTACACCGAACAAAAAGTTAAATGAAAAAGCGATTGAAAAAGTCCATACAAGCCTTGAGTCTTCGTTAGACAGTGTAGCCAGCTTGGATGATGATCGTATTATTCGTCGCTTTGTTGAAATGGTTAATGCGACTATTCGTACTAACTATTTTCAACCGCATGCTGTTACCGGTGAAAAGTCGTATATTTCATTTAAAATGGTACCTTCACAAATTTCTGATGTACCTTTACCCGTTCCAGCATTTGAAATTTTTGTATATTCTCCGCAAGTAGAGGGTGTTCATTTACGTGGTGGTAAAGTTGCTCGTGGTGGTTTACGTTGGTCTGATCGTCGTGAAGATTTCCGTACTGAAGTTTTAGGTTTAGTTAAAGCTCAACAAGTTAAAAATACGGTTATTGTGCCTGTTGGCGCAAAAGGTGGTTTTGTTTGTAAACAACTTCCAGACGGCGACAGAAACGCAATATTTGAAGCCGGTAAAGAATGTTACCGTACTTTCATTCGTGGTTTGTTAGATATAACAGACAATATTGTTGATGGTGAAATTGTCCCGCCAGTTAATGTTGTACGTTTAGATGAGGACGACCCATATCTAGTTGTTGCAGCAGATAAAGGTACAGCGACTTTTTCTGATGTAGCTAATGCTATTTCTGATGAATACAATTTCTGGATGGGTGATGCTTTTGCCTCAGGTGGTAGCGTAGGTTACGATCATAAAGCCATGGGTATTACGGCTAAAGGTGCATGGGAGTCAGTAAAACGTCACTTCCGTGAAATGGATATCGATTGTCAAACAACTGATTTTACCTGTATTGCTATTGGTGATATGGCGGGTGATGTTTTTGGTAATGGTATGTTGTTATCAAAGCATATTCGCTTACAAGCAGCGTTCAACCATATGCATATTTTCATTGATCCAACGCCAGATGCGGCTAGTTCTTATGTTGAGCGTGAACGTTTATTTAATTTACCAGGTTGTACTTGGGATGATTACAATAAAGACTTGATTTCTGAAGGAGGTGCTATTTTTAGCCGCCAATCGAAATCAATTAAATTAACACCTCAAATTAAAAAAATGCTTGGTACACAAAAGCAAAATATGTCACCGCTTGAATTAATGCAAGCCATATTAAAAATGCAGGTAGATCTGTTATGGAATGGCGGTATTGGTACTTATGTTAAAGGCTCTAAAGAGTCTCACCTAGAAGTTGGCGATAGAGCTAACGATGCCTTACGTATTAATGGTTCAGAACTCAATGCTAAAATTGTGGGTGAGGGGGGTAATTTAGGTTTTACTCAACTTGGCCGTATTGAATTTGGTGCTAAAGGTGGTCGAATTAACACTGATGCGGTTGATAACGCTGGTGGTGTAGATTGTTCAGATAATGAAGTTAACATCAAAATTTTATTAAACGGTTTAGTGCAAAATGGTGATTTAACCATTAAACAACGAAATAAAATTTTATACGATATGACCGATGAAGTTGGCGATATTGTTATTGATGACTGTTACCGTCAAACTCACTCATTGTCGATTACTGAACTTCGTGGTGGTGGTCAATTAAAAGAACAAGCACAATTTATTAGTGAACTAGACCGTTCAGGTAAGCTTGATAGAGCGCTTGAGTTTATTCCAAGTGATGAGGAAATTGCTGAGCGTTTAGCACTGGGTAAAGGGTTAACTCGTCCAGAGTTATCAGTACTGCTTGCTTATAGTAAAATGGTACTTAAAGAAGAGCTTGTTTGTCCTGAAATTACCGACAACGAATATCATCAAAGTTTACTTATTGAAGCTTTCCCTAAACAGTTACAAGCAAGCTACAGCGCTCAAATGCAAGGGCATCCGTTACGAGCTGAAATTATCGCGACACAACTAGCGAATAATATTGGTAATGATATGGGCTTTAACTTTGTCCATCGTATGAAGGAAGAAACTGGCGCTAGCACGTCAGAGATTGCAAACTGTTATACCATGGCAAGTGCTGTATTTGAGCTTTCTGATGTTTGGAAGCAAATTAGTGATTTAGATAATAAAATTTCTACTGCAATACAAACAGAAATGTTATTTCAATTACGTAGAACGGTACGCCGAGCTACACGTTGGTTCTTACGTCATCGTAATAAATCACTAAATATTGCACAATCAATTGCTTTTTATCATAAAACATTTGTTGAGCTTTCGAGCAACATTGCAAGTTTCATGATTGAAAAAGAAGCAACACAAATTAAACGTGTTGAAAATGATTTAGTTAAAGCAGGTGTGCCTGAGTCTATTGCTTTGAGAATTTCCTTGTTGAGCACCTTGTTCTCAGTAATGGATATTGCTGAAATTTCAAAATCAGACGAAGTGTCAACGGAATTAGCTACCGATCTTTACTTTAAACTTGGTGCAAAATTAGACTTACACTGGTTCCTGGACCAAATTACTTCTCAACCAGTCTCTAACCATTGGCAAGCATTGGCTAGAGCATCGTTTAGAGAAGAGCTAGATTGGCAACAACGCTCGTTAACCTCTGTTATATTACGCGGTAATAAAACAGCAACAGACGTAGATACTATGATTGAGAATTGGCTTGTAGAAAGCGCTCAACCATTAGAGCGTTGGCAGCATATTTTGGCAGACTTTAGAATTGGTAAAACCCATGAGTTTGCTAAATTTTCAGTCGCATTACGAGAATTGATGTTGTTAAGTTTACACTGCGACCCAGTGAAATAAGTGTTAAGATCCCCGCCAAGAGCGGGGATTTTTTTGTTATCAAGTTTATTTCATGCCAGTTTTTGTACTGGCATTATTATATATATTTAAAGAGGTATTATGTTTTACTCAGCTATTCGTAAAGTGTTTTTTAAATTCGACCCAGAAGCAATTCACGAATTAACGATTAAAGGCTTTAAAGCTACAGGTGCTTCGCCACTTAATAAACTTTATAAGCAAACTTTACCCAATAAGCCTGTCGAAGTTATGGGCATTAAATTTCCTAATCCAGTTGGCTTAGCGGCAGGGTTAGATAAAAATGGCGAATGTATTAAAGCTTTTGAGGCTTTAGGTTTTGGCTTTGTAGAAGTTGGAACAGTTACACCTCGTCCGCAACCTGGTAATGAAAAACCACGTATTTTCAGGTTGCCTGAAGCTAACGCTATTATTAATCGCATGGGCTTTAACAATAAAGGTGTTGACTACCTTGTTGATCAAGTAATTAAAGCTAAATATAGTGGTGTTTTAGGCATTAATATTGGTAAAAATAAAGATACGCCTGATGAAAATGCCAAAGATGATTACATTCATTGTATGCGTAAAGTTTACGACTTTGCGACCTACATTACGGTAAATATTTCTTCGCCTAACACCCCTGGTTTACGTTCATTACAATATGGTGATGCGTTAAATGAGTTATTATCTGCATTAAAGGCTGAACAAACCACGCTTGCTGAAAAATTTGGCAAATATGTTCCTGTTGCGGTAAAAATTGCGCCTGATTTAAATGCTGATGAAGTCGACTCTATTGCACAATGTTTAATTGCTAATAATATCGATGGGGTAATCGCAACAAATACTACTTTAGCGCGCGACAAAGTTGCACATTTACCTTACGGTAACGAGCAGGGTGGATTAAGTGGTGCACCGGTTAAAGACAAGAGCACAGAAGTTATACAGTTACTTGCAAAAGCGTTGGACAATAAATTACCCATTATTGGCGTTGGTGGTATTGCTTCGGCAGCAGATGCTCAAGAGAAAATAGCCGCTGGTGCAAAGCTCGTTCAAGTATATACGGGGTTTATTTATCAGGGACCTGAGCTAATTAAAGACATTGTAAAAAGTTTTAAGTAAGGGTAATGCTAACTTGTTTTGCCAACTTTAATTGCTTAATTAGCTGTTCACTTTTACGCTTAAAAAATTAGCACACAATATAAGCTAACTGGCAGTAGTTTCTCAATATAAAAACTGTAAATAAAGCATTATCTGTTTAAAAATATAAAAGGCCATCAACAATATTATTGTTGATGGCCTTTTTGTTTTCGTACTAAAAGTATTTTTTATGACGCGAGATAATTAAGACTTACTTGCTAAAATAGCTTCTAATCGCTCCATACGCTCTAAAAGTAATTGTAAGCTGGTATCAAACTCATTTACTGTAGTAGCCGTGAACATTTGTTGTTTATCACGACTTTTAGCGTTTGCATCTAGAGTACTTAATGCAGAAGACAAGCTCTTAATTTCAGCTTTTACACTGTTTAATGCCATGATTTGTTCAGACACAGAATTAACCGAAAACTCAGTCGCGGTAATTTTATCTTTTAATTCGTTTATCGTATTACTTTGAAGGCTCATAGCTTCTAAGGTTTTATCTTGCTGCTGTACTATTTTTATACTTGTAGAGTTCAGCTCTTTGATCTCTTTTTGATTTTTTCGCCAAGCAGAAGCCCAAAGTTTATCCATTTCAGAAAGTAGTAATTCAGTTTTTTCGCCAATAGCTTCTAATTTAACTTTTAACGCTATTGTAGATTCACCCATCTCTTCGCCTGTGGCTGAGAGCTGGTTTTCTAACTGTTGTATTCGTTGCGTACTAGATTCTAATGAGCTAGTAACATTTATTTGTTGTTGATAAAAATACCAAGCAGTTGCTGCTAGCGCAACATAAGGCATTAGTAATAAAAACGCTTTTAACATAGATGAAGGTTTTTTTGTTTTAACCGTGTGCTTTGACTCGTCGACTTTCTGTGATTTTATTGCAGGTTCACGAGCAACTTTAACTTGATCTTGATCTATGGTAATTGTGGGTAATTCAGGTTCTACACGTTTTGACAAAAGAACATCCTACTAGCAGTGGTTATCATATTAATTAAGTTTTAACTTTATATGAATGATATTTTAACAGTTGAGAGTAACTTTATAATAATTCTTAAATTTTGTACAAAAAAACCGACTAATAAGTCGGCTTTTTATGAAATTAAATGTAATGTTAATTACATTGGCTGATACTAGTAGCTGTCGTTATGTACACTTTGAACAGCTCGACCAGATGGATCGGCCATATTCGCAAAACTTTCATCCCATGCTAATGCTTCTGGTGTACTACAAGCAACTGATTTACCACCTGGTACACAATCAGCAGCAGATGCAAGCGGAAAGTGTTCTTCAAAGATACATCGGTAGTAATAAGCTTCTTTAGTATCTGGTGTATTAACAGGGAACTTAAATTCAGCACTTGCTAATTGTTGATCGCTAACTTGTGCTTCAACATGTTGTTTTAAACCATCAATCCAAGAGTAACCTACGCCATCAGAAAATTGTTCTTTTTGACGCCACAAAATCTCTTTAGGTAAATAACCTTCGAAAGAAGAGCGTAAAATAGCTTTTTCCATTTTGCCATTGCCGCACATTTTATCTTCAGGATTAATGCGCATAGCAACATCCATAAAGTTTTTATCTAAAAACGGTACACGTGCTTCAATACCCCACGCTGACATAGACTTGTTAGCACGCAAACAATCATACATGTGTAATTTATCAAGTTTACGTAATAGCTCGTTATGAAATTCTTCAGCGTTTGGCGCTTTATGGAAATATAAATAGCCGCCAAAAATTTCATCAGCACCTTCGCCCGAAAGTACCATTTTAATACCCATAGCTTTAATTTTTCTCGCCATTAAATACATAGGTGTAGAGGCACGAATAGTGGTTACATCATAAGTTTCTAAGTGGTAAATCACTTCTTTAAGCGCATCTATACCTTCTTGCTCTGTAAAAATAACGCTGTGATGTATAGTACCAATGCTATCTGCTACAGTTTTTGCGGCGACTAAGTCTGGAGAGCCAGCTAAACCACAAGCAAAAGAATGTACTTTTGGCCACCAAGCCTCTGAAAGGTCGTTTTCTTCAATACGTCTGGCGGCAAACTTTTGTGTGATGGCAGAAATTAACGAAGAATCTAAACCACCTGAAAGTAATACACCATAAGGTACGTCTGTCATTAAATGACTTTTAACTGACTCTTCAAGTGCTTCACGAATTTTTTCTTTGCTAGTATTGTTATCTTTAATAGCAGAATATTTTTGCCAGTTACGTTGGTAATATTTGACCAATTTGCCTACACGACTATCTAAAACATGACCAGGAGGAAATTCTTCAACAGTTTTACAAATTGGCATTAATGCTTTCATTTCTGAAGCAACGTAGAAGTTACCTTCAGCATCATAACCGGTATAAAGTGGAATAATACCCATGTGATCGCGAGCAATTAGATAACTATTGTCAACTTCGTTGTAAAGACAAAAAGCAAACATACCTTGAAGTTTATCAACAAAATCACTACCAAATTTTTCAAACATTGGGATAATAATTTCGCAATCAGACGCGGTTTGGAAAGGGTAGTCAGGCGTATGTTGGCTAGCTAATGTTTTATGGTTGTAAATTTCACCATTAACCGCTAAAACTAAAGTTTTATCAGTGTTATATAATGGTTGTGCGCCATGCTCAGTATCAACAATTGATAAACGTTCATGTACTAAAATAGCGTTATCATTGTTGTAAATGCCAGACCAATCTGGACCACGGTGACGAAGTAAACGAGAATACTCTAAAGCTTTAGGACGAAGTGCGTCTGCACCTGTTTTAATATCTAATATACAAAAAATCGAACACATTGAAGTGCTACCCCTTTATATTAATTAATGACAAATTGTGTGATGAATACGCAAGTAACTTTACTGAAACGTATGTCGCTGTTTAACTTCAAAGTACACATAAATATGTTGGCAGAGAAATTATTGCTCAGCAAATTGCTGTAGCTACACTTTGACACTATTTCATAATAAATCAATAGAATTTTTACTCTAAAGTAATAAAAAAGTAAAAGTACATGTGTATTCGATATAATAAACGCTAGTGTTAAAAAAATAGATACCTTAATATGTTGATGAAAATAATCGATAAATTCATTTTTTTATTCGAAATTTAATCCCAATAAGGTTATCAATGTTAAGTACATTAAAAACAATAAAACTAAAAGCTTTGGTTATTGCTATATCGCTAAGTTTAGCCTCTAGTGTGAGCAGTGCTGCAGTAAGTAATAAAATAGCGAACAATGTTGAATTAACAGTTGAAGAGTTACGTATTGATAAGGCAATTAAATCAGTGCCTGAAGTCGCCCTAAGATTAAGTGAGCGCGTTGACGAGTTTACTCAGCAGGTGAATAAAGCGAATAATTACACAGCTTTAACGCAATTAGTTATTCGACATGGCGCTGGTCTATGGCTTGATGCCAAAACATCATTTAATCAGTTAAATGATGTTGATGACCGCCCTCTGTATTGGGCACGATTACAAATGAGCAAAGCACTTCGTTCGGCTAAAACCTTTGCTGGATTATTTGAGAGTCAACAAGACAAATTGCTATGGTCATTTGAATTAATTTCACGTGGTAATACGGATATTAAATTTGATAAAAAAGCAGATAAAAAAATATTATTGACCGGTTTTGATCCTTTTTTTCTTGATAGACATATTGACCAAAGTAACCCTTCAGGCGTTGTCGCGCTATCTTTAGATGACATTGTGGTGAGTATAGAAGGGCAAACGGCAGAAATAGAAGTCCTTATGATCCCTGTACGCTTTGCAGACTTTGATCAAGGCATGATAGAAGAGCTACTCAAACCTTACATTGCAAACAAGTCCGTTGATATGGTGTTAACCGTTAGTATGGGGCGCGAGAATTTTGATTTAGAGCGCTATCCTGCATTACGTCGCAGTGCGAAAGCTCCAGACAACCTTAATGTTTTAACAGGTGCTAGCCAAGAGAATCCTTTAGTTCCTTTGTTTAAAGATAAGGTGTTAAAAGGGCCTGAGTTTGTTGAGTTTAGTTTACCTATAACAACAATGTTAAATGGTGAGGGTAAATATAAAATCAACGACAACCGTAAAGTTTCAACGCTAACGCAGGACGGTTTTAATGGTCAATCATTAGTCGCGCTTAACAAGCAAACATCGGTAAGCGGCTCGGGCGGCGGGTACCTTTCAAATGAAATTTCGTACCGCAGTATATTACTTCGAGATCAGTTCAATTTAACATTACCTGTTGGACACATACATACCCCTAGAATTAAGGCTTTTGATAAAGAGGCATTAGTAAATATTGTTAATCAAACGAAAAATATTATTACCCAGGGAGTAGCATCTTTATAGCTATTGACTTGAACTTGACTTAAGCAGATATAAAAAACGCTACCTCAGGTAGCGTTTTATATTTCAACTTAGCTCTATATGTTAAACCGTTAGATGTTATTGGTTACATCTACTGATAGTTTTAGCATTTGGCCCGGTTGTAAATATTTTTTGCGGTTAAGGTTATTCCAACGTTCAATGTCGATAATTTTAACATTAAATTTGTCAGCGATCCGTGCAAATGAGTCTCCCTTGCGCACACGATATTGAATGTTACGCATGATCGCTTTTTCACTCGGAGTTAACTGGTTTGATGAAATTTCTTTAACCGCAGCTTTTTGCCAAATAACGAGTTTTTGCCCTGGTTTAATTGTGTCTCTAGGGGCCATAGCGTTCCATTTCGCAATGCTTCGAGTTGAAACATTATAAGCACGGCTTAAATCCCAAAGAGTGTCGCCCGATTTCACAATATGTATACGCTTCTCACCAGCTAAAACTTTATTTTGTGTTTTAGCTAAACGTTGGTTTTGTGAAAGCAAGTAACTGTCTAACGAAGCGGTAGCCACAGGTATTAATAAGAATTTACCGGCTCTAATTTGGTTACCTTTAACGTTATTAACTTGTCTGATTAAGTCTATTTCAGTATTAAATTTTTGTGCTATTTTACCTAAACTGTCACCGTTTTTAATTTTATAGCGTTGCCAAGCTAATCGTTCTTTTTTGCTTAATTTTGCTAAGCCTTCTTCAAAAACTGCTACTTTATGGCTAGGTAAAAGTAAATAATGCGGGCCATCAGGGTCGGTAGCCCAGCGATTAAATCCAGGGTTAAGTCTTTGTAATTCAGTTAACGATAACTCAGCTAATTGCGCCGCTTTGGCTAAATCGAGTTGAGAACCAATATTGACTTGTGTAAGCACGGAACTGTTTTCAATTTCATGTAATTTAATTTTTAGCTCATCGCTGCGCTTAACAATGTCGGCTAGCGCAAGCAGCTTAGGCACATAGGCACGAGTTTCTTTAGGTAAGTCTAGCGACCAAAAGTCGGTTGGAAGATTCTTCTTTTGATTTTTTCTTACCGCACGTCTGACACGACCCTCACCTGAGTTGTATGCAGCTAAAGCAAGCATCCAATCGCCATCGAAAAATTCATTCAAATATTTAAGATACTCAATTGCACCTTGAGTTGATGCAACCACGTCACGGCGGCCATCGTACCACCAGTTTTGTTTCATGCCGAAACGTTTACCAGTGCCGGGCACAAATTGCCACATACCCGAAGCTCTACCATGTGAGTATGCAAAAGGATCGAATGCACTTTCAACTATAGGTAACAAGGCGATTTCGATTGGCATGTTGTTAGCTTCTAACTCTTCAACAATGTAGAACAAAAAAGGCTCGGCGCGTTTTGCTACACGAGTTAAATAGGTTGGGTGCTTAACAAACCAATCTCTTTGACTCGCAACACGTGAATTTTTAGGAATAGTAAGATTAAGGTTGCTCCGTATTCTCTGCCATACATCATCAGAAAAATAATTTTCTTTATCTTCATTACCTAGGTCAACATTGCCATCGGCAACCGGGTGAATTACATCAATCGCTTCATCAACTAATAGCGCTTGATTAATCTCAGCTACTGAGGCTACGTCAATTAGCGCATCCGCTTCTACATTAGTATTGTGTTGATCAGATTGGTTTTGATTTAATATTGATTGGCAACCGGACAATAAAAGAACGGTTGCTACAGATAGGCTTATATACTTCATGAAATATCTATTTGGGTTTACTTGGCGCCAGTGTTACTTATTTAGGGCTGTTATTCAAGATTTGTACAATTAAAATAGCTTAGAAATTGTCTTTCCAGCCACGAATAATCGTAAATGTTTGTAATTTATCTTGAACAGCACTTTCGCTATATTCGCTAGCACTGGTCATTAAACTTGCTTCATGACTGCGTAAAAAAGGGTTTATTTTCTTTTCAAGCATAATGGATGTTGGGATTGTTGCAATACCTTGCTCACGTTTTTGTAGTACCTGGTTGTAATAATGCACCAGCTCGGTATTACAAGGCTCAACGGTTAATGCAAAGTTAAGATTCGCTTGAGTATATTCATGAGCACAATATACATGTGTGCGCTCAGGAAGGGCACTTAATTTCTCTAGCGATGACAGCATTTGTTCTGGTGTACCTTCGAACAACCTACCACAACCTCCTGAAAACAGGGTGTCACCACAAAATAGATTATCTTCCGACAAATAGGCAATATGGCCACTGGTATGGCCTGGAAGATCAATCACTTTAAATTCTAAATCTAAATCGCTTAATTTAACAGAATGACTCTCGTTTAAAGCAACATCACAATGAGGAATGTTTTCACTCTCAGGGCCATAAATAGTTAATGGCCATTGCTTAGCTTTACAATATTCAACGAGCTTGTTAATACCACCAACATGGTCAGCATGATGGTGTGTGATCAAAATAGTTGATAACTGTAATTGTTGTTGCTCAATAAAATCGATACACACTTGGGCATCGCCAGGGTCTACCAGCGCGATATGTTTACTTTCAAGCGACGAAACAGCCCAAATATAATTGTCTGAAAAGGCTTTGATCATTGAAACTTTCATTTTTGTCGTGCTTTGTGTTTGCTGCATCTGTGGCTCCTGAGTATACTGACGTAATGATTATACTGATTTTTTTAATTGTTTAACATAATGAAACCAGCACTAGCGTTTAGGCAACCTGACTATCCTACATCTTGGCAAGATTTGCCTAATGGTGAGCTTATTGTGGCTAATATTAATCAAACATTAGCGCCATGGTGGCCTAAGTTTTTTGGTTATCATTTGCTTAAAATTGGTGCATTAAGTGGAGAGATTGATAGTTCTCAAAGCCCAATTAAACATCAATTAACCTTAAGTGAGCAAGCTCAAAAGTGTAACCTTGTTGGTGACATTGATGATTTACCGTTACTTGAACATAGTGTTGATGTTTGTGTGTTAGCACATGCTTTAGAGTTTTCGTTAGATCCTCACCACGTTGTACGCGAAGCTAATAGGGTATTAATTCCGAATGGCTATCTTGTTATTACTGGCTTTAATCCATTTAGTCTTGCGGGTTTGAACCAATTTATACCTTATAGACGCAATAAAACCCCTTGGAATGAAAGATTATTTTCTCCCATGCGAGTTAAAGATTGGCTGCATTTAATGGGGTTTGAAATTCAATTGGATAAACGTTTTTTACACTCGACATTGGCAAGGCAAGTTACTCAAGGTGTTATCAGTAACCATTGGCATAATATAGCATCACGGTATTTTCCAAGTTTAGGCTCAGTTTATGTCATTGTGGCAAAAAAAAGAGTGCTACCTTTAACGCCTATTAAAGCCAAATGGCAAATTAGACCTCGTTTTGAACCGGTAAAAGTGCCAACAATGAATTCATCAAGAAAAAACAATTAGCAAATTAAATAAGTCGTGATACGTTTTGTGTCAACACCCAAACATAACCAGTAAATTAAGGTCTACAATATCCATGCAACGCGATGAATTTGAAAACTATTTAAACACCTTGTTAAAGCCCGAACAAATTAAAGATTTTTGTCCAAATGGTTTACAAATTCAAGGAACAGTACAGATCACTAACGTGATAACAGGTGTAACCGCTACTCAAGCATTAATTGAACAAGCCATTTTGGAAAAAGCCGATGCTTTAGTGGTACATCATGGTTTTTTTTGGAAAAACGAAAGTTATGTTATACGCGGTATGAAGCATAAGCGTATCAAGGCGTTACTGGAAAACGATATTAATTTATTTGCTTACCATTTACCTTTAGATATTCATCCTACTTTAGGCAATAACGCACAATTGGCTAAGTTGTTTTCTATTAATAATGTCTCGCCATTAGAGCAAGGCAATCCACTCAGTGTCGCAGTTCGCGGTGATTTTACTGACGAACTAAGCCCACAAGCGCTTGAACAAAGAATAAATGATACCCTCAACCGCAATTGCATGCATATCGCACCACCTTCAAATAAAGCGATAAAAACTGTTGCTTGGTGTAGTGGTGGTGGACAAGGGTATATTGAATTAGCTGCTGAACAAGGCATAGACGCTTTTATCTCAGGTGAAGTTTCTGAGCAAACTACACACGTTGCACGTGAAATGGATATACATTTTTATTGTGCTGGCCATCATGCAACCGAGCGTTATGGTGCAAAAGCATTAGCTGAGCATTTTAATCAGCAACTACCAATAATTGCCAAATTTATTGATATTGATAATCCTGCTTAAACTAACAGCATTCATAAAAGAATTAGGTGATTTTGTTTAATATTACTTTATGAAATTTGAAGTTTAAATATTTTAATTTGGCATTTCAGTATGCATGAAATGCCTTATTTATCTCTGTATTTTTTTATAAACTTTTAAACCACTGTACTACTCGTCCTAAGACCTCATACCAAGCCATACTTGTTTGTTGTAACTTTTTCCCACTCGGAAAATAATACTGCCATGGCCTATGCTCGTTATGCTTAACCCAAGGGCTAGCGGGTGCTGGAATTGCATATACGCCATATTTTTCGAAATAGGCCATTGCCCGTGGCATATGGTTGGCACTGGTTACTAAAACTACATTGCTATTAATTACCCGCGGCGATATTAGTTGTGCTTCTTCTTGGGTATCTTGTGGAAAGTTTTCAGTAATAATTCGATGAGCAGGCACACCTAATGACACTGCAGCTTGTTTAACTTTTTCAGCATTTGAACTAACATCACCACCTGAGAATCCAGAGGTAATAATTTGTGCTTCAGGGTGCATTTTATAAATACGTAAAGCTTCAACTAATCTTGCAAGTGAACTGGAATTTAATTGGCTAGTCGCTGGTAAGCCAGCAACTGTAGTATGCGCGCCACCTAGAATAACAATATAGTCAACCGGCTTAACACTACGAGTAAATGCAGGGTAGTTATTTTCTAACGGCGCCATTAACGTATCTGAAATAGATGGAAGAGTAGATAACAGCAATAATGAGCTACCGCTAAGCAGGGCGACAAAACTAAGCTTTGGCTTGATGCGATAAAATATAACGGCGAAAAGTAGCAAAATTATTGTAATACTCAATGGCATTATCATCAGGCTAATAATTTTTTTAAGTAAGAATAAATCCATATCTAAAAGTCCAAATAGTTTAATTATTTCAAGCTATTGAAGCATAACAAGTCTGTCACTGATTAGCAGTAGCTATTTTTATAGGAAATTATTTTGTTTAGACGTCTAAAAGTCTGTTGATATTTAATTTTAGATAAGGTTAAATACCCGCGTTGAAAATTAAAATATATTTTACATCAGCTTAATGAGTAGTTTAATTTTATTGCCAATAGCTTTTATTATAATTTTCACACCAGAAGAGGCGCAATTGCCAGGTAAGTAACAAGAGGATCCCATCCTTTGACTGTTACCAAGGGGGACAATTGCCGAGAATGTTGATACTGGGAGATATCGCATTCGGTCGCTAGGGCTGAATCCTTAGGGCTGTCACCGCTAAAATTAATATTTTAGTAAAGGGTGGAGAGCTTCTGGCTGAAAAGTACCGTTCAATTAAGCTTTTAATTGTTATTCGCTCTACGCTCAGTCATGCTCTTCCTGTTAGTTATTAGCCTTGAATATTTACTGCACTTTACAAAATACCTTACAGTAAATAGGCTCTTAGGAAGATATTTTATGTTAAACTGTTATTCTTTGCCGTTAATAACGGATGTAAGCTCAATCGAAAATTTATCATACAATATTAGTTTTGAAGTTCTTGAAACCACTTATCAGGAGAACTTACATGTCTGCTAATAAAAACCAAACCAATATCATTACACCAACTAATATTACCGTGGCAAAGTTTGGCGGTACGAGTGTTGCTGACTTTGAAGCCATGTTACGTTGTGCTGACATTATTAAAAATAATACGGCTAATCGTGTGGTCGTGGTTTCAGCAAGTGCAGGAGTGACAAATCACTTAGTGCGTTTGAGCCAAGCAGATGTGCCAAGCAATGAGCGTGAGCAAATTTTAAGTAATATTGCTGATATTCAATATGCCATTACACTACATTTTACCAATTTTGAAGCGATTAATAGCGAAATAGTTACCTTACTAGAGTCGTTACGTGTTTTTACAGATCAACAAGCTGCGAATCACACGATGAAAAACAGTGATGAAATTCTAGCTTTTGGTGAGCAATTCAGTTCACGTATTTTTGCGCAAGTTTTACAATCTGTCGGTGTCAATGGTCACTATTTTGATGTTCGCCAAGTGATGAAAACCGACAGCTTGTTTGGTAAAGCTCAAGTTGATTTAAACCAGTTAGCCAGTAATGCCCAACAGTTATTATTACCATTGCTGAATGATAAAGTTATTGTTACACAAGGCTTTATTGGCAGCGACCAAGACAACAATACCACCACACTTGGCCGTGGAGGCTCAGACTACAGTGCAGCCCTATTAGCGGAAGCACTACAAGCCAACAATTTAAGTATATGGACTGATGTTGTAGGAATTTTCACTACTGATCCTCGCATTACTGATCAAGCGCGCTCAATTAATGAAATAAGTTTTGGTGAAGCCGCAGAAATGGCAACCTTTGGCGCTAAAATACTTCATCCTGCAACGCTTATTCCTGCCATGCGCCAAGATATCCCAGTATTTGTTGGTTCAAGTAAAGAGCCTGACTCTGGCGGCACAAGAATACAGCGTGAAGTAAACTCTAATCCTACTTATCGTTCAATCGCATTGCGCCGAGAACAAACACTTGTAACGGTAAAGAGCCCACAAATGCTACATGCGAGTGGTTTTTTAGCAAAAGTGTTTACCGTATTAGCAAAGCATCAATTAAGTGTCGATTTGATCACAACCAGTGAAATAAGTGTAGCGCTTACCTTTGATAACCCACATGGTTCAACACAGGCTTTATTAACTAAAGCGGTAGTTGAAGAGCTAGAACAGCTTTGTGAAGTCAGCGTTGAGCATGGTTTGAGTTTAATTG
Organism: Colwellia sp. NW0002-52-1; assembly: GCF_057550865.1. Classification (NCBI taxonomy): domain Bacteria; kingdom Pseudomonadati; phylum Pseudomonadota; class Gammaproteobacteria; order Alteromonadales; family Colwelliaceae; genus Colwellia; species Colwellia sp. NW0002-52-1. The sequence goes on along the minus strand of NZ_BAAJLU010000003.1, from coordinate 285,463 downwards.
CAGTGATCGGTAATAAAATTCATGGCACTAAAGGTGTTGGAAGTAGCATTTTTGATAAAGTAAATGACTTTAACATACGTATGATTTGTCATGGTGCAAGTAATCATAACCTTTGTTTCTTGGTGCCCGAAGCTGATGCTAATCAAGTTGTAGAACGTTTACATAATACGTTATTTACAAGCTAAATATTGTCATTAGCGTTAGTAGAATAAACGTCATTTATTAAAAATAAGAAAGGGACATTACACTGTCCCTTTCTTATTTTCTTTATTGTGCAAAATTAGCTGCTTTTAAGGCTATTCATAAGCCAAAGGATCAGTAACATTATTATCAGCAAATGCTTCTAAGCGCTCTTGGCAAGCACCACATTTGCCACAAGCTTTCTCGCGGCCATTATAACAAGTCCATGTATTTTCATAACTTAAGCCCATTTTTAAGCCATCAGTTAAAATATCAGACTTATTATTAGTTAAGTATGGACTAAAAATTTCTACAGCTTCGTAGTTTGCTATTTTACAAACGTCATTCATTTTCATGACAAATTCTGGGCGACAATCCGGATAAATTGCATGGTCGCCAGAATGTGCGCCGTAATATACTTGTGAAGCTTTTACTGAAACTGCATAACCTACTGCTAATGACAATAAAATCATATTACGATTCGGCACCACGGTAGATTTCATGCTTTCTGCTTCGTAATGGCCTTCAGGTATTTCAATATCATCAGTTAACGATGAACCAGCTAATAACTGGTTTATCGCAGAAATATCGATAACTTTATGAGCAACACCTAATTGTTGGCAAACCTTGCTAGCACAAGCAATTTCTTTTACGTGCTTTTGACCATAATCAAAGGTTAAAGCATACACTTCTTTGCCATCTTTTAAAGCGCGGTTAAGTACCGTGAATGAATCCATGCCGCCGGAAAAAATTACTACGACTTTATTACTCATATTTGTAGTTCTCTTGAGGTATAATATAAAACTTGCGCATTCTACTCGAAATTATCTAAGCATTAAAGTAATGACCACACGTTATAAAATAAATGAATTGTTTGAAACTCTACAAGGCGAGGGCTCTTTTACCGGTCAACCGTCAATTTTCCTTCGTTTACAGGGCTGTCCTGTAGGCTGTTCTTGGTGCGATACCAAGCATACTTGGGAGATTCATCCTGAGTTAGAAATTTCAAGTGAAACACTTTTAAATAAGTCAGAAGAGACCGAACAATGGTCAAATTTATCACTTGATAATATAGCCGAAATATTCAATCAACAGGGCTATAAAGCTAAACATATAGTGATCACGGGTGGCGAACCCTGCATGATAGATTTAATCGAGTTGTGCCTGTATTTTGAAGCCCAAGGTTATAGCTGCCAAGTTGAAACGTCAGGTACTTTTGAAATAAACGTATCAGAGCAGTGCTGGGTAACCGTTTCACCGAAAGTAAATATGCGTGGAGGTTACAAAATTTTAGCCAGTGCTATGCAACGCGCTAACGAAATTAAACACCCGGTTGGCACCGAACAACACATAGACGACTTAAAAGCGTTATTAGCTGAACATAAAGTTGAAGACAAACAAATATACTTACAGCCTATTAGCCAAAAGCAACGGGCAACTGAACTTGCTATTGCCACATGTATTGAAAACAACTGGCGCTTATCGGTGCAAGTACATAAATATATTGGTATTGAGTAGGATACTCTTCTTAATAGTCTCATCTTGACTTTGATGATATACAGGCAGTTAAATCTTCTGCCTTTTAAGTTTTTCTAATGTATATAAATACTTTCCTGTACTTAAAGTAGCCTATAGCTGATTATTAAGGATTAAGAAGATCTTTTCCTGAAGCTACTACTGGTAATTTTTTCCAATTTTGGTGTCAATAGCGCTGGTTACTTAGTTTCACTATGTTCAATCTATCTAAGGATTACGAGTGAAACAAAGTATTGTAAAATAGAAACTAGCGTTAATGATTATTCAATCAATTTTTCCTATTGTGATCCTCACTGGCTTTCGACTCATGGAAAGTACTTTGCATTTTATCATGAGTTTCATGAGTTTGATAAACTAGCAACAGTATTCGATACATTTGTAGCTCCAGCTTTTATTTGCTCCATGACTTTAGCAACTGCTGATAATTGTGCTTGGCCTTTATCAAGATAAGTGGTTACCGAGTTCATACCGTCTTGTACATTTGCAGTAATTTCCTGATTGTCGGATACCACTGTGGCAATTTCATTGGTTGATTGACTTGTCCTAGAAGCAAGTTGTCGGACTTCGTCTGCTACAACAGCAAAACCCCGCCCTTGTTCCCCCGCTCTTGCAGCTTCTATAGCTGCATTTAATGCGAGTAAGTTGGTTTGATCAGCAATAGCTTTAATAGTAGAAACTATAGATTGAATATTATCTGACTGTTGATTTAACTTATTGATTTGCTCACTGGTTACTTTAGCTTTATCTGATATTTCGTCTGAAATTTTTACTGATGAATTTAATAACTCAGATGCTTGTTCGGTAATTTTTACCGTTTCTAATGAGGTGTTGTAGGCGATTATTGAAGCGTTGTTGACGAGTGCTTCACGTTCAATGTTCTGAGTAATATCACTGGCAAACTTAATGACTTTTACAACTTTATTATTTTCATCAAATATTGGGTTATAGGTAGCTTCTAGCCACAAATCTTTATTGTGTTTATCTTTACGAAGAAATTGACCACTTTTAAATTGGCCTTGTTGTAAGTCTTCCCAAAACAATGAATTGTTTTTATAAAAGTCATCATCGCAAAAAATTTTGTGATGCTTACCTTTAATAGAGGCTAGATCATATTTAACAGCATCGATAAAGTTACTGTTGGCGGTAATAATATGGCCATCTGGTGTGAATTCGATAATAGCCTGAGAGCGATGCAGGGCACCAATAATTGACTGTTGCTCCATTGCTGCGACTTTTTCTTTGGTGACATCAGTAGCAATTTTCATGACTTTTATTACTTGTCCATTATCTATGATAGGAAAGTAAGTTGCTTCGAGCCAAATAATGTCATTTTGTTTGTTTTTACGTTGAAATGTGCCTTTATTAGCTGACCCGTTTCTCAGTTTTTGCCAAAAACTTTTGTACTCAACTGAACTTGCATAATGGGGTAGGCACATAACTGAATGATGTTTACCGGCTACTTCAGATTTTTGATATCCGGCAATGGATAAAAATAACTCATTAGCATCAATGATAATACCTTCAGGTGTAAACTCTATGGTAGCGACGTTATTCTTAATCGAATCAACAATAGCATTTGATTGTTGTAATAGTTTTTGATTTTGTAGTAATTGGCTTTTAATTTTCTTATTGAACATGATTTACCTAATAAAATTAACGTATAAAATTAATTATCCATAATATACATCTACGTTAAATCTGTTCGATAAAACATAAGAAAATTACTTCCCTACTTAGGACAAGTATAGCAGGTCTTTTACTAAGAAAATAAAAAAATAATGTGATTTTGAATTATGTCGGGATATTTATTTAAGAGACTTTTGGGTTAAAATATTCGAGAGAGCCCGATATTGGGATTGTGTGTTGGCAATAATGGTAGCCCGTCAAAGTTAATCTCAGTTCTCATAACCTGCATATCAATCCGGTTTGTAGTTTTTTATCTGTAAACCTTTTGCTTCAAGCTTACGGTGATATTGAAGGCACCAAGAGAAGAATATTTATAACTTTGACTATCAATAGTTATTTGGATTGGGTGAAGGTAAACATTAAACACGCTTGCTGTTGCTTTTGATTTGTTATGGTTTATTAAAGTATTGGCAGCTTTATTATTACATCAACGCCTTGTAAGTTGGGCTTATTCACCGCAGTTATACTGCCGTTATGAAATTGGCAAATTAAGCGCGCTATGTATAACCCTAAACCCAAGTGTGGTTGGTCATTATTGTGTTTTGTTCTAATAGATACCATAGAGTCGAACAACTGTTCACTCATTTGCTCGGGTAATAATTCACCATTATTGCTTATGGTTAATACTACTTGTTGATTTGATTCTTTGACACTGACCTCAACATTCTCATCACTTGAAAACTCTACGGCATTGGCGATAACTTTATCTAACAGCTGGGCAATATGTTCTGGTGAGCCTGATACTTTTAGTCTCTCTATTGTCATTTCATTTGATAAGAAATTAACTTTTGGATAGATCAAACGATAGCCATGCATACAGCCGTTATACACTTGTGCTAAATCGAAGACGTTTTTTTCGGTATTTTGCAACATTTGTTCTATACGTGTTGCTTCATTCATATTGGTTAAAATTAAGCTGAGTCGTTCAATCCCATGCTGTGCGCGCACTAGGTAAGGGTTTTTATGTTCGGCTTTGTCCTCGCTATTGTTTACGATTTCATCAACGCTTTCATTAGTTAGTTTTTGTGTGTTTTTTGTTTGTTGTTGAATGGCTAACGTTTCTAACGATGTACGCACTACCGCAATGGGTGTGCGAAGTTCATGCGATAATCGCGACGACATATTTTCTAAATAATGATTATATTGCCCAAGGCGATTAACGGCGGTAGAAAAACTTCGAGCAAGGTCACCAATTTCGTCGTTGGTGGTTGACGTATCAACATTACCACTGATACGGCCATGCTCATCTATGGCCATTTCTGCTTGATTACTCAACGTTCTTATACGATTTGAAATACGTGAAGCAAATAAGAAAAAAGCTAACGCGCCCAATAACATAATAGCCAGTATTGAGCTAAACAGTTTTTCTAATGCTTGGTTTCTTAAAGTACGAATACCATTGGTGGTTTCTTCAACAATTACCGCGCCTTTTACGATTTCGTCAATAAAAATAGGGTAGGCGGCTGATAATACTACTGCTTGCTGGTCGGTAGTTAAACGCCATTGCGACATAGGTTCACCTGATAAAGCACTTTCTATATGTTTACCGGTAAGGTTTTCTGAGTCGTAGAGTTGATCAATAAAATTACTGGGGGGTTGGGTTAGTATTTTTTCATATAGCGGTTTTAGAATGTTGTGTTCAAAGCTTAACCACGCCGAGTATATAACATTAACATCTGCGTTTTTATCACGCTTATTATCAAGATTTACGCGTTTATTCCATACGCCATTAGCCTGCTTAATATTGCCCGTTGTGGCTAATACGCGATGGTGTTGGTCAACAACCCAAATACTTGAATTAGTGTAACTCATACCTTTTACAATGCGCTCAATTTCAGGCGAGGGCACTAGGATAGTGCCTAGTGTATCAGCAGAGCTTGGATCGGCAGATCCTAACGAGGCTTCAACAATACCTAACGGACTATCTACATCGTGCACGGCAAAGGCTATGTTATCGTTAAATTCAGTTAATGGCACCCGTACTTCAACATTATAACCTTGAGGAGTATCACGCCAGTGGCCTTGAATTTGTTTAGCGGGCACAGGAATATTATTTTCAACATCTGTTATACGGTAAGCGTCTATCCAGCCGGTTGTTTTATTGCTGATAATAAAGCGGCTAAATATTCCCTTTGGATTAATAAATGCGAGTTCTAAATGATCATTATTGATAATGCTGCGCGCATTGCTGTTGCGGTAAATAACCTTGTCGTCGATTACCGCAAAGTATAAATATAAATATTTGCCGTAAGTGCCTACGGCAGCAGTAAAGTTTATGGATAATTGCTCAGGTGTAAGTTGGCTGTAAAGCTGATTGTTTTGTTGATAAAAATGCGCCTTGTTAGCAAAATCGGGCCAATCTTGGTTTAAACCATCAAGTTGAATGGGCGCAGATAAACCATAGCTGTATAAGTCTTTACCTTTTTCAACACTGGGTAAAAAGCTTGCTTGGTTATTAAATAAGTTTGCCCGTTCATGCATGGCGGTTGCCAATGCTCTTGCTGTGCCGATAATGGTTTGTTCTTGACCATATCTAAGGTATTTTTCCATTTCCCAAACATACTGATAGCCAAACCAAGGAATGGTAAATAAAAAACTCGATAATAATAAAAGCTTACTTCTTAAGCCAAAACGCCACTTCATCGCCATATTTGCTTAACTACCTGTTGTTTCCACTGCGCTTTGATTCCAGCGATAGCCCATGCCATAAACGGTTTCGATACAATTAAATGTAACATCAAGCTGGTTGAACTTTTTACGAATACGTTTGATATGAGAAGTAATGGTGGAGTCATCAACATATATATTTGAATCTTGCATTAATTGGCTACGGTTTTTTACATGACCCGGGTGTTTTGCTAAGGCAAACAACATCCAAAATTCAGTGATGGTTAATTCAACATGTTGATTTTGCCATTGTATGGTCATGCGTTGGCTATCTAATGTTAAGGGCCCAATCGTTAATAGGTGATCAGATTGTTGTGGCTTACCTAAGGCGTCTTGGCGACGAAACAATGCCGCAATGCGTGCTGATAAATGCGGTAAGCTGATATCTTTTGTCAGGTAGTCGTCAGCGCCAATACGTAAACCTGAAACCGTGTCTACATCACTGTCGCGCGCGGTTAAAAATATAATAGGTAAAGTGGTCGACTTAGAGCGTAACCATTGGCAAAGCTCAAAGCCCGCGTCATATTCATGCTCTAGGCCTATATCTAAAATAGCTAAATGTGGTAAACGTAGGCTGAATGCTTCCATCGCACTATTTTTATTGGCGTAAGTTTGCACCTGATAGCCTTGCATACGAAGCACATCAGCATAATTTTCTCTGATGGCGGCATCATCTTCGACAATAGCGATTCGTTTAGACATCTTTATTATTCATCCTTTATTCTTTTGATTAACAACTCTATAGCTTATATAGCTAGATAATATCGAATAAACACCGCTGATGCTGCTAAATGTTGTAATTGCCATAATGTTGCCACATTTGCTCAGTGAATTGCCATTTTTGCGTCCTTTATCCGTCGTTTTTCTCGCGTTTAATAACATCATCAAACAACGGAGCCAACTAAGTAACCCGTTAGGCTCTTTATATTTTTAAACTTAAATTTAACGATTTAAATTTTGTAAACAACCGATGAGAGAATTACGATGAAAAATCAATTAACTAATATAGAAGTAAATACACCAGCATCAGCAAACACCAATAACCAAGGCACAACATCGGTATTTGGCAAAACATTAATTAACGTAGCATTAATCTCTGCCTTAACCGTGAGCCCAGTATTTGCAAATGACTATGATAAAACTAAACAAGTGAAGGCTGAACAAGAACGCTCAGCTCAAATTAAAGAAGAAATTGGTTTTGGTACAGGAATGGTTATTGGCGCTATTTTAGGTGGCCCTGTTGGCGCATTTATTACCGGTATAGCGGGTAATTTTATTGCTAAAAACATTAATGCTACTGACGAGATTGATAACTTGTCAATCGCCTATCAAGCTGAAAAACAAAACAATGAAACATCATTAGCCCGTTATCAAGAAAAAATTGAGCAAACCGAACAACGTTATCAAACTGAATTGTTAGCATTAGAGAAAAACTACCAAGCAGCTAGTTTATTACAAGCACAAAATTTATTAATGAGTTTACAGTTTTCAACCGGCTCAAGTGAAATAAAGCCTCATTATCAAGAGCAAATTGCAAGTTTAGCGCGCATCGTTCAACAGTCACCAAACTTAACGTTAGATCTTTCAGGTTATACCGACAAACAAGGCAGTGACGAGCTGAACCAAGCGCTTTCTTTAGCGCGCATTAATGCTGTTAAAAATGCACTTATTGACCAAGGTGTAACCGCTGAACGTATTAATTTATTTGCCTTTGGTGAACAGAAAACGGTTGTTGCATCAACAGATAAAGAAGTCAGCTTTTATGATAGAAGAGTGGTAATTAAGTTAAAAAATACGGCTTTAGTAAGTGATGAAACTAAGCTAGATAGTGGACAAACTGCAAAGAACTTCTAAGTTATTAGCTCATCGTTATAAGATGAAGCTGAGTGCTTTGTTTTACATTCAACATTAGCTATAGAAAAGCCAAGGATTCTGCCTTGGCTTTTTAATTTAGTCGTTTTAAAGCTTAAACATTATTTACCTAGAGTAAACTTAGTGTCAGCGTCACGTAATAAATATAAAGCTGCACAAGCCGCTAACATTGGCCATGCGGCAAAAAATAATAAATTATTAAAAACGTCATAATATTGCGCATAAGCTGAGAATGTAGAGCCCGCATGCATTAGAAGAATTAAGCCATAAGTGAAACGTTTTTTAATACCGAATAAAAAGGCCATTACTAGTACTAACTGCAATGCCCCTAGTACATAAGCAATTACCTCATTTAATCCATCGATGTTATAAAAATGCTCAAATATTTTAATGCTATGACCTGGGTTAACAAATTTATCTAGCGTCCATACAAACATCACGATAAAAACACCTAAGCGTAAAAGTAGAAGTGACCATTCAAGCTTGTGCTGAATATTGTTGTTGGCTAGGGCAGTATCTGTCGACATGTAAATTCCTCAAATTAAAAAAATGTTAGTAACAAAGCTAGAAGACCGAGTACTTGTGGTTAAATTTCATTAATTTACAGTTATTTCTGAAAAGCTTCTTTTAATGTATACGTTTGGTCGATTTATACACGTAATGCGCTATTATTTATGCAATATAGTCGAAATGTAATCGTAATATAAACGCTGAAGTTTATTCATCTGAATATCTTTTAACTAGGTTTTTAATTATTGGAGATTAAAATGAAATTAGATTGCTTCTCAATTAGTTTGGCAGTGAAAGATTTGCAAGTCTCACGAGACTTTTATGAAAAGTTAGGCTTTAGTGTTTTCGCTGGTGAAATGTCACATCACTATTTAATTATGAAAAACGGTTCAACGAATATAGGTCTTTTCCAAGGTATGTTTGAGGGCAACTTGTTGACCTTTAATCCTGGCTGGGATCAAAATGCACAAGCACTAGGGAGCTTTACTGATGTTAGAGAGTTACTCAGTAAAGTAAAAGCAAAAAATATAACCGTGACACATGAAAATATTGACGGTGAGAAAGGCCCCGCGAGTTTTTCAATTGTAGACCCTGATGGAAACACCATTTTAATTGATCAGCATCGCTAAATGTTAAGGCATAAGCTTTTCAAGCCCTTTACGTTAAAGGCTTGGGCATAATTCATTTATATTATAAATTTATATTCGGCAAAAAATGCTATTGAAACAAAATTCTTAGTGCTACTTCTATACTAAATAGTCTTAAAAATCGCTAATGTAAGGCCGTTTATGCAGCCGATTATACAGCCGTTTATGCAGCCATGTTTTCTGTAAGTTATGCACGCGCTATTAAACTTAACAGCACCTAAAGCGCAGTCTATATTTAACTATTTAACACGCTATTGTGTATAAGTTGTTTACTCAATAATGCGCTTAAATGGCGGTAAAGAGTTCAGTAGGTCTTTACCGTAGCGTTTATTAACCACACGTCTATCCATTAAAACGATAACACCGTAATCTTTTTCATTTCTAAGCAGTCGCCCAGTGGCTTGAATAAGTTTTTTAGATGTTTCGGGAACCGAGATAGACATAAACGGATTACCACCTTTAGCAATAATGTATTCAGCTTGTGCTTCTTCTACGGGAGACGAAGGTACAGAAAAAGGCAATTTGGTAATAATTACATTAGTAAGGTATTCGCCCGGTAAATCTAACCCTTCTGAAAAGCTTTGTGTGCCAAAAATTATACTGTTTTGTTGTTTATCACAAAGTGCTTTATGGGTTTCAATAATTTTTTGTCGAGACTGCTCACCTTGCACTAAAATGCTAAGTTTGTTTTTTTCACGCAGGGCTGTCACCACTTTATCCATTTGCCAGTACGAAGAAAACAACACTAATGTTGCTTTACCACGTTCAATTTGAGCGGGTAGTTTAGCAATAAGTTCATCAGTAAATGCATCTGCACTGGGTTCGTGTTGCATTTTAGGCATTATAAGCTGAGCATTGTTTTGATAGTCAAAAGGCGAATCAACTTTTTGATATTGACTGCCGTCGTCGTTTCTTAAGCCTGCTTGTCTTCGGAAATGGTCGAAAGAATTTAAAGCCAAAATTGTAGCAGAGCACAATACCGCGCCTTCACACTTCGACCAAAGCATATCTTCTAAAGTAAAGCCTACTTCGATAGGCGAACCACTTATAAGATAGTCGCTACGTTTACCTTCAATTTGCTCTAGCCAACGGGCCATTGGCGCGCCTTTTTCACTGTCGGTTTTCGCATACATTTGCCAAAGTGCATTAAAGCTTTCTAAGCGTTGGATCATAAAACCCGACTCGGCTAACAAAGGCTCAGCTAAATACATTTGGGTGTCGCCATCTTTAACCGACTCCATCAACATGTTATATAGCTTGTTTAAATGTGCTAAACATTTTTTAGAACTTTCGCTTAAATCTTCTGCCCAATCTTTTAAAGATTTAGGAATAATACCGTTCTCAAAACGATATTGTAGCGCTTGATTTTGACTTTGTTTTATTGTGCTATTAGACGAAGATTGATGAAAATAAAGACTGCGATTATTATCAATAAAACTCAGTACTTTTTGCATATCACCCAAAATATCCTGGCAATCATCAGCTAATTTTATCGAAGGAGAGATTGCGCTGTTCGATTTTACGAGCTTGGCTATTTTATCACCGGTTTCTTGCAACTTGTTAAGCCAGTCAATGGCTCCCTTGAGGGTAATGCTTGCACTAGAATGGTCACGCGTTACCTTTGGTAGGTGGTGAGCTTCATCAATTATATAAAAAGTGTCTTCAGGTGCCGATAAAATTCGGCCACCACCGAGCTCTAAATCGGCAAGTAATAAACTGTGATTTACCACCACAACATCTGCCGCTTCCATACTCTCTCTGGCTTTATGAAATGGACAATGACTATGCTCAGATAAGTGTTTTAAGCAACTGTGTTTGTCTGCCTGAATTTGTTGCCAAATATGATGATTTACCGGCTCAGGCCAAGCGTCAATATCGCCAGGCCAAGTATTATCGGTAAGTGCTTTATGCATTTTATTTAACGTGCGAATATCGCTGGCTTGTGGTTTTTCAGCAAAGGTAAAACCTGCTTGAGGACTATCGTCGTTTGCAACCGCTTGCGTTAGCTTTTGTCGACAAACATAACGTTGTCGTCCTTTGGCAAGGGTAAAGTTAAAATCTAAACCGCTGTGTTTTTTTAAAAACGGTAAATCTTTATCGACTAATTGCTCTTGTAAGGCAACGGTTGCCGTGGCAATACATACTTTTTTGTTACGACTTAATGCCAGAGGAATAGAGCCTAAAGCATAAGCTAATGACTTACCTGTGCCTGTACCTGCTTCAATAGTAATTATTTTACGGGCTTTGTCGTAATCGCCAGCTAATGTTTTAGCTATTTCAGCAATTAAAAAGGTTTGTTGCTTACGCGGATTAAAGTTGGTTAGGTTTTCACCTATGGCTTTGTAGGAAGTTCGAATAACTTGCTTAATTTTATCGCTTAACATCGCGGCTGTAGTTTCCTATCGACAATAGATGATTTACACTGCTGTATATATTAACAGTTTGTTATGAATAATTAGAACCATTAATGCAAATTTCTGAACAACAATTTATTGCACAAACCGAGTCGCTAGATAATCAACGTGGTTTTTTACTTACGCGTAGCGCTAACGATCGCAATAATAATATCGAAATAACCTTATGGCTAAAAACACCACAGGGCCCAGTGCAGTTAATTATTGATAACGAACGTGCGGTGTTTTTTGTTGAAGTAGATGATGTAAATCATGCGAGCGATATTTTGCTTAAGCAAGGTATTAAAGTAGCTGAAATAAAACCGCTAACCTTAAAAACATTTAATCAAGTACAGGTAGCTGCGGTTTACTTTTTAACCTTAAAAGCATTTTATCAAGCTCGAGAAGCGCTGAAGCAAAAAGGTATTAAGTGTTACGAAGATGATATTCGACCCGATGATCGCTTTTTAATGGAGCGCTTTATTACGGCCGATATTACTTTTGTGGGGCAACAGACACAATTAACTAGGCATTCTTTCCTTAGCCAAGCAACTAACTTAAGTAATAACCAAAACTATCGACGTTTTGAGCAGGTTAAGTGCAAACCTATTGATAAAACTAAGCAAACCGACATTACACTTTCAACCGTTTCACTTGATATAGAATGCTCTCTATCGGGCGAGTTGTACTCTATTGGTTTGTATAGCGAAGATTGTCAGCAAGTCATGATGATTGCAAATGAGCAAGAGATTGCTCGCGAGCAAACTAACTCACAAACTCAAACCATAAATAGTGATGTTGTTATTATATGGCAAACCGATGAACGACAGCTATTACTGAGTTTACTCGCTTGGTTTACTGAGCACGACCCCGATATTATTATTGGTTGGAATGTTATTAACTTTGATTTTAATTTATTACAAAAACGTTATGATCTACATGGCATTAAATTCGCCATAGGGCGAGATGGTAGAACACCTTATTGGCGTATAAATAAAGCGAGCGAGCAGCAATTTATCGAAATTAGTGGTCGTGTGATCTTAGATGGTATTGATTTATTAAAAACCGCGACTTATAACTTTCCCAGTTTTTCTCTTGATAATGTAGCCAATACTTTGCTCGGTATCGGTAAAAAGGTTGACGATGTTGATAATCGCTTACAAGAAATAACCGATAATTTTCATCATAATAAAACAGCGCTAGCCGCTTATAACCTAGAAGATTGCCGTTTAGTTATATTGATATTTAAGCATACTCAATTATTAGAGTTTGCCATGCTTAGGGCGCAATTAACTGGTTTGTCGATCGACAGAATGGGTGGCTCGGTAGCCGCTTTTACCAATTTATATTTACCGAAGTTACATCGCAGTGGTTATGTTGCTCCTAATATGGGTGATGGCGATCAAGGATTTGAATCGCCGGGTGGCTTTGTTATGGACTCAACGCCTGGGCTTTATCAAAATGTGTTGGTATTAGATTTTAAAAGCCTATACCCAAGTATTATTCGAAGCTTTAACATTGACCCTATGGGTTTAATTGAAGGATTAAAATCACCAGAGTCAGCAATAGAAGGCTTTGATGGTGCTTACTTTTCAAGAGATAAGCATTTTCTGCCTGATATTATCACCGAGCTTTGGAAAGAGCGTGATATTGCGAAAAAAGATAAAAATGCCGCCTTGTCCCAAGCAATAAAAATTATTATGAATTCGTTTTACGGTATTTTAGGTTCAACAGGTTGTCGATTTTTTGATCCACGCTTATCGGGCTCTATAACCAAACGAAGCCACAGTATTTTAAAAACCACCAAATTATGGATAGAAGCTAAAGGTTACCAAGTTATTTACGGCGATACCGACTCGATATTTGTGCATGTGGGGGATGAAAAAACGGCAGAAGAAAGCAGGGCACTAGGTAAAACATTACAAAGTTTTATTAATGAACAATGGCAAGCACTACTGTTAGAACAATTTAATATTGTCAGTGAGCTCGAAATTGAATTTGAAACTCACTTTATAAAATTTTTAATGCCGACTATACGCGGACAAGATGTGGGTACTAAAAAGCGCTATGCTGGCTTAGTGAAAAAAGGTGAAGAGCAACAGCTAGTTTTTAAAGGCTTAGAAAGTGTTAGAACCGACTGGACCGAATTAGCAAAACAATTTCAACGCAGCTTGTATTGGAAAATTTTCAACAATGAACCTGTGATAGATTATATAAAACAAATGGTTGCTGATACGTTAGCGGGCAAACATGACGACTTACTTTACTATAGAAAACGTTTACGCCGAAAACTTGAACTGTATGTAAAAAATGTACCACCCCATGTGCGAGCAGCAAGATTAGCAGATGAAATATATCTGCAACAGGGTAAGCCGCTGAGATATCAAAATAAAGGCTGGATTGAATATGTTATGACCGTTAATGGTCCGCAAGCAAAGGGCTGTAGAAATGCAGCTTTAGATTATCAGTTTTATATTGATCGACAATTATTAGCAGTAGCAGATGCCATTTTACCTTTTATTAACACCAGCTTTGATGAAATTACCAACAGCCAAATGAATTTATTTGAGCACTAGTGAATTGAACTATTACAAAGAGATTATTCATACGGTAAGTATTCCCCCAAGCTGATGAAACCATTTTACTTTGCAAATAAATACAATAACTAAGTTATAGCAAAATAAAGCGTGCTTCTTAGGTTAATTCACGTTATAAATAATTATAGATGGCTAGATAGCTAAATAAATATTGCAAAATATTAACTGTGGAATGTATTTATCATGAAAAAAGAAACTAAAATTATTAACGCTGGCCGTAAAAAACAATGGACTCGTGGGGTTGTTAATCCGCCTGTTGAACGCGCTTCAACGGTAGTTTTTAATTCTGTAAAAGAAATGAAACATGCCACGGCGAATAAAACCAATCAGGTATTATTCTATGGCAGACGCGGTACATCGACATCTTTTGCGTTTAGTGATGCGATGACAGATTTAGAAGGTGGGGCTGGCTGCGCATTATACCCTTCAGGCACTGCTGCTATTACCAATGCCATATTAGCCTTCGTTAAAACTGGCGATCATATTTTAATGGTTGATAACGCTTATGAACCTACGCGTGATTATTGCGATAAAATACTAGCCAAACTTAATATTGAAACCACGTATTATGACCCTTTAATTGGCAAAGACATTGAGTCATTAATTAAACCCAATACTCGCGTTATTTTTCTAGAATCTCCTGGTTCTATTACCATGGAAGTTCAAGATGTGTCTGCAATAGCGGAAGTAGCGCATCGCCATAACTGTATTGTAATGTTAGATAATACTTGGTCGGCTGGGGTTAATTTCCAACCTTTTGATCATGGTGTTGATGTTTCAATACAAGCCGCAACTAAATACATTGTTGGTCATTCAGATGTAATGTTAGGTACCGCAACAGCCACTGAAGAGCATTGGCCTCAATTACGCGAAAGTAGTTATATCATGGGGCAATGTACATCACCTGACGATTTATACCTTGCTATGCGTGGTATTAGAACTTTAAGCGTGCGATTACAGCAACATCAAGCCAGTGCATTGAAAATAGCAAATTGGTTATCTTCACGTGCTGAGGTTGAAACCATATTACATCCAGCGCTGCCTTCTTGCCCTGGCCATGAGTTTTTTGAACGTGACTTTACTGGCTCAAATGGTTTGTTTTCTTTTGTATTAACTAAAGGTAATCAAGCTGCGTTAACAGCATTTTTAGATGGTATGGAACATTTTAAAATGGGGTATTCATGGGGCGGTTTTGAAAGCCTTATTTTAGGTATTTCAAACGTAAAAAAAATGCGAACAGTAACCGATTGGCCCTATGAATATCCGCTGATCCGTTTACATGTGGGCTTAGAAAATGTAGATGATTTAATTGAAGACTTAGAACAAGGCTTTGCACGGTTTAATGAAGTTTTAGCGCAAAATACTTGATATTACCTATAGGTTATATAAGTAGTTAACCTAATCAACAGGAACAAAAATTAGCAAGCGTCAAAGCATAAAGCAGACGCTTTTTTTTATCTATTCCATGAATATCTGTAAAATTATATGAGGCTGTTAATTTGCGTTATTATTGGAATTGGAAAGTATAAATTTCAGTTATAAATTTTTAAAAGTAGGTGTAATACCAAGTCGATTAAATAGCTACTTATGACAAAGTTGAAGGTTAAATTAATCAATTTGGTATAACTTCTGCAAAGTAAGTGATCTTTTTTGAAAATTTTTAAATCTTAAATTATTTAATATTCTTCTGACTATTTAAGATATTTTAATGTCAAACCTTGCTCTAAATAACTTGATTAATATCAAGCATGTGACCTTACATCCATTATGTTTTCTCTCGATAAACACCAATAGGCGATTAACGCAATTAACTACCTAATTGAAAGTTCTGTTTCAATTTATTTACTTTTCTCAAGTTTACAATTCCATATTCTCTACTAGTATGTATAAAAATTAAACAATAAAACTCAATCAGTAAAACGGACTTTACTATGAAATATTGCAGCCCAATTTTTATAATTACCTTTCTTTTATTTTCTTTACATTCAATTGCAAGTACCTATGTTGGCCAAACGAATGGATCGTTTCGTGTCGATGAAACAGGCAGTGCCGCATATAACGTTCCACTAAATATCCCTTCCGGCATCGCTGGCGTGCAGCCTGAACTTGGCTTTTCGTATAATAGTAATGGTGGTGATGGTTTGATGGGGCGCGGGTGGAACTTTTACGGTGCATCGTCAATTTCCAGATGCCCGAAAAATATGACTCAAGATAACGAACAAGGGAATGTTAGTTATTCTGCAAACGATCGCTTGTGTTTAAATGGCCAACGTTTAATTACTTGGGGCAATCAAGCAGATAAAACCTTATCGAACAGTAATTATTGGTCTGCTGGTAAATATCACAGTGAAATTGACAACTTTAGTATTGTAACCGCGCATGGCAATACTAGCCAAGGACCCTCTGCTTTTACTGTTGAAACAAAGTCAGGCGAAATACACTACTACGGTTTGGCTTCAAGCGTGAATACGAATGACAGTATGGGCCAATCTATGTCTATCGGGCTTAAGGTTTATGGTGGCGCTAGTGAAAGCAGTGGCGATGCATTTATTAATGTTGGTAGTAGTAACTTAGCCAAAACATGGGCATTAAAAGCGATTAAAGATGTAAAAGGTAATTATATTGTTTTTCGTTATCATGAAGATTCGGCTAAAGGTGAGCATTATTTAAAAGAAGTTCACTATACCGGTCGTACCGATGGCAAGTCACCCTTTGCTCGCGTGGTATTGAATTATACCGATAATCCTAAATTATTTGTTGGCTGGGCAGCGGGATCTCCGGTAACAATGAGTAAATTACTAGCAAGTGTTACAGTTTTTCAAGATCATGAAGTATATCGTCATTACGCGTTAAATTACTTTACTTCATCTGTATTAGAAGAAAAAAACTACCTAGAAACTATTCAAGAATGTACAGATATAAACAAATATAATTGCCTTCCTGGTACCACATTTGGCTGGCAGAAACCTGCAGAAAAATCTACGAGTTATGTCTGGAGAACTGAGCCTGAAACAGGGTATAGATACCAAAAGGCAATTACCGAAAACTTCACACCTTTTAGTGCATATTCAACAACAAAAGGTGAGTCTGATAATCGAAATTACAATCACATTATTGATTTAAATGGTGATGGCTATTCCGATATTGTTTACCCATCAGGGAGCTATTGGTATGTAAGGTTAGGGCCTTATTATAATAGCAATACACGACTTTCAAGTATTGGTGTAGCTAAAAAGCAGTTTGCTCAAACCATTGATTATAATGGAGATGGTCAACGTGATTTACTGGTAGCGAATAGTGAAACAAGCAACTGGACGATTATTTCTTATGTACCTAGTGTCGCTACTGTAAACAAATGTGAAACTGAACCTAGTTATGAGCATCAATGTGAAAATTTTCAGCAGGCGTCTAATTTAACTATTGTAAATACTGGTGTGCGCGCCACCGGCTTAGAAGGCAATGCACAAGTAGCAGATTTAAATGGCGATGGTTTAGAAGATATCATTTTTAGTAAAAGTGGAAGATTACAGGCTTATATTAATAACGCGGGCAGTGGTAATTTCATTCATGACAGTAATGTTGGTGATTCATCGCATAGTACATCCAGCGAATTCTTCGCAAAAGAGCTAGTTAGAAAATCTGCGAATATTAAAAATGCATCTGGTGTTGATGTAAATGGCGATGGTCGCAGCGATCTCGTTATTAAAGTGTCAACTAGAACGCATAGCTGTAGTGTTGCCCCTCGTTATATTATTTACAAAGGAGAGTGCCAAGATGCCGGTGGCACATGGTATATAGACAATTCTTCAATGTATCAATTATTAGTTTCTAACGGTGATAATTACGTACAACAGCAAAACTTAGGTGATCTCAATACCGTTAGAGTGGCAGACTTAAATGGCGATGGCTATACAGATTTAGTCTATCAAATTGGCTCGAATTGGTATTATAGATTATCTAATGGTATTGAGTTTCTTGGTCCGCAATCTATGGGGTTATCGACTAGTGATACTTTAGATCATCTAATGTACTTCATTGATTTAAACAGTGATGGTAGGGCAGATATTCTTTACCCAGCCTCATCAACAAACTGGCATATAATTCTTTCTCGACCAAGCCCGTCAGCCAATAAAATAATATTTGAAAAACGAGGAACTAAATCATTCACTAAAAATTCTGCTGTTCGATTTGGTGACATGAACGCTGATGGCAAAATTGATTTATTAACAACGACTAATGATTCTGGCTGGAAAACTTATTTAGCTTCATACCCTAATAAAAAAGACCATGCGATAAACAGCATCACAAATGGTTGGGGTGTTAATACCGCCATATCATATAAAAACATTACCGACACAAACGTATATTTTAGACAAAACTCTAGTTTTAATAGCAATAGTGATTATTTTTCGCCCAAAGCCGCTTTTTATGTAGTTGATAACGTAAGTACTCAAACCTCTGTAACTGATAGTGTTAATGTAGATTATCAATATGGTGGTTTACTGCTCCATAAAAAAGGTCGTGGATTAGCGGGTTTTGAAGTATTACGCACAACGGATAATCAATCAGGCATAATTACTGAAACTGCTTACCATCAACATTGGCCATTCGTAGGTATGCCGTTAAGTACCTTACAAATGAAAAACAATATTATTTTAAATGCTTCAAATAATATTTTAAATTCTAGAACCACTAATAGTGGTGGCATTATGCCTTTTATCTCTACTAGCACAGAGCAAAATAACAGTTTAGGCAGTGATAACAGCCAATACAATATTAGTACCACAAGAAGTGTTTTTTCGTATGACAGCTACGGTAATGTTAACTCTTCTACCATTACCATGTCAGACGCACAAAACAGTACAAATAAACTTGTTACTGATACAACAAACACCTATGGCAGTAGTGTTTTGTATAAACAAAAAGGAAGGCTAACCCATAGTACTGTATCAAAAAGACTTTATGAAAATAATAGTTTAAAAAGTAATATCAGCCGACAAAGTTCATTTACCTACTACTCAGGTAGCTTATTACTTAAATCATCAACGATTTCACCTGAAAATAATAAAACGAAAATCACCAGCACACTTATTTATGATGCGGCAGGAAATAAAGTTGAATCATGGTCTAGTGCTGCTAAAACTAATACCGGAAGTAACTTTGAAACCAGAAAAAGTTATACCACATATGATAGTCGTTATCGTTATGTTGCCTCAGTTAAAAATCACTTAAATGAGACAACAACATTTAAATATAATGGCGTTTCGGCAAGCTCCGTAAGAGGTTTGATTGATTATGCTGACACCACTGACGCTAATGGATTGCAAGGTCGTAAATATCAAAATCTGCTTGGCCAACCAACTAAAAGTCGACTCACAGGTAAAAGCCAAATATATAGTTACAATTATCAAGACTATTGCGCAAACACTAACTGTGCAAATAGCCAAGCTTTTGTTCGTATTCGAACGTTAAGCGATGGCCGCCCTGAAAAACAAAAATTTCTTGATGCCTGGGGCCGCGAAATAGAGTCGAGAGTTAAATTACAAGATGGTAACTGGAGTGTTTCTAAAGCTACCTATGACCAACAAGGAAGAGTTAAACGTAGTTATGAACTAGGTAAAAATAGCGCGAGTAATTATTATACTCAGCCCACTTACGATGATTTAGGTCGAGTAATACAAACCCGCAATGCAAATGGGGGCTATGCTGAAGTTGAGCGTTATGGTCTGCAAAGCGTTCAAATTAATGACAAAGGCCATCGCACAGAAATAATAAAAAATTATTTAGGCCAAAACTTTCAAATATTCGATGCTATTGGGAATGAACTTAGGTATCAATACAATGCTTATGGTCAATTACTAAACGTTCGTGCAATTAACACGAGTAATGTAAGTAGTTTACGCACTTCAAATACCTATGATCTTTATGGCAATAAACTGACAACAAATGACCAAGATAAAGGTTTATGGCGATATAGTTATAGTGGGTTTGGAGAGTTATTAAATCAAACTGATGCTAAGTCACAATCAGTAAGTTTTACTTATGATATTTTAGGAAGAAAAACAAGGCGTTATGATGCTAGTAGTACGGTTTGTTGGGACTTTGGTAATAATAATGACAAGTCTAGTTACAGTGTGGGTAAACTTAAAAAGTTACGTTACTTTGAGGGACAAAACCAAGCTTGTAGCACAGCAACGCCTTCAAGTTACATGCAAACTCAAACATATCATAGTTACGGTTTACCTTATCAGCAAACCCTTAAAGTTGAAGGTATAAACTACACATCAACAACCACACACGATAATTTTAATAGACTTTATACCAAAAGTTACCCAGCTAATAATTTTATAGTCAGAAATACCTATCAAAATGGCTACATGAATAAGCAATTAAATCATCGAACTGGTCGTGTTTATCGTCATGTCGAAAACGTTAATGGTCGAGGTCAAGCCACAAGAATTAAATTTGCTAATGGTACATCTGAGTCTCTCGATTATTACGCGGATACTGGTTGGTTAAAGAGTGTAGATGCAAATAAAGGTATATTGACTTTACACGGCTTTGATTATCAATACGACAAAATAGGTAATCTAAGCGAGCGCAACGTATTTTTTGGCTTAGGAAATCGTAGTAATTTTTCTGAACATTATACTTATGACGACCTAAGTCGCATTACAAATCGCAGTATAGCTATTTCAGATGATGGCGATGGTGTTGGTATAGATCCAGTTGATCCAATAGACCCATGTAATGGTGGTGGGGGTGGTGGTAATTTATTATTAAGCCAATCTATGATGAAAGTTACCTCAGGAATGAGTTTTACTAAGCCAATGCCAGGGCCCGCTCCATTACCTCCTGCCTGCTTAGATGGAGCTGGGGTAACAATGGCAAGCGCCTCAGTTTCTGATAACACTAATAATCAATATTATCAATTACCGAGTCGATATCGAATGAATGAAATCTATCGCTATGACGATTGGGGGAATATTAAATATAAAACTTCTATAGGCTATTATAAATATGACAACAATAAAACGAATCGTTTATTAGGTGTTTACCAACGCAGTAATTACAGTGGCCAACAACGAAACAGTTTGACTTATGACAACAATGGTAATGTAGTAAATGATGGTAAGCGAATTTCAAGCTATACTAATTTTGATAAGCCTTATTTGATAAGCCTTATTTGATTAGCCAAGGTACTAGCAAAACAGCATTTACCTACGGTCCAAATAGAGAAGTATATAAACGCGTTGATACGCGAAGCGGTAAACAGACTAAAACCCTGTATTTAGGCGGATATGAACAAGTTAAATTACCCAGCGGTATTACAGAGCATAAGTTTTACGTAGGTAATGTAGTAATAACCGAGCGTAGCAATAATGCTAACGATGAATTCTATTTGCATAAAGATCATCAAGGTTCAACCACATCGATAACGAATGCCAGTGGTAGCCTAGTACAACAATTTATATATGACCCTTGGGGCAAGCAATACAACGTACACAGTAATAGTATTTTTAGTGCCTATTCAAGCCCAGGTATTAGTAGGGGGTATACGGGTCATAAAATGATTAATGATATGGATATTATTCATATGAACGGGCGGACTTATGATCCAACTTTGGGGAGGTTTTTGCAGGCTGATCCGTTTGTTCAGGCACCGATGAATAGTCAAAACTATAACCGTTATAGTTACGTGCTGAATAACCCGATGAGTTATACCGATCCAAGTGGGTATTTCTTTAATAAGTTGTTTAAAAAACTGAATAAAGCTCTTGGGAAATTTGCTCCATTTGTTGGAATTGCCATGATGTTCATACCCGGAGCACAAGGTTTCGGAGCAACCTTACTCAAAGGTTTTGTTGCTGGGGGTATAGCCACGGGCAGCCTCAAAGGAGCCTTAGTTGGAGCGTTTAGTGCGGGGGTATTTTACGGAATAGGAAATGCGTTTAGCCAAGCTAACTGTAGTAGTTGTTATACAACTAGCGCTAGTGGAGGATTAACAAATGCACTTACAACAGGAGCAAGAGTCGCTAAAGTAGCTGCGCATGCTATTGCTGGTGGAGTAATGAGTGTGTTAAATGGCGGTAAGTTTGGTCATGGTTTCGCTGCTGCTGGTTTAACACAAGCTATGGCCGTAACTATTGATCAGATTGGTCCAGAGATAAATGGAGTTAGACATAGTGATTGGTACAATACTGCTAATCGAATCAAACGTGTTGTCGCGAGCGCAGTAGTTGGCGGTACTGCATCCTCAATAACAGGTGGTAAGTTTGCAAATGGTGCTGTAACAGGGGCATTTTCTAGAGGATTCAATGATGAAGCTCATAATCAGCAAGAACAAGAAGGGTTTGGGAAGTTTATTTGGAATCGTTTGCTAAGTGGACAGGTCCGAGATGATATATTCTCTTATTTTGGTGGAATGTATGATGGTGCATCATCAGTATTTAGAGGTTCATATAGGTTTGGATATCAAGCGGCTAGGGAATACGATTCAAATATATATGTACAAAGTATGACGAATATGGAATCTAGAGCAATGTACTCAGCAGTGAATCTTTATGCTACTAATGGGAATGCAAGGGGCTATGCGAACCAAGCCTTAGTGAGCCATGTAACCTCTAGCACTCATAATATGGGATATGCTGTCGGAAGATTTGTTACTGGTACACTTTCCGGCTTAGGGTTTGTTGCTATAGCAGGAGATAGTATGCATTATACCCATCAAGTGGGCCAAGAAGTGACAGCACAAGGTTTATCTATTAGCGGTATTTTGGGACAGTAATTGTGGAACTATTAAAAGAAAATAAAGCACAACGCATTTTTACGCTTTTAACTTGTATTGTTGTATTTACTTATTTGTTTGTGGAATGGACTGTTTTTTATGTCGGAGTATTGTTTATTGGCTTTTCGGTATATTCCTTTTTTAAAAATAGTAACAAAAACTTAGGAGTTATAAGCTCAATAATAGCAATTTCTAGCTTATTAGCTGTTTGTATTGGTGGGATAATAATGTCTATGTAGGAATAGAAATTAACAGGACACCCATCCTAAATTGAAATTACAGAACACTGAACTAAACTAAGAAAACCCCACAACATTATCTCAGGTGAGTTATGGCTACGCCAAGGAAGCAGCAAATCAGTTTAATCGACACCCCGTATTATCATTGTGTGGCGCGTTGTGTTCGACGCGCTTTTTTATGCGGTGAAGATACCTTATCCGGACAAAGCTTTGAACACCGCCGAGAATGGATAGAAGAGAAGTTACACTTTCTCAGCCAAGTATTCGCCATTTACGTTTGTGCTTATGCGGTAATGAGTAACCATTATCATGTGGTGTTATTTATTGATGAAGAAAAAGCCCAACAATGGAGTATGAAAGAGGTGCTTGAGCGCTGGCATCGCTTATACAAGGGCACATTACTCACACAACAATACTGTCGTGGTGATGTACTGCCAAAACACTTAATGGCTATCGTTACGAAATTAACTGGACACCCATTCTAAATTGAAATTACAGAACACTGAACTAAACTAAGAAAACCCCACAACATTATCTCAGGTGAGTTATGGCTACGCCAAGGAAGCAGCAAATCAGTTTAATCGACACCCCGTATTATCATTGTGTGGCGCGTTGTGTTCGACGTGCTTTTTTATGCGGTGAAGACACCTTATCAGGACAAAGCTTTGAACACAGGCGAGAATGGATAGAAGAGAAGTTACACTTTCTCAGCCAAGTGTTTGCCATTGACGTTTGTGCTTATGCGGTAATGAGTAACCATTATCATGTGGTGTTATTTATTGATGAAGAAAAAGCCACACAATGGAGCATGAAAGAGGTGCTTGAGCGTTGGCACCGCTTATACAAAGGCACATTACTCACACAACAATACTGTCGTGGTGATGTACTTCCAAAACACTTAATGGCTATCGTTGAAGCTACCGCTGAAGTGTATCGCAAACGCCTGATGAAAATCAGCTGGTTTATGGGCTATATCAACGAACACATTGCACGAGCCGCCAACCAAGAAGATAACTGCACAGGCAGGTTCTGGGAAGGTCGTTTTAAATCTCAAGCTTTACTTGATGAAGCCGCACTTGCTGCTTGTATGGCTTATGTGGACTTAAACCCCATTCGCGCCAATATCGCCAATACCCCAGAAGATTCAACGCACACCAGTGTAAAACTACGCTGCGAGCATGCAACACAAAGCCAACAACCCAAAACCCTCATGCCCTTTGTTGGCAACCCCAGAGAAAACATGCCGAAAGGCCTACCGTTTGAGCTGACTGATTATTTACAGTTAATCGAACTCACCGGTCGTTGTATCAGAGAAGATAAACCTGGCTACATCGACGAAAACCTACCCAGCATACTGAGCCGATTAAACATATCAGCTGAAAACTGGCTAATCATCACCACTGAATTTAAAACACAGTTTCATGGCGCAATAGGGCGCGAAGATGTACTCAGTGATTATTGCGAACACCAACAGCTCAAACGACGACAAAACTTAAGTCACTGCAAAAAACTCTTTGCCTAAGTTCACGATTTACCGATTTTAAACGCCATAAAGTCAACAAGTCAGTACTTGAGGTTGATACTTGCCAGAAAATTGATGTATTAGTATAGCTTGGGCCTAAAGTGGTAGTTTCGTATCTATTTTTAGACAAAAGCAGTCATTTGGTCATGACAAAGAGAAAGATATTATAATATCGTCGTTATGTGATTAAGCTTTATTTAGAATGAGTGTCATTATTAATTTTTGATATGAAAGCAAATTTATTACAAGGACTAGGTTTAGACTCTGCTCAATACAGCTCTGCTATTGGTCTTGCAGGTAGAATGAATACTAGATTTGGTGGTAATGTGCACTTTACAGGACATTCTTTAGGTGGAGGTTTGGCATCGGCAGCAGCAATTGTGACTGGAGGAAGTGCAACTGTATTCAATGCGGCAGGAATTAGGAATAGCACAATTGGAAGCTTTTCTAGAAATAATGGCTCCATTACTCATTACTATAGTGGGTATGATGGTATTAGAGCTATAAATGCTTTTTCAGGAGCTAGTGTACCAGGAACACAAATTAATTTAGGGCATGCTGGGCCTCATACTATGCCAAATGTATGTGCGGCTATGGGAACATCATGTTAAGACGGTGGTAGTTTATGAAAATATTAATTTTATCGTTGATGTCTATGCTGTTGGTTAGCTGCTCTTCAGTTAACGCAAGTTCTAATAGCCAAGCAGGGGGCAAATTGCTTGCTTATATGGATATTGAAGAGGTTTTTGAAGAGCCTAATGCACTGGCCTTGGCAAAGTCAGCCTCGAAGGGTAGTGTTAAGGAAATTGAAAAGTTAATTGCAAAAGGTGTTGATGTTAATACGCGTGGAAAAATAAATGGCACACCTTTGTTTTTTGCATTACAAAGTAAACAAGGGTTTAGCGCATTAATTAAACATGGCGCAGATCCTAACATATTATTTGATGATGGAGGTACAGTGTTGCATTGGGCAGCTCAAATGAAAGATTGTGATTTTCTTGATATAGCAATACAAGGAGGAGGGAATCCAGATTTAAAAGCAGGTTATGCAAAAGCATCCCCCATATTTAAAACGATTAATATGGATATTGAGTCAGGAATACCTAACTGCTTCAAGGTATTAATAAAAAATGGCTGTGATATTAATTTTACAGATTCTTATGGTATTTCAGTTATTTTAACTGCTGCTAGTTTTGCTCGCTACGATATGGTTTTAGAATTACTCAAAGCGGGTGCAAATTATAATAAAAAAGATAATTACGGAAATGATATCTTTAAAATAATTAAGAAGCATGAACACTCATTCAAAAAAGGAAGTAAATCTGAAATTTATAAGCAAAAAGTGTTAGATTGGTTAAAAGACAACTCTAATAAATGAAACCTTTAAAAACAACTTAACAGGACATATATGGACGCTTCCTTGATGTCAACCCAAGTGAATACGAAAAAATATTTAACAAGACACTCATCCTAAATTGATTACCAATTAACATGACACTCACCCTAAATTGCTTATTCTTTAGATCAATCACCACAAAACTTAATATCCTTAGTTACGGGACCATTAAGTGCGGGAACTAGTTTTATATATCGTCCATTAGCCCAAACAATTAGCAATATAGGGCATTTGAATGATGCTGTCACAGTAGCCTGTGACATACCATTAAGCTGTAATTAATATAAGAGAATGTAATGGAAAATATTTCAAACAATAAAGCTATAGCATGTTTTATCCTTTACGGAGCACCTATAGTACTTTTAGCTAAACATGGCTGGCAATTAGGAGGTTTGTTGTGTTTACTGTTTATCGGAGGGTATACCTTCTTACCTTTTACGAAAAAAATTCGTAGCAAGATTAGCTCGCTAGATAAACATGTTTTTATATCCTATGTTGTTGTTATTGCTTTATTTGCAGCAATTGATTTTTTTTCTAAGCCTCATTACTGGAAAGCTTTCATAATATTGGCGCTTGGTTTCTATTCGCTTGTTCAATTGAAAAAGTTACAAAAATACTTCTTAGGGGCGAAATGAAATTTAACAAATTTAACAGAAATTTAACAGGACATATGTGGACGCTTCCTTGATGTCAACCCAAGTGAATACGAAAACATAACAAAACGGGCTTATGTTTTTGATTACAGAGCATTACTCTTTTCATACTTTTGTTCATGATGACAGGCGCTTTCGCTTGCTTAAAGCAAACTGTACTGACATATATTCGAGCTATGGTTTGTTATCCATGCTCCAGATAAGTTGCGAACTAGAAATACCTTAAAAACATTGTTCACCCAAACGTGATAGATACACTTGTCCTCTCACAGGCTTTGTTCTAGTTGGCTCGTTTAGCTGTTGTTATGTGATTAATCACCACATGAATATAACAAAAAAGCTTCCTCAATTTTATATCTTCGCCTATACTGTTTAAATGCACAGTGTGGGCGCGTTTTATGAAAGTTATTCCTATTTTTATTGAAGCTGGTATCTCTGGTTTTGAATCTCCTGCGGCTGAATACAAAGAGCTTGGTCTATCACTTGATCAGCTCCTAGTATCAAACCCTGATGCAACATTTATTGGTTTAGCGCAAGGGCCTTCAATGCAGGAGGTTGGTATTTTTGATGGTGATTTATTGTTAGTTGATCGCAGTGAGCCAGTAAAAGATGGCGATGTTATCGTTGCAAATTACAACGGTTGTTTTACTTGCAAGTTTATTGATAAAAAGAATGCTAGATTGTTATCTGCATCGTTTAAACACCAGCCAGTAAATATTACCCCAGAAGATGAGTTTCAAATAGAAGGGGTGGTTACACGCTCAATTCGTTTACATCGACAGGTTAAGGAACTTAGTACATGTATGCGTTAGTTGATGCGGTGTCTTTCTACGCATCTTGTGAGAAGGTTTTTGATCCATCAATTAGAAATAGACCTGTCGTAGTGCTCACCAATAACGACGGTTGCATATGCGCAGTTTGCCCAATGGGCCGACACTTAGGTATTCCTAAATTTAAGCCTTATTTTCAAATCAAACCGTTCTTGGCAAAGCATAATGTGGTGATTCGATCGTCTAATTATGAGTTATATGCGGATTTGAGCGAGAAAATGATGAATGTTATTGGCCGTTTTTGCGATAACCAATATGTATATTCGATTGATGAATCATTTTTACAATTCAAAAAATATAATCACATTATTAACGATTGGCAGCAATACGGCCATGATATACGCCGTGCTGTTTGGCAAGAAACACGTTTACCGGTTGGTGTTGGTTTTGGCACAACAGCAACATTAGCTAAAGCCGCTAATCATGCCGCTAAAAAATTACCGGGATATAATGGTGTAGCCGTTGTTAATAATGCCGCATCACGCAAAGAAGTATTGTCAAAAATGACCGTGACTGACGTATGGGGTATTGGCAGCCGATTAGGAAAGCGTTTAAACGTGTTAGGTATAACTAGCGCCTGGGATCTCGCAAATCAATCACCTAAAGCGATGCGTAGTCAGTTTAGTGTATTGGTTGAACGAACAGTTAACGAACTCAACGGTATTGTTTGTATAAATTGGGATGAAGTTAAACAGCCTAAACAAGAAATATTTTCAACCAGAAGCTTTGGGCAACGTATTAACGAAACTCATCAATTAAAAACAGCGCTAGTAAGCCATGGTGCAATTGTCGGTCGAAAATTAAGAAAGCAGCATTCACGGGTAAAGCGACTAGCTGTATTTGCCGCTAGCTCCCCTCATGATGATAATTACTATAACAAATCAATAATTTATGAGTTTGCTATTGCAACAGACAATACTCTTCATATTGCCAATGCAATATCAGCGGTTTTTAATCGCGTGTATGCAAGTGGCGTTAACTTTTACCGTTGTGGTGTTGGCGCTATTGAACTGGAGAATAGTCAGTTTCAGCAACAGGATTTATTTTGGCCAAATAATGATGACCCGGCATTAATGTACTGCTACGACGGCATAAATAATCGCTACGGCAATGAAACATTACAACTAGCAGCACAGGGCCGCATTGAAAAGTGGCATATGCGACGCGAGTTTCTTTCACCTAGCTTTACCAGTAAATGGCGCGATATACCTAAAATTAGTTGTTAATGTGAGCAGAATAGGGCATCAACAACCGCTTAGCTGAAGTGTAAATATTTAAGAAAAGCGTTTCGATATAAAATAAAATTTTAGGCCAGTGTTAGACATACGTTAGACAGAGACAAAAAAGCCACTTGAACCGTTCATCGAACTATTGCTAAGTGGCTATTTATATTACTTAATTTGGTCGGAGTAGCAAGATTCGAACTTGCGACCTCACGTCCCCCAGACGCACGCGCTACCAAGCTGCGCTATACCCCGAATGATAAGCTTGATGGGGATAAAAGCTTATGCGAGCTATATTAAAGATTTATCGGTCGAATGCAATTAAAAAACATCATTATACAAGCTAAGCGACTAATTATTGTACGCTTTGTGCTTGCTTGCTGAATTGTTTAATAAAGTTAACTCCATCAATCATTAATGGGAAATCAGGTTTTGCCGTAATAGGTGCTGCAAGTTGAATAGAATAACTTTGGAAGTTACCATTTTGATCAACAAACATAGACTTATCTTTATTAAAAACGACTATGCCGTTATCCATAGTATTGGCAATGATTCGGTCATGATCTAACGCTTTAATATCTGTACCATTACTGTAACTTTTCTCATTAATATCGCAGTTTAACCAACGCTTAATTAATGTCGGTTGTACATCCATATGGCTTGTTAAATTGTTAATAAGCTTATTCTTACTTTCAGGCAAAATAAGTAACGCTGGTTTAATCGATAAACTGGTATCAACAGTGTTATTTCCTATTGAGCTAACCCAAAGAATATCGTTGCGCTTGTTATCGTTTTGTTGCTTATTTTGTGCAGACATTAAGGCATCTAAAAATAGTTCAAATTGATAACTATTGTCACCTTTAAAATAAAATACATGTAATCCAGCTGAATAACTATTAAGTTTATCAGCAAAAATTAAACTAGAAATATCGTTGAGTTTAGTTGTAGTTGCGAATAGTTCATTAGTAATACTTAATAAACCATTTGAATTCGTAACAGATGATTCACTGGTATCTTCACCAATAATAGTAAAGGATTTCGCAAGATTTTTTTGCTCAATAATTTGGAATAATAAAGGTTGAGCATGCTGTTCAATTAATGACTTTTTATAAATACTTGGCAGGCTATAAAAAAGGTTAAACCAAGCATCTTTTGGTAACGCGTTATCAATGTGATTTTCAAGCGAGAGCTTGCCACGCTTGACTCTTTGCTTAATTTTATCTAATTGTTGAGTTTGTAATGTTTTGTCTGTAACTACCATGAAAACTGATTGTTTTAAGGCTAACTCATTTGGGCATTGACCTTGATATTGAGGGTATGCTGGCACGGTATCGGTAAAGGCCAATGGGCTTGTACGACGAGCAATATAATCAACTCGGTCGAACATACCATATTTAGTTAATAAGGTTTTGGCGGTAGACGGGTAGGTCAGTGGCAAAGTGGTGTCTTGGCGCAATACGTCGTACTCAAGATTAGCATCTGCCCAAATATGTATAATGTGACTAAAAAAGAAAAAACACACCAAAGGGATAACGAGAAAGCGTGCAAATATTGTTTTTTGAAGTGATTTTAAATGTTTCCAAGCATAGTTAGAGGTTATAAGTTCAAACGACAATATAACCAGTGTTAATACTAAACTAACAAACCAAAAAACTCGGCTATTTTGCTGAATTTCATTGGTAATAAGTTCGAGTATTGGTGCACTTGAAGAAATATTTAAATGATAACCTAAACGATTATAAATAAAGGCATCTAATAAAAGCAGTAATAATTCAATGGTAAAAATAATTGACGCGGCAACACGTATAAACCGAGTACGAGGGAATAACAGCATTATCGGAAACAAAATGAGTACAAAACTCATAAACGTTAAGAAAGCCATATGACTTAGCCAAGTCGTTACTAAATACGTTTGGCCAAGTAACGTTTCGGGCATTGATTCACTAAAAACATAAATTGACGATAATAAAATCGCCGCAATAATATTAAAAAAAGTGAACCAGTGGCTCCAACTAACTAACTGTAATAGGCGCTTACTATAGGGTTTAGATTCAAATGAAGCCATTGCGTCGTTTAATACTCTTATTATTGTTAATGAATGTCGCTTTGTATTTATACTTTTTATTTAGAATTTTGTATAGATTGTTTTAAAGCCTTGGTAAAATTGTCTATTAATGGCCCTTGTTCTTCTTTCGGGACATTATTTACAATAATTTCTGTTAAGGTATTTCCTAGGCACATTAGCGCTAGATCAGGGGTTGCAGACTCATTGACGAGAACATCAAGCAAATCTTTAATAATTTTTTCTACACGTTCGTTGGAATACTTGGATACAATAGGCATCTTAAACACTTAATGGTAATTTAATAAACAGACTTAAGTTTATCAAATGCCTGAACAATATAATACTGACCTTTAACTATGAGCTTAATAATTTCGAATATTGCACTGCATTTTTTAACTAAAAAAGAAGAAACTGGTGAAGTTGTACTCAGGTTAGGGCCTGAAAATGTTACAGCTAGCAGCAAAATAGAAAGTTTTGTTGATGCACTACATAAAATTTATAACAGCAAAGGCAGTAAGGCTTACGGGCACTTTTCATCGATGCCAGCTGAAGGCGATTCGGCCCGATTTGTTGATATAATGGAAAGCTATTTGGGCGATGCTCAAAGTTTTCATCAATTTAGTAGCCAAGCCGGTAATTTACTTAAAAATGAATTAGAAAAATATGACCTAGCAGAAACAGGCTATTTAATTGTTTGCCACTACGAATATATGGGCGGTCGTTATTTATTGGTCGCAATAATTCCTATTTCTGAGCATTACACTGTTGACGGCGAATTAAATATTTCAGCAGATCAACATCTTGATACTAATAAATTACAGTTAGCCGCTCGTATTGATTTATTTGACTACCAAAATAATGCCGAAGGTAATCGTTATATCTCTTTTATTAAAGGTCGAGCAGGTAGAAAAGTGTCAGACTTTTTCTTAGACTTTTTAAGTTGTGAAGAAGGTTTAAATTCAAAAGAACAAACACAAACCTTAGTACAAGCTGTTGAAGATTATGTGTCGGTTAACCAGTTTGACGCTAATGAAAAGCAACAAACACGCAAAGAACTACTCAGTTATTGTAAAGAGCAAAAAGAGTCAGCCCAAGACGTTTCATTACAAGAAATTGGTAACGTTATTAAAACAGAAGAAAGCGGGCAAGACTTTTATAAATTTTGCCAAGAGCAATCTTACCCAATAGAAGAATCGTTTCCGCATGACCAAGCTGTGGTTAATAAAGTTACTAAATACTCGGGTTATGGTAATGGTATTAGCTTAAGTTTTGAGCGTAGCCATTTTGGTCAAGATGTTGTTTATAGTCCGGCTAACGAAAGTATTACTATTTATAAAGTACCGCCGAATTTAAAAGATCAACTCTTAGCGTTAATGGAAAGTAATGCTCAACAAACTGCTAACTCTTCTCAGCCAGCGATGAGCAGCAATGCAGATACTGGTCAAATTCAAGTAGAAGATTCAGAACACGAATAGCAGTGATATTCGGTTAGATAAGTAAAGTATATAGCAGCTATTGCTGATTTTAAGTGATAGAAGATAACAAAATTAGGAAAGAAAATGACCACATTAACAATTACTCGACCAGACGACTGGCATGTACATTTACGCGATGGCGAAGCATTGAATAATACCGTTGCTGATATTAGCCGATACTTCGGACGCGCTATTATTATGCCAAACTTAGTGCCACCGGTAACTAATGCTGAATTAGCAACGCAATATCATCAACGTATTATGGCGGCTAAGCCAAGTAAACAATTTCAACCGTTAATGGTGTTGTATTTAACCGATCAAACTACCGCTGAAGATATTAAAGCAGCAAAAGCATCAGGTATTGTTTACGCGGCTAAACTTTATCCCGCTGGTGCTACCACTAACTCTTCATCAGGTGTTACTAATGTTGATAATATTGCCTCTGTATTAGCGGCGATGGAAGCAGTGAACATGCCATTATTAGTGCATGGCGAAGTTACCGATCATGACATTGATATTTTCGACCGTGAAGCAGTTTTTATCGACACTATTTTACGTCCATTAGTTGCCAAGTACCCAACATTAAAAATAGTGTTAGAGCACATTACCACGAAAAATGCCGTTGATTTTGTTAAAGAAGCTAGCGAAAATGTTGCCGCAACTATTACAGTACACCACTTATTATTTAACCGTAATCACATGTTAGTTGGCGGTATTCGTCCTCATTTTTATTGTTTACCTATACTAAAACGTAATATTCATCAGCACGCGTTAATTGAAGCGGCAACAAGTGGTAGCGACAAATTCTTTCTAGGTACCGATTCAGCGCCGCATCCACAACATGCTAAAGAAGCCGCTTGTGGTTGTGCAGGGGCTTATACTGCCCATGCTGCAATTGAGCTATATGCTGAGGCGTTCGAACAAGCAGGCGCATTAGACAAGCTTGAAGGTTTTGCCAGCTTAAACGGTCCAAAATTTTATAATTTACCGGTAAATAGCGACAAAATAACATTAGTAAAACAAGCGTGGAATGTACCAGCTACTATGGCTTTTGGCCTTGAAAAAGTAGTGCCAATTCGCGCAGATGAAACCATCGCTTGGCAAGTAAAGTAAGGATAAATAGAAAATGCAGTTATTTGTAAATGACTTAACCGTTATCGACTTTTCTTATTGTTGTAGTACACGTGGCATTGTTGGTGAAAGCTGGATTGTAGATGTGTTACTTGATGGCAGCTTAAATGAAATGAGCATGGTATTAGATTTTGCCGTGGTTAAAAAACAAATTAAAGCCATTATCGATGATGCCGTAGATCATAAATTATTGTTACCCATGCAAGATAGTGCTATTAGTGCAGAACTCTCCACGCAAAGAGCAGGTCACGAGTTTGTAAACTTTGAATCAAAACAAGGTGCATATTATTTACAGTCACCGAGCTGCGCATTTGCTAAAATTGAAACACAAGAAATTGATATCGCGTCGGTAACAGACTATTTAACGACTATAATTCTTTCGCATTTACCTAAAAATGTGCAAGGTTTAACGTTAAAACTACGTCCTGAAGTTATTAACGGTGCTTATTATCACTATACCCACGGTTTGAAACTACATGATGGTAATTGCCAGCGTATTGCCCATGGCCATCGTTCAAAAATTCATATCTATAAAAATGGTAAACGCTCAACAGCGTTAGAAGAAGTGTGGAGTTTACGTTGGCAAGATATTTACTTAGCCACTGAAGCTGACCGAATCGCGTTAAATGATATCGAGTTATCTGACACGGCTATGACTAATTTGACTCCCGATCACCAATTATTTTCTTACTATGCACCGCAAGGAAGATTTGATATTGCTGTACCCAGTAACATTTTAGATGTGGTTGATTGCGATTCAACGGTTGAGTTACTGGCAGACTTTATTGTACGCCAACTTAAAAAACAATCACCGTTAGATGAGTTTAAAGTTGTCGCTTTTGAAGGTGTAGCAAAAGGTGCTATTGCTCATGGGTAAACAAATATTGTTATCAAGCAAACTGTTTTTATCGGCTTTGTTACTTATGCAAGTGTGCTTTGTGCAAGCTGAAACAGTAACCAGTGAGCAATTTTTTCAAGGCTCACTTATTGTTGGTAAAACTAAACCAGAGAATAAAGTTACCCTAAATGGCGAAGTGATTAAAGTCTCTAAAAGTGGTGACTATGCACTGGGTTTTAGTCGAGATGAGAAAAACAACAGCGAGCTTATAATTACGAACCCAAATGGTGAAACCGAAAAACGCATATTAAAACCATTAAAACGAAAATATAACATTCAACGTGTTAATGGTATTGCAAAAAAAATTATGAACCCAAACAAGAAGGCGATTAGTCGTGTTGGGGAAGATAATAAAAAAATAAGAGCAGCTCGAAAAACTGATAGCGACTTAACCGCGTTTGCAAAAGGCTTTATCGCACCTATAGATGGCATAATTACTGGCGTATATGGTAGTCAGCGTTATTATAACGGCGTACCAAAAACGCCACATTATGGTTTAGATTATGCGGGTGATAAAGGTGATCCTGTTAAAGCACCAGCTGATGGCATAGTATTAATGTATGTAAGTGATATGTTTTACTCTGGTGGTACCATGATAATTGATCATGGACATGGAGTCACATCAACGTTTTTACATTTGAGCGGTTCGTACGTTAAAGAAGGCGATAAAGTTAACCAAGGTCAAGTAGTTGCAGCCGTAGGTGCAAGTGGAAGGGCAACAGGACCACATTTAGATTGGCGAATTAATTGGTTTAGTATGAGGTTAGATCCTGCACTGGTACTAAAACTAAAACCTTCATTACTTTAAAGGCTATTATTAGCTAAGCTGACTTAATTAAATATGAGGTATAACATGAAAAATTTATTTATCATTTTTGTACTAATTATAAGTTTTAATGTCAGCGCTAAAGCATTACAGATTGGATGGGAACTTTGGTTTCCTTATCAATACCGAAATAGCCAACAACACCTTGTTGGCTTAGACTTTGAAATTCTCAATACCATACTTGCCAAAACTGATTATAAAGTCGCTTACACCGAGTTACCTTGGAAGCGACATTTACACTACATAAAAATAGGTCAATTAGATGTTGCAATGGGCGCATCGTATAATGAAGAAAGGTTACGTTATGCTATGTTCACCCAAGCCTATAGACAAGAAACTGTAAATCTTTTTGTTAAAAAAGGAACCGTTAAAGCGATTAAATTAAATTCTTTATCAGATCTTATAAACAGCGAATATATGATAGGTATAGAAAGTGGATATTATTATGGTGAAGAATATCAAGCTTTAATGAAAAAATCAGAGTTTCGAGAACATATTAGTGAAGTTGTTGATATCGAAGAAAATGTGACGCTACTTATGCAAGGCCATATTGATGGCTTTCTTGTTGATCCTGCTACGATTAAAGCATTCTCTAAGAAATATCAAATGAATGATGAGTTTGAACAACACACATTAATCATTTACCAATCGGCAATACACTTCATGTTTAGCAAAGCGTCTGTATCACCGGAAACTGTTCAGACAATAGATAACATAATTACTGATTTAAAAGCCTCAGGAGAATTAGACACTATTATTCAAAAGTGGCAAACCATGCAGTAGCTTTACCCTCTTAACTAAACAATAAAAAATTTATTACTTTTGGTTTTTTAACTTCACTGCAAATAAAGCAACGGGAAAAATAATGGCAGGGAACTATCCGAGTAAAATTAAATCGCTACCGTTATTCGATGGTAGATTTGACGCATATAAACTAGCTGCGAATGGCAGTGATGTGTTGTTTGCTTCTTACCCCGCAGGTACTAATATTCCTTTACATAAACATGATACCGATAACTACGGTGTTATCACCCGTGGGGAATTAATTTTAACAATGCAGGGTAAAACTCAACATATCAAAATTGGCCAATGGTATCATGTACCCGCTAATGTCGAACATAGTGCTAAATTTTTAGAAGTTACAGATGAAATTGAAATTTGGTTTCATCCTGAAAAATAGCAATAAGTTCGACTTACTACTTACTACTTACTACTTACTACTTGAAGTATTAAACTCGCTGCTAGTACTTCTGCATACTCATAGCTAATATAAATTAAATATTTGAAGCAGCCTGAATAATTTGATTCCTAAGCCATTTATTTGCAGGGTCAAAGTCAACATTGGTATGCCAATATAAATGTACGTCAATATCATGCAAAGTTACAGGTAATGGGAATACCACTAAATCAAGCACCTCACTGTACAATTTTGCCGTTGTTTCAATTAACGTTAATAGCATGTCGTTCTGAGCAATTACTTTACAAGCAGAAAAAGCATGCTGGCACCTAAGTCCAATCTTGCGTTGCATGCCCAACCTGCCTAATTCAAAGTCTTCTATACTTGGTCCTATTGTACGCGATGAAACCAATACATGATCTTGAGAAAGGTAAGTATCTAAATCAAGTGATGATTTTACAATAGGGTGATCTTTTCTAACGAGAACAACGAGTTTATTTTGATCTAATTGAGTGTGTAAAATGTTGTCGCTAACAGGTACTAAAGTATCTATTGCTAAATCTACATCACCACTAGCGAGTTTGTTTTCTAATTCACTGCGGTTAACCCGTCGGCTACTTTGCAAATTTATTAATGGTGCTTCTTTTTTTATTCGTTGCATAAGTGGCGGTAAAAAAGAAGCTTCAAACCCACCATGCAGCGATATATTAAAGTTATTTCTAGACACTAAAGGCTCAAATTGGCGAGCTTGTGCTAAACAAACCTTTAATTGTTGTAGTGCTTCCCGAACATCGGCAATAACATTATTGGCAACAGGCGTAGGTCTCATTTCGTTGCCTTGTCGGATAAACAAAGGGTCTTCGAAATTATGACGAAGTTTACTTAATGAATGACTAACCGCAGGTTGTGATAAGTTTAATGCAGATGCTGCTTTCGTAATATTCCCTTCACAATAAATGGCTTCGAATACGACAAATAAATTTAAATCAACCTTCATATATTTTCACTCATTGTTGTTTATTAATCAAAAATCCAACCCAAACTATGCACAATATAGATAGTGGGTTATTAAAACTATTCATTTGTTTAATTTAATATCTCAACCTATCTTAGTCAAGTAGTACGAAAATTGTTCTACACTATTTAGTGTGACAACAAATTAGTGTGACAACAAATACTATAATTAAGTCTTATTTAGCAATAAGTTAAAAACAAGATTAAAAAGGCTTAAATAATAATTCATGTTCGAACAATGTATTTGAACAGAATAACTTTAATGAATACGTGTGATTTGGTATGTATAGCAACTCGGGGATTCAAGATGAAGCAAAAGTTAGCAACAAAGTTTTTTAAACGAGCAGTACTCGTTTCAGCAGTATTAACAGCAATCAATTCAACAGCCGTAAGCGCAGAGGAAGCAACTACTTCGGCACAAAATGATGATAAAGATGTAGAACGTATTATGATCACCGCCTCTAAGCGGCTAAAAGGTCTGCAGGAATCACCGGTAGCTGTTACTGTTGTTAGCGGTCAAGCGATTGAACAAGCAAAAATACTAGATATAAACGACTTACAAACACTCGTACCTACCTTGCGTGTTACACCACTACAACGATCTGTTAATACCAATTTTGCTATACGAGGTTTCGGGAATGGTACAAACAATACCGGAATTGAGCCATCAGTTGGTGTATTTATAGATGGTGTTTATCGTTCACGTGCAGCTGCTCAAATTGGTGACTTACCACGCGTACAACAAATTGAGGTACTAAGTGGTCCGCAAAGTACACTCTTTGGCAAAAATGCTTCAGCAGGGGTTATTAGTGTAAGAACAATGGCACCATCGCATGAATTAGAAGGGAAAATTGAGTTAGGGGCCGGTAATTTCAACCAAAAACTTGTTAAAGGCTACATCACTAACGGGGTGACTGACGAACTCGCATTAAGCTTATCAGGTGGTTATAACAAACGAGATGGTTACACTGATAGCGTTGTTGGTTTAAATGAAATTAATAATCGCGATCGATGGAATGTTAGAGCGCAAGCATTATATGAACCAACAGAAGATGTTACCTTTAGATTAATAGCCGATTACAGCGAAATTGATGAGGCGTGTTGTACCGTAGACGATGTTATAAACGGCCCTACTACTGGTGCGGTCAGAGCACTAGGCGGTGTTGTACTCGATGTTGACCCATTTTCTTATAAATCGTCATTGAATATTGACCCTGAAAATACTGTTGAAGATGGCGGTATATCGCTGCAAGTAGATGTAGACTATGAAGAGTTCACATTTACTTCAATTTCATCAGTGCGTCATAATGACTCAGAATTTTTAAATGATGTAGATTATACTTCACTCGATATTTTACGTGAGGGTGGTCACACTGAAATCGACACATTTACTCAAGAGTTTCGTTTAACATCGACAGGGACAAGACAATTAGAGTGGATGGTCGGAGCTTACATATTTCAAGAAGAGGTAAAAACGGGTGATACGTTGTTTTACGGCGACGACATTAGGAATTATTTTGATGTCTTAATGGCTGCTGGTGGTGCAGCAGGTTTACTAGGCGGAGTTGAAGGTGTTTATGGTCTTGCGCCAGGATCGTTCTTTTCTAATCAATCAGCCGTAAATTCAGAGTTTACACAAGATAATGATGCCTATTCTTTGTTTGCCAATTTTGATTATCATATTTCTGATAAGTTAACCGCTATTTTTGGTTTAAGCTTCACGAAAGATGAGAAAAAAATCACCGCTAACCAAATAAATACTGATGTATTGTCGGGTATTGATTTAGATAACGACTTAACCGTTTTTGGCGCGCCTTTGCCATTTATTCCAACATTAGCTCCGGCAATTCCAACCTTAAAAAGTTTACAGTTTTTACCCCCTATGCCGGGCTTACCTAACGCGGTTGAAAAGAATAAAACGGATGATAGTAAAACAACTTGGTCAACACGTTTAGCATATGAAGTTAATGATAATATTAATGTATTTGCCTCAGCAGCTACCGGTTTTAAGGCATCTTCATGGAATTTATCACGTAATAGTAACCCATTTTCCAGCGACCAAGCGGCATTAGAAAATGCCAATTTAGCTTTAGCTAACCAAACCTATGGTGGCCGATTTGCTTCTCCAGAAGAGGCAAAAGTATATGAACTTGGTCTAAAAGCAAGATTTAAACAAGGTGCCTTCAATGTCACTTTGTTTGACCAAACAATTAAAGGCTTTCAATCATCAATATTTATTGGTACTGGTTATATCTTAGCTAATGCGGGTAAACAAAGTACGAAAGGAATTGAATTTGACTCTGTTTATAATCCAACTGAAAACTGGTCTTTTACTTTAGCGGGTACTTTTCTTGACCCGATTTATGACTCATTCCAGGGTGCTACAGGGCTTGATGGTCCGGTGGATTTATCAGGAGAAAAGCCCGCGGGCATTCATGAACGTAGTATAACCGCAGGTGTTACTTACAGTTATGAACTGGACAATGGTGCTTATGGTTATGTTCGTGCTGATTACCTTTATGAAAGTGAAGTTCACCTCGTTGAAAACGTGCCGGAGTCAGAAACACGTGAGGTTGGCACCTTGAATGCGAGCGCTGGATTGAATTTCGAAAATGGCATTCATGTACAACTTTGGGTACGCAACCTTAATAATGACGAATATCATCTGTCATCATTCCCGCCACCAATTCAAGCAGGTAGCTTTAATTCATACCCTAATCAACCACGTACATTCGGTGCAACGGTTTCTTATGAATTTTAAAGTTTATAATACTGTTCGATTGATATTTTGCTAATCGGTACTACAAGCGATTAGCAACGCAATAAATAAAATGCTTTGTAATTTATACAAGGCATTTTTTTATCTAATTTGATCGATTTAAAAGTAAATTATAAAAGACTTTATTAAATAGTAATACCAATTGATATAAACAATCGATCATTCTAAAGCGGTTTAAATATCCAGTATCTACGTTGCTTTCAATGCCAATAGCCTGCTATTGCTCGACAATTGCTCCTGCATTGTTCTACTTACGGGCATCTATGTCCTAATCAATCAAGCGCCTTGCTACTGAAAATTTATCCTCGTTTAAAATTGATCGATTCATTAAGTCAATTGGTATAAATAGCAGTTAATCCACGATCATTCTTCACATAATACTACCGCCTAACAACAAATTACCTTTATTGATTAGTCACAATTAAGCACTATACATAGTATTCGTAATAAGAATGTAAGGTTATTAGAACTATTCATTTGTTTAATTGTTTGCGGGCGATTAGGATAAGGATATTAGTGTATTTTAACACCATGAAGAGTCATTAATTCCTCTATGGAAAAACTGAGTGAATACTTAAATATGATATATAAACAATATGTTATGGTAGAGGTGTAAAACAATGGCAGCTATTTATTTGATTCGCCATGGGCAAGCATCCTTTGGTAAAGCTGACTATGATCAACTGTCTGATAAAGGTGCTCAGCAATCGCAGCACTTGGGCAAATTTTGGCGTACATTAGCGAGCCCAAATAAAGTATTTACTGGCGATTTATTACGTCATGAACAAACCCTCGAAAACTTCCTTATTGGTTACCAAGGCAATAAACCTTCCACGGTATTACATTCTGGTTTTAACGAATTTAACCATGTTGATTTGTTAACGCGTTCAGATGCACGCTGGAAAAGCTTTGCGCATATGGCATCACTAATTAGTAAGTCACCTGATGGAAATAAAGCTTTTCAAAAAGAGTTTGCTCAAGCGCTTAATCGGTGGGTTGAAGGTAAACACGATGGCGATTATTTAGAGAGTTGGCCAATGTTTAAAAAACGCTGTATAGCCGCACTTTACGATGTAATTAATCACGAACTTGCTGCTAAAAAATTATCAAGTAAGGCAGAGCCTTCAAAAGATATTTGTATTTTTACTTCAGGCGGTACTATTTCAGTTCTTATTCAACATGTTCTTGATTTAACGGATCAAAACACTTTAGCCGTTAATCAACAACTGCGTAACACTAGCGTTACTAAGTTGTTGTTTTCGGAAGGTAAGATAAGCATAGATTATTTAAATAACTATGCGCATTTAGCCGATAAGCCGGCAGATTGGGTAACTTTTAGATAACTTGCTAAAGAATTTATTAGAAAATTTTTAGATTGTAAAACGACATTAAATAGGAAGATTATAATGAGCAATAATTTGTTTGATTTAACTGGAAAAG
Organism: Colwellia sp. NW0002-52-1; assembly: GCF_057550865.1. Classification (NCBI taxonomy): domain Bacteria; kingdom Pseudomonadati; phylum Pseudomonadota; class Gammaproteobacteria; order Alteromonadales; family Colwelliaceae; genus Colwellia; species Colwellia sp. NW0002-52-1. The sequence continues at coordinate 243,919 of NZ_BAAJLU010000003.1, read as the reverse complement.
TTGCATTAGTAACCGGTGCAAGTCGTGGTATAGGTGAGCATATAGCAAAATTACTGGCCGAAAATGGTGCGCACGTTATTGTATCAAGTAGAAAAATTGACGGTTGCCAAGCGGTAGTAGAACAAATTATTGCTGCAGGCGGTAGTGCACAAGCTATTGCTTGTCATATTGGAGAAATGGACCAAATTGAAGCCATCTTTGCACAAATATCATCGGAGCACGGTAAGTTAGATATTTTAGTTAACAATGCTGCTGCAAATCCATATTTCGGCCATGTGCTTGATACTGACTTAGCTGCTTTTCAAAAAACCGTTGATGTAAACATCAGAGGCTACTTCTTTATGTCAACCATGGGTGCAAAACTTATGAAAGCTAATCAGGGCGGTGCCATTGTAAACGTTGCTTCAATAAACGGTGTTATTCCTGGCGACTACCAAGGTATTTATTCAATTACCAAAGCTGCTGTTATTTCGATGACCAAAACATTCGCCAAAGAATGTGCACAGTTTAATATTCGAGTGAATGCACTTTTACCGGGTGGTACCGACACCAAATTTGCCTCAACGTTAGTTAATAATCCGAAAATTTTAGAACAAATGATGCATCACGTACCAATGAAACGTGTTGCTCAACCAGAGGAAATGGCTGGCACTGTGTTGTATTTAGTGTCAAACGCCTCAAGTTACACAACAGGTACAGCTATTAATGTTGATGGCGGCTATTTAATTGGCTAAGCAACCTAAAAAAGATAATGGCTATTTTATTATCTTTATCAAGTTTTAAACAAAAATTCAGAATATTTAGGAAGTTATATGAGTAACAGTAATTCAGCAAAACTTTTTCAGTCATTTTCAACCGGTGGTTTAACATTAAAAAATCGTACCGTAATGGCACCGATGACACGTACATTTTCACCTAATAATATTCCCTCAAATGATGTAGCTCAATACTACCGTCGTAGAGCAGAAGGTAATGTGGGGTTAATTATTACCGAAGGTACTTTTATCTCACATAAAGCGGCGAATGGTTATGAAAATGTTCCGGCTATTTTTGGTGAAGAAGCATTAGCAGGATGGAAACATGTAGTCGACGAAGTACATGCAGCAGGTGGCAAAATTGCACCACAGCTTTGGCATGTAGGTTCGGTTCGTAAAGAAGGCGTAGGGCCAGATAAATCAGTGCCGGGTTATAGCCCGTCTGGTTTATATAAGCCAGGTGCACCAAACGGTGTTGCTATGAGCCAAAGTGACATTGATGAAGTTGTTGCTTCATTTGCCCAAGCCGCTGCTGACTCTAAAGCCATTGGCTTTGACGCCATTGAAATTCATGGCGCGCACGGTTACCTCGTTGATCAATTTTTATGGGAAGGCACCAACCAACGTACTGATGAATATGGTGGTACTTTAGAAAATCGCGCTCGATTCGCTGTGGAAATTATTGCCGCTATTCGCGCTGCCGTTGGTGAAGACTTCCCCATTATTTTCAGGTTCTCACAATGGAAACAACAAGATTATAACGCCAAACTTTGCCAAACACCGGCTGAATTAGAGCGTTTATTAACATTACTTAGCGATGCAGGCGTTGACGTATTTCATGCCAGTACTCGTCGTTTTTGGTTACCTGAATTTGAAGGTTCAGATCTTAATCTTGCGGGTTGGACTAAAAAAATCACCAATAAGCCTGTTATTACTGTTGGCAGTGTAGGGCTTGATAGTGACTTTACAGGTGAAGGCAGTGTTGACCTTGGTGGTACATCAAACCCAACAGGTATTGAAGGTTTACTTACTCGATTAAATAATGATGAATTTGATCTTGTGGCTATTGGTCGGGCGTTATTAGTTGATCCTCAATGGGTTAATAAAATTGAGCAAAATAAAGAAGATGAAATAGCGCCATTTAATAAAGCAGCATTAATGAAATTAAGCTAACCAAACATCAAAGAAGCCAATAATGTTATTGGCTCTTCATTGAAAATAACAACAATAAGGACTTCTCATGGATTTTGAATACAGTGACAAGGTTAAAGATTTAATTCAACGTGTAACAACATTTATGGACGAGCATGTATATCCTGTTGAACAAAAAATGCATGAGCAAGTTGCCGAAAACCAATGGACTACACCGCCATTAATGGAAGAGTTAAAAGCCAAGGCAAAAGCCCAAGGCTTATGGAATTTATTTTTGCCCGTAAGCTACGGTAAATACAGTGCAGGCTTAACCAACCTAGAATATGCACCACTGGCTGAAATCATGGGTAAAGTTATGTGGGCACCTGAAGTGTTTAACTGTGCGGCGCCAGATACCGGAAACATGGAAGTATTAGCTAAATACGGTAACGAAGCACAAAAGAAACAATGGTTAGAGCCGTTACTTGAGGGGAAAATTCGTTCGGCTTTTGCGATGACTGAGCCAGAAGTCGCTTCAAGCGATGCAACCAACATTGAATTGCGTATTGAACGCGATGGCGATGAGTATGTTATCAACGGTCGTAAATTCTATATTAGTGGTGCTTGTCGCCAGCAATGCGAAATTATGATCGTCATGGGGAAAACAGATCCCGACAATAGCAATCGCTACATTCAGCAATCTCAAGTTCTTGTTCCGATGAACACACCAGGTGTAACAAAAGTGCGCCCGATGCAAGTGTTTGGTTATAACGATGCACCAGAAGGGCATGCAGAAATCACCTTTGAAAATGTACGTGTACCCATTGAAAATATTATTGTTGGTGAAGGTAAAGGTTTTGAAATTGCCCAAGGCCGTTTAGGGCCGGGCCGTATTCATCATTGCATGCGTTCAATTGGCGTTGCTCAACGTGCACTTGATCTTATGTGTAAGCGCGTAAACGAGCGTGTGGTATTTGGTCGTCCTATGATCAAGCAACAATCTATTCGTGAAGATATTGCTATTTCTGCTTGTCAAATTGAACAAGCACGACTGATGACTTTAAAAGCCGCTCACAAGATGGACACTGAAGGCAATAAAGCCGCAAAAGATATCATTGCGATGATAAAAATTGTTGCTCCTAATATGTCACTCGATGTGCTCGATCGCGCCATTCAATGTCATGGCGCCGTTGGTGTTAGCCAAGATACTTTCTTAGCACATGCTTATGCTGGCCAACGTACGTTACGTTTAGCTGATGGTCCAGATCAAGTTCACATGATGCAATTAGGCCGTGACTTAGTTAAAAAAACGGTCGGCTAGCTTTGTCTAGTTTAACAATTAAGTGAGAGCGTAGTTACAAATGGAAGAAATGGATAAAACAACTAAAACAGCAGCTAATGTTCCTTTTGATCTGGAAACATTAGCACAATACCTAACATTACATGTTAAGGGATTTATTGGGCCAATAACCGTGGAAAAATTCCCCGGTGGCCAATCAAACCCAACGTATAAGTTAATTGCTGCATCAGGTGTTTATGTATTGCGCAGTCAACCAGCAGGTAAATTATTAAAGTCTGCGCATGCCGTTGACCGGGAGTATCAAGTACTTGATGCTTTGAAAAATACGGATGTACCTGTGGCACAAGTTTATCATCTGTGCCGCGACACCAGTATTATCGGCACAATGTTTTATCTGATGGAGTTTTGTGATGGCACTGTTTATTGGAGTGCCTCGTTAGCTGAAGTTTCATCAAATAATGAAAGAACACAAATATACGATCAAATGAATAAAGCCCTAGTTGCGCTGCATAGTGTTGATATTAACACCACAGGCTTGGCTGATTACGGCAAAGCCGGTAATTATTTTCAACGCCAGTTTACACGATGGCACTCACAATACCGAGCGACACAATTAACAGAAATTCCTGCAATGGAATCATTAATGTCATGGCTTGAAAGCCATTTACCTGAAGACGACGGACGTGTTTGCCTTGTTCATGGCGACTTTCGTTTGGACAATATTATGTTCGAACATAACAGTAGCAAAGTGATCGCGGTTTTAGATTGGGAGTTATCTACTCTTGGTCATCCGTTTTCTGATCTCGCTTATCAATGTATGCAACTACGTATGCCCCAAGGCATGGGCACCATAGACGGCCTAAAAGGTGTTGACCGTGCAAGCATAGGTATTCCGAGTGAAGAAGAATATGTTGCGGCGTATTGTCAACGCATGGGTATTGATCGAATAGAAAACTGGAGCTTTTATCTCGCGTTTAGTTTTTTTAGGTTAGCAGCCATTGTACAAGGCGTGGCAAAACGCGCATCACAAGGCAATGCTTCTAATGAACAAGCGAATAAAGTGGGTGCTTTTGTAGAGCCACTAGCACAAATGGCTTTAAGTATTATTGAAGAAGCCGATTAACATGAAAATTTAAGCAATATTTCAGCTAATTAATGAAATAAGTAACCAAACTATCGAGAAATAAAGGTAGTTACTATAACAACAATAACTGTTCAGACATCATGTGCTGTAAGGAAATAAAATGGATCCATTATTAGATTTTACAGGAAAAGTAGCGGTAATCACGGGCGCTGCACAAGGTTTTGGTAAATTACTGGCAGAAGAGCTAGCTAAACGCGGTGCTAAGTTAGTCATTAGTGATATTAAAGATGACGCAGTACAAGCAGTTGCAAAAGCTATTTCTGCAACAGGCGCAGAAGTTATTGCCATAGCAAGTGACGTATCTAAAAATGATGACTGTAAAGCTATGGTTGACACCGCAGTCAAAAATTTTGGTCGTGTTGATATTGGTGTTAATAATGCCGGTGTCGCACATGAGTTTATGCCACTGCACGATATTGATGAATCTATTATGGACAGCCAATTTGCCATTAATGTTAAAGGTGTGCAATTTGGCATGCGCCATCAAATACAACAAATGTTAACACAAGGGGAAGGCGCAATTCTTAACGTGAGTTCAATGGCTGGACTAAATGGAGCAGCTAGAGGCAGTGCTTATGCCATGGCAAAGCACGCTGTAATTGGTTTAACTAAAACCGGTGCGGTTGAGTATGGTCGTAACAATATTCGTATCAATGCTATTTGCCCGTTTTTTACCTTAACCCCTATGGTGACTAACTTTGCTGACGAAGTGCAACAACAAAAAATGAGCCGTGGTGCCCCTATGCACCGCTTAGGCGAGCCAAAAGAAATTGTTGCCATGATGCTCATGATGTTATCACCAGCGAATACCTATATGACTGGACAATGTATCGCGATAGATGGCGGCGTTTCTGCTCAATAGCACTGAATAGTGAGTAATCAATATTTTTAATTTTCTATATAAGATATTGATTTTAAATAAGTATATCAATCATGGTGTGTTATCAACTTTGATTAATATGACTGATAAGTTAAAAGATAAGAAGAGAAAAGTATGACAGCTACATTAATGAATGAACGAGATCTTGAATTTATGCTCTATGAGCTTTTTGATAGTGAGTCATTGATCGAAAGATCCCGTTATCAAGACCATGATCGTCAGACTTTTAATGAAGTCATTAATACTGCTAAGGCGATAGCTGAAAAACACTTCTTACCTATTCGTCAAAAACTCGATACCCATCAGCCGACCTTTGATGGTAAAAAAGTTACGCTTATTCCTGAGCTTAAACCCGCTATTGAAGCCGTTATAGCCTCAGGCATTTCTTCAGCAACCGCAGACTACGAATTAAATGGTATGCAATTGCCTCCTATTGTTGCCAGTGTTGCAAGTACGTATTTAACAGCAGCTGGTGGTGTTGGTTTAGGCTATAACATGCTTACGAATGCCAATGCTAATTTACTAGAAGCCCATGGCAGTGAAGCCCTGATTGAAAAATGGGTAAAGCCAATGCGCTCAGGTCGCTTCATGGGAACTATGGCGATGACAGAGCCAGGTAGTGGCTCAGGCTTGGGTGATTTAATTACAAAAGCCGTGAAAGCTGAAGATGGAACTTACCGTATAAGCGGCAATAAAATTTATATATCGGGTGGCGATCATAATTTAAGTGAAAATATCGTTCATTTAGTTTTGGCGCGCGTTCAAGGTGCACCTAAAGGTGTCAAAGGTATATCACTGTTTGTGGTACCTAAAATTTTAGTCAACGATGACGGTACGTTAGGCGCTGATAATGAAGTAGCACTCGCGGGGTTATTTCATAAAATGGGTGGCCGTGCACAAACATCAACGGCGTTAAGTTTTGGTGAAAAAGACGGTGCCATAGGTTACTTAGTGGGTGAAGAAAACCAAGGCCTTAAGTACATGTTTCATATGATGAATGAAGCACGCATTATGGTAGGTACAAGTGGGGCGACCTTGGCGGTTGCGGGCTATCAATATGCTGTTGACTACGCAAAAAACCGACCACAAGGGCGTTTACCTTCATGTAAAGATCCATTATCTCCTATGGTTAATATTATTGAACATGCTGATGTGCGCCGCATGTTACTGGCACAAAAAGCATATGCAGAAGGTGCACTCGCACTTGTCTTGTATGGCACACAATTAAGTGATGACGAAAAAACGGCTCCAAGCCAAGAAGCACGCGAGTATGCGCATACGTTATTAGACTTTTTAACGCCTATCATCAAAACATGGCCATCAGAGTACGGCACAAAAGCTAATGATTTCGCCATTCAAGTACTTGGTGGACACGGCTATATTAATGAACATCCTGTCGAACTGTTTTATCGTGACAATCGCTTAAACGCTATTCATGAAGGAACAACAGGTATTCAATCACTGGATTTACTGACCCGAAAAGTGCCGATGAATAAAATGGCGGGTTACGCTGCGACCTTAAATGAAATTTACAAAACCATCGAGCAAGCCAAAAAACACAGCAATTTAACGGAATTTTCAGCGCAGCTTGCTGATGCAGTTGAAACCCTGAAGAAAACCACAGAAGTTGTATTAACCGCTATGCAAACCAGCCATATCGATTTAGCACTGGCAAATTCAGTTAAATATTTAGAGCTGTTTGGTCACGTTATTGTGGGTTGGTTATGGTTAAAGCAGGGCATAGTTGCCAGTAAAGCGTTAAGCCAGCAGCCACACCAAGCTGACGAAGACTTTTATCACGGGAAACTACAAGCATTACAATATTTCTATCGTTTTGAACTACCAGAAATAGCGCTGTGGTCGAGTATTCTAAGAAAAAGTGATAGCACAACCTATGACATGAAAGTCGCTTGGTTCTAAAGGATCATGACGCACTCTAATGTTCTTTAAGGCTTTAGCTCTTGAAAGTATCAAGCTTTAAGGATTTAAGAGTATTAATTAACATAATTAGATTTTATTAACTGATTTAAAAACAATTTTAGCTAAATAGGGATTTACTATGCCAACAATAATAAAAAAAGACCAAATAGCCGATTACATAGGCTTTCAAGCCGAGCCAACCCCTTGGCACGAGATCACTCAATCACAAATTAATCAATTTGCAGATTGTACGCTCGATCATCAATTTATTCATGTTGATGAAGAAAAGGCTAAAGCTACACCGTTTGGTTCGACCATCGCACACGGATTTTTGTCGTTGTCTATGTTGTCGCATTTTGCTGAAGACTTCAGCGTTATTATCGAAGGCTTTTATATGGGCTTAAATGCTGGCTTCGATAAAGTTAGATTTTTACAACCGGTTAAAGTTAATAGCCGCGTTAGAGCACACGCAAAAACACTGGTTATCGAAGAGAAAAAGCCGGGTCAGTATCGTTTATGTACTGAAGTTACCGTGGAAATAGAAGGTTGTGATACACCAGCGCTTGTTGCCGAGTGGGTATCAGTACAAATGGTTAAATAATTTTAGTTAGCTAGTTTTCATTAATTAGATTTCATTTGATAGTTTCGATTAGAAAAAGAACATTTTAAGGAAGTATTATGTCAATCAGTTTTGAAGGTAAAGTTGCCATTGTTACTGGCGCTGGAAATGGATTAGGGCGCTCTCACGCATTAGCGCTTGCTGCACGTGGTGCAAAAGTTGTTGTTAATGATTTAGGCGGTGCTCGTGATGGTAGTGGCGCTTCGTCAGAAGCTTCTCAAGAAGTGGTACGTTTAATTGAAGAAAACGGTGGTGAAGCAATCAGCCATGGTGCTAATGTCGCCAACTTTGATGAAGTACAAGACATGGTAAACCAAGCCATGGAAAAGTGGGGTCGTGTTGATATCCTTATCAATAATGCTGGTATTTTGCGCGATAAATCGTTCTCAAAAATGACCCTCGATGACTTTAAATTAGTCATGGATGTGCATGTTATGGGCTCTGTAAACTGTACGAAAGCTGTATGGGAAATTATGCGTGAGCAAAATTATGGTCGTATTGTCATGACTACCTCGTCGAGTGGTATGTACGGAAACTTTGGTCAATCGAATTACGGTGCAGCCAAAATGGCCGTATTAGGTTTGATGAATACGTTAGTACTCGAAGGCGCAAAAAATAACATTCGTATTAACGCTCTCGCACCCACTGCCGGTACACGAATGACCGAAGATTTAATGCCACCAGAGATTGTTCGCGCATTTGCACCAGAGGCTGTTACTGCTGGTATGTTAACACTATGTGATGACGATGCCCCCAATCGTTTTATTTTATGTGCCGGTGCCGGTGGTTATTCTAGCGCGAGTATTTTTGAAACAGAAGGGTGCTTTATTCCACAACATCAGCAAAGCCCTGAAGCTGTTCGAGAGCACTGGGAAGCGCTAACAGATATCTCACAGCACGCAGAATTACCTTCAGGTGCAAAACAAGGTGAAAAGTTTGTTTTAAAGGCAATGGCGTTTATGAAATCACAACAAAAGTAGTTACGCGTTACTGAATTGTTTTTTGTTAAACTGAATATTTATCAATAGATTATAAAAAATCAATAAAAAATCAATAAAAAATCAATAGGAAATCATCATGAGAGAAGCAGTAATTGTATCCGTCGCTCGAACACCAATTGGTAAAGCATATCGTGGGGCATTTAATGATTTATCGGCACCAACTTTGGCGGCAGTTGCAGTAAAAGCCGCTGTTGAACGCGCAGGGATAGACGCCAATGAAATTGAAGATTGTATTTTCGGCGCTGCCTTAACACAAGGCAATCAAGGGATGAACTTTGGACGTCAAGTTGCCATGGCAGCACAGTTACCCGTATCAGTTGCTGGTATGACAATCGACCGACAATGTTCTTCTGGTTTAATGTCAATCGCTACAGCAGCAAACCACATTGTTTGTGATGGCGCACAAGTAATGGTAGCCGGTGGTTGTGATTCAATCAGTTTAGTGCAAAACGATAAAATGAACATGTACCGTGCTGTTGACCCAAGTGTAAAAGCATATCGTCCAGCGATTTACATGCCAATGCTTGATACCGCTGAAGTTGTCGCAAACCGCTATAACATTTCAAGAGCAGAACAAGACGCCTATGCACTAAAATCTCAACAACGCACAGCAGCAGCGCAAGCAGCAAATAAGTTTGATGACGAAATTGTACCAGTAACCGCAACGAAACTGGTTATGGATAAAGCTACTGGTGATATAAGTAAAGAAGACGTTACTTTAACGAAAGACGAAGGTAACCGTCCTTCAACAAACCTCGAGGGCTTATCTGCACTTAAAGCCGTAAAAGATAACGGTTCAATTACTGGCGGTAACGCTTCGCAGTTGTCTGATGGCGCAGCAGCAGTGGTCATGATGGAAGGTGAACTTGCCAAAGAACGTGGCCTTAAACCTTTAGGTGCATACCGAGGTATGGTTGTTGCAGGTTGTGAACCTGATGAAATGGGCATCGGGCCAATCTTCGCCATTCCAAAGTTGCTTGAGCGTAATAACCTCACCATGGACGATATTGGTTTATGGGAAATAAACGAAGCCTTTGCAGTACAAGTTTTATACTGTGCAGAAAAACTTGGTATTCCTGAAGATCGCCTTAACGTTAATGGCGGGGCAATATCTATTGGTCATCCTTATGGTATGAGCGGTACGCGAATGGTTATGCATGCCTTAATTGAAGGAAAACGCCGTGGTGTTAAATATGTTGTCATCAGTATGTGTATTGGTGGTGGACAAGGTGCTGCAGGATTATTTGAAGTACTGTAATGATTAGCGCAATATAGAGCGGCAGAAAAATAATAACATTGTCGTAATAACAAGTAGTTGGGGGATAAATAAATGGATAAAATTTGGCTTGAAAAGAGTTACCCGTCGGGTGTTGAGTTTGAAATAAACCCAGATAAATATAGTTCAATAGCAGATTTGTTTTTTAAATATACGAAACAATATAGTAGTAACACTGCATTCATCAACATGGGTTCAAGTATTACTTACCAAGAGTTATTAGAGCAAGCTACGGCTTTTGCTGCCTATTTACAAAAAGACTTGGGCTTAGTAAAAGGCGATAAGTTTGCCATTATGATCCCAAATCTTTTGCAATATCCAATTGCATTATTTGGTGCATTAATTTCAGGGTTAACCGTTGTTAATGTTAACCCTTTGTACACTCCGCGAGAATTGCAGCATCAATTAAAAGATTCAGGTGCAAAATCTATTTTGATCTTAGAAAATTTCGCGAATGTACTTGAAACCGTTATAGCTAAAACAGATGTACAGCAAGTTATTATTACACGTGTTGGCGACCGCTTAAGTACCGTTAAAGGTGCTATCGTTAATAGCGTCATTAAATATGTAAAAAAACAAGTCCCTTCTTACCATTTACCTGGCGCGATTAAATTTAATCAAGCTATGGCTAAAGGCGCAGCATTAAACTTTACACCTGTTAATGTTGTTGGCGAAGATTTAGCTTTTTTACAGTATACCGGTGGTACTACAGGACCTTCTAAAGGGGCAATGTTAACGCACCGAAATTTAATTGCTAATGTTGAGCAATCAAACGCCTCAACAAAAAATGTTTACGAAGTGGGTAATGAAATGATGGTTACCGCATTGCCGCTTTATCATATTTTTGCACTTACCTCGAACTGCCTTTGTTTTATTCCTTTTGGTGGCGCTAATTTATTGATCACCAATCCAAGAGATATGCCTGGTTTTGTTAAAGAATTAGGTAAATATCCTTTTACCGCTATTACCGGTGTAAATACCTTATTCAATGGTTTATTACATACACCTGGCTTTGATAAACTCGATTTTAGTACCTTAAAACTTGGTTTTGGTGGTGGCATGGCCGTGCAACGTCCTGTTGCTGAACTTTGGGAGAAAGTTACCGGTACACGTTTACTCGAAGGTTACGGCTTAACGGAATGTTCTCCATTAGTTACCATGAGCCCGTATACCCAAGAAAGTTACAATGGGTCAATTGGTGTGCCTGCTCCATCTACTGATGTTCGTTTAATTGGTGATGACGGTGAAGAAGTCGCTATAGGGCAACCAGGCGAAATGTGGGTAAAAGGGCCACAAGTCATGAAAGGCTACTACAATCGCCAAGATGCCACTGATGAAGTGTTAAAAGACGGTTGGTTAGCTACAGGTGATATTGCTACGGTTGACGAGGAAGGGTTCTTTAGAATTGTCGATCGTAAAAAAGACATGATAATCGTTTCGGGATTTAACGTTTTCCCAAATGAAATCGAAGAAGTGCTTGTTATGCATGCCGGTATACTTGAGGCCGCGGCTATTGGCGTTAAAAACGATGCAACTGGCGAAGCTGTTAAAGTATTTATCGTGAAAAAGGATCCTAACTTAACTGAACAAGATGTATTTGATCACTGCAACGAAATGCTAACAAACTATAAACGACCTAAGTTTGTTGAGTTTATGGTTGAGTTACCTAAAACCAATGTGGGTAAAGTATTGCGCAAAGAGCTTAGAAAGTAGCGCAATAGATTATCGTTAAGATAATGTTAAGTTAACGATAACTTACAACCTTAAAGCCATCTTCTTAGCGCTTACTTAGGCTAAGAAGAAACTGGAATATCAAAGAGAAATATAATGACAACTTATACCGCAATTAACTTAATCGCCCGTCCTAGCGGCGGTCCTATTGGTCCTGATCTATTTGAAGTAGTAGAAAAAGAATTACCGCATGTTGGCGAAGGACAATTTTTGGTTAAACAAAATCACATGTCACTCGACCCTGCAATGTTTGGCTGGATGAGCCCTGACACTGAAAGTTATATTCCACCTGTAGCCTTAGGCGATGTTATGCGCAGCTCTGGCATTGGTGAAGTTGTAGAAAGTAATCACCCAGGCTTTCAAGTTGGTGATCGCGTTATGGGTATGATGGGCTGGACTCAATATCATCTTAGTGACGGTACAGGACTAAATAAAGTTGCTGCACCTTTGCCTGACGAAGCTATTTTATCTGTGTTTGCACTACCTGGACTAACTGCAACGCAAGGGCTGTACAGTATAGGTAAACCACAAAAGGGCGAAACGCTTGTTGTTTCAGGTGCTGCGGGCTCAGTAGGTTCAATTGTTGGTCAATTAGCCAAAGCAGATGGTTTAACCGTTATTGGTGTTGTGGGTAGCGAAGAAAAAGCACAATGGATAGTTGATGAGCTTGGTTTTGACGGTGCAGTTAATTATAAATCTGACAACTTAGCAGAACAATTAGCCGCGTTAACACCAAAAGGTATTGACGTATATTTTGAAAATACTGGCGGACCTATTCAGCATCATGTATTTGATCGTATGAATGCTCATGGTCGTGTCGCCGTTTGTGGTTTAATCTCTGACTATGCTAAACAAACACCTGATTTGGCGCCTAACTGGATCCCAATCATCAAAAAGCGTTTAACCATTCAAGGTTTTACTATGCCTGATCACTTTGGTGACATTCCAGCGTTACTGGAAAAACTTACGCCTTATGTAATGCAAGGTAAAATAAAGCATCGAGCTCATGTACTTAACGGCTTAGATTCAGCTATGACAGGCTTGAACTTGTTCTTTACGGGACAAAATAAAGGCAAGTTAATTGTAAAACTTTAACCTGTTATGAATGCCGTCGGTGATTAAACTTTCCGGCGGTAAATTACGCATAAAGTATCTTTGTATCTTGGTAAATTTTGCAACACGTTTTGCAGATTTTAGGTTCAACGATAGCCTTTATTTCAGTGTTTAGTTATTAGCGACTTTATCGTAATTGAATTGCTTTTTTATAAAATACAGTCATCGGGTTTTCATTTATTTAGTTAGGTAATATTTATGAGCGAAGTAAAAACGCATTATCGAAATTGTAATATTTGTGAAGCCATGTGTGGCTTAGAAATTAAATACCAAGATAAACAAATACTTTCCATTAAAGGTGATAAAGAAGACCCTTTTAGTAAAGGTTACAATTGCCCTAAAGCCATAGCACTACAAGATTTTTACGAAGACGGCGAACGTTTAAAAACACCAATTAAACGTACCGAAAATGGTTGGCAAGCAATTAGCTGGGAAGATGCTTTTAGTGAAATCACCGAAAAATTTAAAGCCATTCAAACCGAGCACGGCAAGCATGCTTTAGCTGTATACTTAGGTAATCCTAATGCCCATAATTTAGGTAATTCTTTATTTTTAAAGCCGTTTATGAAGTCGCTAGGTACCATAAACCGCTTTAGTTCGGCTTCAACTGATCAAATGCCTCATCATGTTGCCTCAAATTTTATGTTTGGTGCCGGTATGCTTATTCCTGTTCCTGATATCGATCGTACCGACTTTATGTTAATTATTGGTGGAAACCCTGTAGTGTCAAATGGCAGTATGATGACCGCACCTAATGTAATTGGCCGCTTAAAAGCCATACAAAAGCGTGGTGGTAAAGTGGTTGTAGTAGACCCTCGTCGCACCCATACCGCTAAAGTTGCCGATCAGCATTTATTTATTCGACCGGAAAAAGATGCATTGTTATTGCTGGCGATGATCCATCGTGTTTTTCAGCAAAAGGCGGTAAATTTAGGCCATTTAAAAGCTAAAGTGCATGATGTAGATACACTTGAAAGCCTAGTATCAGCTTATTCTCCTAAAGCAGTAGCCGAGTTTGTCGGAATTCCCGCAGACGAAATATCAGCATTAGCTGACGCATTTAGTAATGCAAAATCAGCAGTATGTTATAGCCGTATGGGCGCTTCAACGCAAACCTTTGGTGGCTTATGTCAATGGCTTACCAATGCGTTGAATATTATAACGGGAAATTTTGACCAAGAAGGCGGGGCGATGTTTCCACAGCCTGCTTTTGATTTATTGAGAAACCATAAACGCGGCCATAAATCTTCTTTTGGCCAACACCATACACGGGTAAGAAAACTGCCATTTTTTAATGGTGAGTTTCCGGTAGCCACTCTGGCTGAAGAAATTCAAACGCCTGGTGAAGGACAAATAAAAAGCTTAATCACTGTTGCTGGCAATCCGGTGCTATCAAGCCCTAGTGGTCATAAGTTGGCTGAAGCATTTAGTGGCCTTGAGTATATGGTAAGTGTTGATATTTATTTAAACGAAACCACCAAATATGCCAATATTATTCTGCCTGGTACTACTGGGGTAGAAAACCCACAATACGATATTTTCTTTAACTCATTTTCAGTACGTAATACGGTAAAATATTCACCTCCTTTATTTGAGAAAACTGCTGAACAACGCAGTGACGCCGAAATTTTACAAACCATTTCAGCTCGCATGAGTGACACGCCAATTCCCACACATTTACAAAACATTGCACCTGAAGTTATTTTAGATATGGAACTTAAAAAAGGGCCATACGGTGAACAGGGCTTAAGTTTACAAAAGATGCTGGATAACCCTCATGGCATAGACATTGGGCCATTAATGCCATGCCTTGATGAACGCATAAAAACCGCTGATGGTAAAATTGCTTTGGTACCAAAACTCTATAGCGATGATTTACCTCGTCTTGACGCTGTTATGGCAAAACCTGCTCGAGACAATGACTATCCGTTTGATCTTATCGGCCGTCGTTTAGTTAAAAGCCATAATACTTGGACACAAAATTCAGCCCGTTTAGTTAAAGGCAAAAATCCTTGTACCTTAGAAGTGCATCCTGTAGATGCTCAACAGCTTGGTGTTACTAATGGCGCATTACTTAAGGTCAGTTCGGTGTCAGGTTCAATAGAGATCACCGCCGTGGTTACTGATGATATTCAAAAAGGTGTTGTCAGCATGCCACAAGGGTGGGGGCATAATCAAAAAGGCACCAAAATGTCGGTTGCTGCCACTCAACCTGGGGTAAGTATTAACGATTTAACGGATACCAACCGTGTTGATACGTTAACAGGTAACGCAGCGCTAAATGGTACGCCTGTTTCACTTCATGTGATTGAAAATAATAATTAAAACAAATTTCATGCAGAAATAAGGTAGGTCCTTAAATGAAGTACTTTTCGCCCTTGTTTTTATTCATTGCTGGCTGGGCTTTATTATTATTTTCAGCTAGCTTTGGTGTTATTAGTTTAATCAATGGCTTATTGCAGCTGTTACTCTTTGCTTTAGTCGTTTGCTGGCCAACCTGGCGAACCGGACGAATGTCTTATGTCGACATTGGCTGGCCATGGGGGTTAACCCTCATTGGTGTTATCACTTGGCTTTACAGCGATGGAGATTCAGTTCGTGTAGCGATAGTGAGCATCGCTTACATATTTGCCGGTAGTCGAATGGGCTTAGGTGCGTTAAAAATATGGCGAATTGGCCATTTAAAAACCGAATTTCCGCGATACGAGTATCAAAAGCGTCGTTGGCAACGTGACGGAAAAACTAATACTGCGCTAGCCATGCAAGTTGAGGCCGTTTTACAAGGTTTCGCTAACGCTTCGTTTCTTGCAATGCCAGCTTTGATCATTGCTAGTAACCCAAGTTCAACTATTTCAGTATTCGAAATTATCGGTATAATTGTTTGGTTAAGCGCGTTTGTAATGGAAAGTATTGCCGACAGCCAAAAGTTACGTTTTTTAAGAAAGATGAAAACTTTAGGTGAAAAAAACACCGTGTGTAATGTTGGCTTATGGCGATACTCTCGTCATCCGAATTACTTTGCTGAATGGATGGTTTGGAATGGGCTGGTAATCGCCGCTATTCCATCATGGCTAGCGTTATACCAGCAAGAATCAACGATTATTTGGCTATTACTTGGCGTAGGTGTGTTACTCGCTTCAAGAATGATGTACACCACGTTAGTCTTTTACACTGGCGCGGTGCCGGCAGAATTTTATTCTGTGCAGAAACGCCCGCAATATAAAGAGTATCAGCGTGTAACTAATATATTTTTCCCAGGGCCTAACAAACCCTAAATAACTCATTAACTTTCTATGATGCTTTAATTTTATAAGTATCATCTATATAGGTAAAAAAATGTTTAACTCTACAGATAATTACATCGCATCCGACGAACTACGCTTAGCAGTTAATGCGGCAATAGCGCTTGAAAAACCTTTATTAATCAAAGGTGAACCAGGTACAGGTAAAACACAACTTGCAGAAGAATTAGCAAAATCACTTAACTGTAAATTGTACCAGTGGCATATAAAGTCAACCACCAAAGCGCAACAAGGTTTGTATGAATACGACGCGGTATCACGTTTACGCGACAGCCAATTAGGTGATGAGCGCGTGCACGACATATCAAATTACATTGTTAAAGGTAAACTTTGGCAAGCGTTTGAAGAAGAGCAACGTCCAATTCTATTGATTGATGAAATTGATAAAGCAGACATTGAATTTCCGAACGATTTATTACAAGAACTCGATAAAATGGAGTTTTATGTTTATGAAACACAACAAGTTATTAAAGCAAAGCAACGCCCAATAATTATTATTACTTCAAATAACGAAAAAGAATTGCCCGATGCTTTTTTACGTCGTTGTTTTTTCCACTATATAAAATTTCCAAGTAAAACAGAAATGGAACAAATTATTGCTGTACATCATCCGCATGTTAAGCAAGATCTATTGGCGCAAACACTAGAAGTATTTTTCGATCTACGCGAGCTTCCAGGCATCAAGAAAAAACCATCTACCTCAGAACTAATCGACTGGTTGAAGTTACTGGTTGCCGATGATGTTGCACAAGATGTACTGGTGAACAAAAAATCAGACATTATTCCGCTATTTGGTGCCTTGCTTAAAAATGAGCAAGATGTATCTCTACTTGAAAAACTGGCTTTTCTTAATCGCAGAAACAGGTAAGCACTGTGTTTATAGATTTATTTTTAACCCTAAAAAAGCACAAAGTTCCTTGCAGCTTACGTGAACTACTCGATTTAATTACCGTGTTAAAAAAGGGTGTTGTTTTTGCCAACGTTGAAGACTTTTATCATTTAGCGAAAGTCGTTATGGTCAAAGATGAAATTCATTACGACAAATATGATAGTGCTTTTGCTGAATACTTTGACGGTGTTCAAAAAATCGATATTTTCGATAATCTTGTGCCTGATGAATGGCTTAGAAAAGAGTTTGAAAGCCAATTGAGTCAAGAAGAAAAAGACAAATTAAAAGCACTCGGCGGCTTAGAAGCGTTAATGAAAACCTTGAAGGAACGCCTAGCAGAGCAAGAAAAACGTCATGCTGGCGGTAATAAATGGGTAGGTACAGGTGGTAAATCACCGTTTGGTTCTTATGGCTATAACCCTGAAGGTATAAGAGTAGGTCAAGACGGTAATCGCAATAATCGTGCAGTAAAAGTATGGGATAAACGTGAGTTTAAAAACTTCGACCAAGACCGTGAACTAGGGACAAGAAATATTAAACTTGCGCTCAAAAAGTTACGAAAATTTGCTCGTACCGGTGCCAGTGAAAAGCTTGATATAAACACCACAATTCGCTCGACCGCACAAAATGGTGGAATGCTTGATGTGCATATGGAGCCTGAGCGTCATAATGCCGTAAAAGTACTGATGTTTTTCGATATCGGTGGCTCAATGGATGATTACATACATACCTGTGAAGAATTGTTTTCTGCAGCGCATACCGAATTCAAGCACTTAGAGTTTTATTATTTTCATAATTGTGTTTACGAGAGTTTATGGAAAGATAACACGCGACGTAGAAGTAATACTGTTGATTTAGCAGAAGTTATTCGAACTTTCGGTAGCGATTACAAAGTACTGTTTGTTGGCGATGCAACCATGGGGCCTTATGAAATTACCGCGCCTGGTGGTAGTGTTGAGCATTGGAATAAAAAGCCTGGTGTTGAATACATGCAGTGTATTACCAATCACTTTAATAAAGTGGCTTGGCTAAACCCACAACCAGAAAGCCATTGGGAATATCATCATTCAATTTCAATAATGAAACGTTTGGTTGATGATCGCATGTTTCCATTAACAGTAGATGGCATTGGGCGAGCCATTAAGGAGCTTAGCTAACCTTTAGTATAAATAACCCACAAGTTGGCAACGCATAGTTAAACATAACAATAATAAGTAAAGGGCATGTATGGAATATTTAAGAACTGATGATAGCTGCTTTTCAGCACTAGAAGATTACGATTTTTCAGCTAATTATTTAACTGTTGATGACACTGAAGGTGGTCAACTCAGAGTGCATTATGTAGATGAAGGCCCTAAAACGGCAACACCTATATTACTTATGCACGGAGAGCCTACCTGGAGTTATCTGTATCGCAAGATGATCCCTTTGCTTGTTGCCGGAGGTTATCGTGTTATCGCTCCCGACCTTATAGGTTTTGGTCGCTCAGACAAACCCACTAAGCGTTCTGATTACACTTATCAGCGCCATGTAGACTGGATGCGCAGTTTGCTAGAGCAGCTAGATCTCAAAGACATTACACTGTTTTGTCAAGATTGGGGCGGTTTAATCGGTTTGCGTTTAGTCGCTGAAGAAGGTCAACGTTTTGCACGTGTGGTTGCAGGCAATACTATGTTACCTACAGGTGAACATGCGCCAGGCGAAGCATTTGTTCAGTGGCAAAAATATTCTCAAGAGGTGGCTGAATTCCCCACTGGCGCTATAATCAATGGCGGTGCAGTAATGCCATTGTCAGAAAGTACTATTGCCGCCTATAACGCTCCTTATCCAAGCGAAGCATATAAAGAGGGCGCTCGACAGTTTCCTTTATTAGTGCCAACTCGACCGACAGATCCCGCATCGAAAAGTAATAAAGCGGCGTGGCAAATGTTAGCTAAATGGCAAAAACCTTTTTTAACAGCGTTTAGTGATAGCGATCCTATCACCAAAGGCGGTGATAAAATAATGCAAAAACTTATTCCAGGTACGAAAGGGCAAGCACATATCACGATAGAAACTGCTGGGCATTTTTTACAGGAAGATCAACCTGAGCAGCTTGCGCAAGTTATTCAAGCGTTTATAGAATCGACCAGCGCATAAGAGTTGTTTTTTATAAATAGTACATAGATACTATATAAATTTCTGACAAAAAAAGAGCACATATAGTGCTCTTTTTTCTCTACGCTAAATGCAAAACTTACTACAAAGACAAAATCATATTAGCATCAAGTGCAATTGCTTCATCAAGTGCGGCTAAAATATCTTTACGCTCTTTTAACTTAGTACCATGATGCGCTTTCATATTTAAAGTTTGCATTTGTATTGCTGCATTTTTGGCTGTTTCTAATAGCAACTCAGGCTCAACAGCAGTATCTAAAAAGCCTGCAACAATGGCCGTTTCTGGTGAAAACAACTCAGCATTAATTACCGAACGTGTTAAGTAATTAATAGGTAGGCGGTTACGTGCTATTTCAATGCCAGCTTGGTGCATGGTCATGCCAATAGCCACTTCATTTAAACCTATTTTAAATTTACCTAAGCTACCAATACGGTAATCACAGCTAAGTAATAAAAATGCGCCTTTAGCAATAGCGTGGCCTGTACATGCACCAATAATAGGCATAGGGAACGACAACATACGGCGCGATAACGTTGAGCCAGCCGTTACAAGTGCAACAGCAGATTCAGAGCTTTCTTTCATGGTTT
Organism: Colwellia sp. NW0002-52-1; assembly: GCF_057550865.1. Lineage (NCBI taxonomy): Bacteria > Pseudomonadati > Pseudomonadota > Gammaproteobacteria > Alteromonadales > Colwelliaceae > Colwellia > Colwellia sp. NW0002-52-1. The sequence continues at coordinate 224,113 of NZ_BAAJLU010000003.1, read as the reverse complement.
TTAAATCAAAGCCACCCGAAAAAATCCCTGGCTGCCCGGTTAAAATCACCACAGCGCTAGCTGCTTCAGCTTGATCTAAAGCGTCGTTAATTTCAGCAATTACCTGATGTGAGATGGCATTAACTTTGCCATTTTTAAGCGTTATTGTTGCAATGTTTTCATTAATATCAAAATCGATTAATTCCACAGTTCTTCCTATTTTTAGTGTTTTTATGACGGTATTAAATTAGAAATCACACTTCAACCTACAATAAAGCTAATTGAGTGATCTTTGTGTATTAATAACGTAGTTGTTGTATTTTTCGCTAAGAATACAAAATTTAAAAATAACCACACCATAGTAACAAAGGTAGTGAAACAATCATCAAAAATTAAGACAATTCATAAATTATTTTTCTATTTCGCGACAGTTAGACCACTTTTTGCATTATATCTCTGCAATATAGTAATAATTAGCCGATTTTATCAATAATTAAGTTATATAAGGTGATATTACAAATTAAGTTTTTTAACAAAAGTTAAACTTTTTATTAAAAAATAATATGAATCCCTTTTTTTTTTGAAAACACTAACTACTATTACTTATGTAAGTGTCTGCATTATCGATATATTTATTAAAAATCATCAGTTGTTTAATTTTAATATCGTTAATAAATTTCACGGCAAAGTTATAAAGTTTACAAGAAAAATTTAATTTACTGGATAAGTTTATATTTTATGAATAGAGAGAAGTAACTCATGAAGCCTGCGAAAATCACCAATCAACCCGATATTGTTATGATTTATCAAGAGCGAGAGACTGTTGAGGCGGCCATTGAACAAATAACAGAGTTGGGTTTAGACTTTAAAACTTACATGTTTAACCCCAGTAAGTTACATAGCCTAACGACATTAAAGCCTAAAGTTCTATTACTTTCCTCTAATAACATTAAAAACACAATTGAATTCTATATCAATTATTTAGAAGAGTATGAGCAAAATATTGCTCCTCACAGTGCTATTTTGTTGATTAACAATCGTGAAACCTACCGAGCTTATTTAGCTTGTGAAAATGGTCTGTTTGATGACTATGCGATTATTAACCCATTAAATGAACCCTATCGTTTAAAGTTGGTGTTACTAAAAGAACTAAAGCTGATAGAAGAGCATACCAAAGATGGTTTAGATCAACTTGTTAATAACGGTGAAGACGAACTTGCATCTTGTATTGAACATGGCATAGCGCTTAAAAAAACATTTATTGCAGGTGTTAGCCAATGCGAAAATACTATTATTAATGCGACTAATACGGCTGTTGAAAATCAAAAAGCTAAGGCTGTTTTACAAAATTTAGTGGGTTTATCTTTAGAGCAAATGAACGATAAGGTTTCAACTCAAATAGAGGGCATTTTAGATCAGCTTCTGGCATTAAAAGACAATAATGAAGCTGTTAAAGAAAAACTAATACAAAGTGCAACTCAAGAAAAAATTGGCGTTAATACCGCGCTGTTAAATGTTGACGAACAAGATATAGAGCACTTGCAAACTACATGTTACAAAATTCTTATTGCTGAACCTTCAGACATGTTTACTCGTGTAATTGATAAAATATTTTCAGAGACCTTTTTTAAACATGTATTGGTTAATGACGGTAAAATAGCCCTTGATACAATACACAGCTTTCAACCTGACGTTGTACTTTTAGCCTATGATTTACCCACATTAGATGGCATAGAAATTACAAAAATTATCCGCCAAAAGGGCAACAAAGTCCCAATTATTGCTTATACACAACACCGTGATAGAGAAGCTATAAAACGTTGGTTTCCACTCGGATTAAGTGGTTACTTAATTAAACCTTCTAAAAAAAGTGCCATTTTAAAAAGTATTCTTAAGGCAATAAAGTTACCCAATGAAGTACTTGCATATCATGAAAAAGATAAAACTAACCTCTTTAAATGGTCGCCTAAATACCTATTAGGTAATAAAGATATTGATGAAAAACATGAGATTATTTTTACCATGTTAAATGACTTTTACCATAAAGAAAACAAACAGTCTGCCATTATGCTTGCGCACCATTTAGCTTCATACATAGATTTACAATTAGCGTCAGAAGAGAATTTACTTAGGCAAATAAATTATCCCAATACTGAACATCATGTAAAAGAACACCAAGAGTTTAGAGAAAACTTTAAATTGTTAATTAAGAAGCTAGATCATTATAACGTTGATATACAACATAAAATAGCTATGTATATTTTCAATTGGCTTAGTAATCATATATTAAAATCAGATATATCTATTAAAGACTATGCGTTGTCTATTGAAGATGAGAGCTTTAATTGATTTACAACAAATGAAGTAACGTAACGATGACTACCAACAGGCAAAGGTATTAGCGATAACTTGCCGATTTTTGATAGACCATAGTTTAATTAACTAGCGCTATGGATTTGGGTTAATAACCTTAAGTTATCAGCCATTTAATTTAGCACAATTGTTAGAATGTATTTTTTACAATTTCTTTTTATTACTAAATCATAGATTCGACATTAATTGCTCAGTAATGTCGAATCTATGATTACTTTTGTTTGTGAGATTTAGCCCGTTAGACTTTCGCTTGTGTAGTTTGAGAAGCTTGCAAATTAACTTTTGCACGTAAAAATCTCACCAATACACCGGCGGTAAATAACATCACCAAAGTATAAATAGCAGGTGTAAATGACATTTTATAATTCGCTAATAATGTTAACGCCATAAACATTGATAAGGTACTGTTTTGTAAGCCGACTTCAATAGTAATTGAGGTGGTTTGTGCGGCATTTAAGCCAAACCAGCGGCTTGAATAGTAGCCTAGCGCCATTGTTGAAATATTTAAAATCAGAGACACAGGACCTGTAGCGATAAAAGCGGATACAACAATATCTTGTTGAACATAAGTTAAAAATATTATCAGCAAGGTTAAAAATAAAATACCAAACCTAGAAACCAATACTTGGCTACTATCCGCAAAACGAGGTGCAAAAGCTTTAATTAACATGCCAATAGCAATAGGCACAATGGTTAAGCTCATTAAGCTGATAATAGTCGGTATTAAGGGCAGCTGAAATTCGTTACCTTCGCCCATAAAGTGCACAAGCGATATATTTAACACGATAGGAATAGTAAATACGGTAATTAAACTTGCCACCGCCGTCATGGTAACTGAAAGGGCAACATCGCCTTTTGCGATATGTGAAAACATGTTTGACGTTGTACCGCCTGGGCAAAGCACTAACAACATAACACCAACCGCATATTCCGGCTCTAACGGCATAACATTAGCAAGCGTAAAGCCAATAATAGGCAGTAATATTAGTTGATTGAGCAAACCAATCGACACTGCTTTAGGGTATTTTACGATTCGTTTAAAATCATTCGGTATCAGCGATAACCCCATACCCATCATAATCAAAAATATACATATTGGAACCACTTGCGTATTTACAAATGTAACTAATTCTGTGCCTTGCATATTCATCTCCATTAGAGGCTATTGAACGTTCTTGTTTAAATTTATCTTAATAACTGCGTTAAACTTATCTTGGTTTAACGTTTGCTGGCTTAACTCGCTAAACGAATAACGACACAGTTACTTGGTATAAATTGCTTTGGCTTGCATTCTTCTAGCTATACTTACTTTCCTATAAATTCAAAATAGCGTGTTTTTTACTATTTTTTGGCACAACACCCATACCGCTTCGGTGTTTGAGCATGTCTCTAGCTATATTTATTAACTTTCTTTTAGCTTTACGCCGTTATCTAAGTAAATTTCTAACAGCAATAATTAAGAGACAACTGAAGTGTTTATAAAGTTTTCAATCGCAATATTTATCTGGGCAGACTTTTCATGCATTAACCAGTGACTCGCGTCTTTGAAGCGTTTAATCGTGCAGTTGGGCACATATTGCTCAAGGTTATTTAAATTCTCCACAACAAAGGCTTCGTCTTGTTCTCCCCATAATATTAAGGTTGGAACATTGACTCGAATATTAGGTATTTTCATTTCACTAACGTGCTTTACTTGCTGGTTTGCCTTCTCATCGCTTTTAGCAGCAAGTTGCGGCATCGCACGATAGTACTGAAGCATGCCATTAATAACCCCCGTTTGTTGCCAAGCAGCAATATAGTTAGCTTTAGTGTCAGCATTCAATACTGCAGAACCGTCAGCAAAAAGCATTTTCTCACATAAGTATTGGTAATTATTTGCTTGCAATAAATCTTCAGCATTAAGGTTAATTAATTGGTGAATGTAGTCACTTTTATTACGTTGTAATGGGTTGTTAATCATTTCACGAGTAAAAGTACTTGGGTGCGCTGCATTTAAAATAACTAGCTTATCAATATACTGGGAATAAAATGCTGCTAATGGCCATGCAATAGCGCCCCCCCAATCATGCGCCACTAATAATACTTTTTGGTTTTGACTTACCGCAGCGATAAATTTACTGAAAAAGTTAATTAAATTTGGCACCTGATAAAAACTAATATCATCGGGCTTGTCGCTTAAATTATAACCGGGTAGATCGGGGGCAATCACACGATAATTATCTGAGAAATAGCTCAGTTGATGTTGCCAGGCCTGCCAGTATTCAGGAAAACCATGAAGAAAGACTAATGTGGGCTTGTTGTTGGAATTGGCTTTTTTATCTAAGTATGGTTCGGCGCTAACATAGTGTATGTTAACACCTTCAATATCTATATAGTGGCTAGTTAGCGACATAACAGGCATCAATATTAGCTAAAAAACTTAACTGCGTTAGACACAGCTTCTCGTTCAGTACGAGTGGTGTTAACTGCAGCACTTTCGTCAGCGTAACCAAACGACATACCAAATAAAATTCCACGCTGTTCAGGTAGGTTCAGCGCTGCTTTAACGGGATCTGGAAATTGCCCTAAAGCACCTTGCATACAACATGAAAGACCATGTTCAGCTAATATTAGCGCTAACGACTGCGCGTAAATCCCTAAATCAACGGCACCCATAATATCTAGGTATTTGTCCATAGTAAAAAATACGACATGTGGTGCATCAAAAAATTGCCAGTTGCGTATCATCGCCATTTGTCGGCCGCGTTTATCCTCGCGAGCGACACCTATAGCGCTATATAAAGCATTTGCAGAGCCAAATTGACGATCGCGATGAATACCTTCGTATTTGGGTAGCCAGTTAAAGTCTGGGTTTGGTGCTTCGCCTTTCATTACCGTGGTAACAAGATCTTGCTTCAGCTGGTCTTTCATTGCCCCTGAAACAACACAGGTTTGCCAAGGCTGCACATTACAGTTAGATGGTGATTGTTGTGCTTGTTCAAAAATAGTATCGAGCAATGCTTGAGGAACAGGTTTATCTAAATAAGCACGAGCTGAGTAACGTTTTTCTAATAAAGCAATAACAGACATAACAGAGATCCTTTTTAAAATCGTAAGGTAATTTTATATAGTTAACTTTAACAACGAGTTATCACAAACTCGGGCTAAGTTTATCTTGTCATGCTAAAGCTGATATTTTTATAACGCCAATGAATAATTATAATGGCTCTGTATTCAAATAACATATACTAGTGGGATAATTGCCACATTTTTATTCATTATCTTGACAATTGTCAAATATCATAAAATCAATATTGACAGCAGTAAAATTATCGATATATTTGTTTGGCTTGCTGTATACGAATAGTTAATAGTAAGTGATTAAAAATATTCATTTGTTTTATAACTGCCTTGTGATTAGCATAGAATTTATAAAATCTTATTAGAAATGATTAAGCGTAAAACAACATAAAGTTTGTTAAAAAATAATTTGGAGAATGACATAATGCCTGAGTATAAAGCACCGATCCGTGATATTAAGTTTGTTATGAAAGAGTTGTTAAACTGTGATGAACACTATCAACAACTTGGTTATAGCGATGCAAGCGACGATATGATAGACGCTATTCTTGGCGAAGCAGCAAAATTTACTGAACAAGTTATAGCGCCGCTTAATCAAATTGGTGACCAACAGGGCTGTACTTGGACCGATGGCGTGGTAACAACACCTGACGGTTTTAAAGAAGCATACAAGCAATATGTTGAAGGCGGATGGCCAACATTATCACAATCTGTAGAATTTGGCGGTCAAGGCTTACCACATTCACTCAATGGTGCCATTAGCGAAATGATGTCGGCGGCGAATCACAGTTTTGCCATGTATCCTGGCTTAAGTCACGGCGCATTAGCAACCATTGAAGCGCATGGTACTGACATGCAAAAACAACAATTTATGCCTAAGTTGGTTGAAGGTAGCTGGACAGGCACTATGTGCTTAACTGAACCTCACTGTGGTACTGATTTAGGCATGTTACGTACTAAAGCAGAATTAAATAACGATGGTAGCTACTCGTTAACAGGTACAAAAATATTCATTTCTGCTGGCGAACATGATTTATCTGACAACATTGTCCATATTGTTATTGCCCGTATTCCTGGTTCTCCTGAAGGTAGTAAAGGTATTTCGCTTTTCATCGTACCTAAATTTAACGTTAACGACGACGGAACTATCGCTGATAGAAACGGCGTAACTTGTGGATCAATTGAACACAAAATGGGCATTAATGCTAACGCGACTTGTGTGATCAATTTTGACAGTGCAAAAGGTTATTTAATAGGTGAAGTTAACCGTGGCTTAAACTGCATGTTTACTTTTATGAATGCTGCTCGTTTAGGTGTGGCTTTAGAAGGTACTGCGGCAACTGAGGCTTCTTTTCAAGGTGCATTAGCGTATGCAAAAGATCGCTTACAAATGCGCTCTATTAGTGGTGTAAAAAATCCTAATGGTCCTGCAGATCCAATTATTGTTCATCCTGATGTACGTCGTATGCTATTAACGCAAAAGTCGATTGCTGAAGGTGGTCGCGCATTGGTTGCTTATTTATCGCAATTAGTTGATATAACACATGCTGAAAAAGACGCTGACAAAGTGGCACAAGCAGATATTAAACTTGCGTTGCTTACGCCGATTGCCAAAGCTTTGCTGAGTGAACTTGGTTTTGAGTGTACTAGTCACGGTGTGCAAATTTTTGGTGGTCATGGTTTTATCAAAGAGTGGGGCATGGAACAACTGATGCGCGATACTAAAATCAGTTGTCTTTATGAAGGCACTACAGGTATTCAAGCATTAGATTTATTGGCGCGCAAAATTTTAGGGAGTAAAGGGGCTATTTTAAAGCCATTTATGACCGATGTTGGTGCTTTTTGCCAAGCAAACGCAAGCAACCCAGCCTTAGCAGAGCATGTTAAAACGCTGGCGAGTTATTGTGAACAATGGCAGAGCATTACTGGCGATGTTGGTAAAAAAGCCATGAGCAACCCAGATGAAATTGGTGGTGCCTCAGTTGATTACTTAATGTTTGCTGGTTACGTTACTTTGGCCTACTTTTGGGCGCAAATGGCATCAGTTGCACAAAGTAAGTTAGCCAGTGGTGCAGATGATGAAGCGTTTTATCAAGCTAAACTTCAAACCTGTGAGTTTTACTTTAAGCGCATATTACCACGCGCACAAGGACACGCAGCCTGTATTGAAGGCGGTGTAGACTCTATGATGTCTTTAGATAGCGAAGACTTTGCATTTTAAATAACGCTTAAATGGTTATTTAATAATAGAGTTGGCTTTATCATATCAGCAGGATATTAAAGTAGAATACAGGTAGTAAATATACCGTAATATCCTACCGATTTAGCGGTTGGTGATGCGATAACGCTAATATATAAAAATGGCGATGATTTACTTTTACAGTAAATTATCGCCATTTTTGTTTTGTACCAGGTTTTGTACCAGGTTTTGCAACTGATTCAGTGCTGGTATTTTTTATTAAAAAGTCACTTCAGCGTATCCCGCTAACTAACTCTCTAACTTTTGCTATTGATTTACCGTCAAAAATAAATTCAAAATGCTTAGTTTGAATTGCACTATTAACATAAAGAGGGGAAAACAAACCCCAGCAAGTCGCATTGTTATTTCTAACTGAATGATAATGAATTCCCTGAACATTATTCTTTTTAAGTTGTGCACCTAATTCTCTGGGCTTTATATAATCGTCAGACTCATAAATACCTGCAACATCAGTACAATCTATAACGTCAGCACTAAATATGACTTTTAAGCAGCGCATATCTATGGTGTCGTAATGCAAGCCGCTAACATTCTTAAAATACTTTTCTTGATGATAAAGCGTTTCTTTAATTGCGGTTTCAATGGTATCGGCAAGGTAAAGTATGCCAAAAGTACCGTCACTAAAGCGAGAGCCATCTACATTTATGTGCGTAAAAGGGGCAGTAACGTAATTTACACCATCAATGCCAAACGGAATTTCATTACTCGGCAGCAGTGATAAATCACCCAGTTCATTTAATATTCTCGGGTTTGTTAATGCTTGAATAGCGTAAACGGCATCAAAATCTTCATGACTTATTACATCATCAAAAAGTGTGATCGGTGGGAACTTTGAATTGACCAAGCGGTACGACACTTTATCGACTAATTTAATGATGTTATTGGGAAGTTTCACGTTACCATTGACCATTGCGCATAGCATCTATGCGTTTAAATACTTCGTATAAAGTGCCAAATTTTCCCGTTGAAATAAGTGCTAGTGGTGAATTACCATTAAAATACGGGTTATTGTTTTTCATCGCCATAAAACCATAAATGTTGTCTGGGTTTGAAAAAATCATTTTTAACGCTTGATGAATATTAGCGATATAACTAATACGCTCTAGTTGATCGCTTGATAGCGTTGCACTTTCGTTATTTTGAAAACGATAATAGCTACTTTTGGTTAAACCGAGTATTGCTTGCTTGTCGCTCGCGCTACATTGCCATTTTTCTAGAATATTACTACCAAGCTTAAATGCCACCGAACTATTGATTTTAGGTGGTGTATTTTGATGTTTTGAAACCGTCATTAAGTTGTCCTAGTCGCTTTTGAAAACATAATGTAATTGTAGTCCCAAAACAAACTATTTTCAATTGTTCGTGCTAAATGAAACTAATCGTTTGCCGGTTTTGAATTATTACTTGCCATTAACGTTAAGGTTTCCTCTGATAAAATTAAAAATATTACCGCTGATATAATGGCAGAGGCAAATATCATACACATGACAATTATTTGATATCTAGCCGCAATTAACGGTGAAACACCAGAGAGTATTTGGCCTGTCATCATACCAGGTATAGACACTAAGCCAACAGCAAATAAAGTATTAATAACCGGTATAGTGGCTGCATTGAGTGCATTTTTTCTGGCCTGTTGATACGGTATTTTATTACTCATTTCAGCATATAAGCGCTCTGCGCACAAACTAATGCTATTCATTGCGGTGGCGAATATCATTCCACCTAGCGGGATAATTACTTGTGCTTGATACCAAGGATTTATCGATAATGCCCCTTGGGTAATAAAAAATAATGTAAAGCCACCACCACAAAAAATGGCAATAAAGCCATGTTTAAACAACAGTAATCGATAACTGGCTAGGGTGCGTAACGCTATCCAACAAGAAATGCCAACCATAGCGCATAATATTGCTGTTATTAACCAAGCATTATCCGAAAAAAATATATAACTTAGTGCATAGCCAATGAGTAATAACTGTATTAACATTCGAGAAATTGCATAACTCGCTTGTTTAGCATTTAAAGACCATAAATAGAGAAAAAATAAAGCGACACCTACTGGAATAAAAGCAATAGCAAGGTCGATTAAGCTGATTAATTGCGGTGAATTGTTCATGAGTATGAATAATATTTTTAATGATAAAGCTATTATTTATTATATTTCCAAGAGATACAATTATAGAATTACTCAGGCCAAACTCCTGTTTAAAAGCATTAATAACAAGGAACATACATTGAAGAGTGCCAGTCAGAAATTTATTCAGACGTTATTGGTTGTAATAACCATTTTTACTTCATTTTCACTTTTAGCGCATGGCGTAGATGAAGCAACAAAACAATTTTTAGAAACGAACCAAGGAGCAGCAATATTTCCGTTTATCTATATTGGCGCCAAGCACATGCTAACGGGTTACGATCATTTATTGTTTTTAGTTGGCGTGGTGTTCTTTTTGTTTCGAAGCAAAGATGTTCTGCTATATGTTAGCTTATTTACCTTAGGTCATAGCCTAACCTTACTTTATGGCGTGTTTAGTCATATTTCGATAAACCCTTATATAATTGATGCCATTATTGGTTTATCAGTGGTTTACAAAGGTTTTGATAACTTAGGGGGCTTCAAACGATTATTTAATTGCCAACCTAATACAAAAGTAGCGGTGATCATATTTGGTTTATTCCATGGTTTTGGCTTAGCAACCAAACTACAAGAATTTAAATTACCGAGCGATGGATTAATCACCAATATCATTTCATTTAATATAGGCGTTGAAATAGGCCAGTTTTTAGCGCTAACAATAGTATTAATCGTTTTAAATACTTGGAGAAAACATTCAAGTTATCTGAGTTTTTCAGTTGCTACTAATACCGCATTAATCAGTGCTGGTTTCATGCTTATAGGCATGCAACTTACCGGTTATTTTGTCAATTAATAATGTTTTAATAATCGCGTAAGTAATATGTTGCAAATAAACGCTTAAAGACCAATTTAAACTAATAGGAACGCCCGTGAACGAATTTAATATTCCAGTACAGAGCAATAAAACATTAATTAAAGCAGTAGTTATAGCATCTGCGGTGGCTATAATTTTACTTATCACTTGTATTTTACCTGCAGAATATAATATTGACCCAACAGGGTTAGGAAATAAACTAGGCCTTACGGCGATAGCTAATGTAGATCAAACACCGACAGAAAAGGTTGTTATCGCACGTGGTGCACAAAGTGATGTATTACGAACCGACACTATAACCATTACTATTCCTGCAGGCAAAGGACTAGAGTATAAGCTGAATATGGCTAAGCATGCGCATGTAGAATATGAATGGCAAACTGATGGCACAGCACTTTATTTTGACTTTCATGGAGAGCCAGCAGGTGATACCACTGGCTATTACGAAAGTTTTTCTATTACAACATCAAACGATATGAAGGGTTCTCTGACTACACCATTTAACGGCTCACACGGCTGGTATTGGAAAAACAATAGCTCGAATGATGTAGATATATCATTAACAACTAAAGGCTACTACACCATAAAAGGCTAATCTAGTGTTTCACAAAGCTCACGCTTACTTTGGTTTTGTCAGCGAAAATTCATTTAAGTGAATAACCATAAAAAAATGGGGGGAAATGATAAAAACCAGCTTAAAATTAGGCCTTAACCAAAATATTTAGTTCATACGATTTGTACATTTACTCACTATATTTTATTACATTCTAGCCTTATTATTAGGGTATTAGCAGCTTACTAAGGAAATAGCTTTGTTGTCCCGTTTATATAATTTCATGCCTGGTTTACAAGTGCTATTTAACTATGATCGCACTTGGTTTGCTGATGACGTAAAAGCTGCATTGTCAGTAGCGGCTGTGGCGTTACCTGTTGCAATAGCGTACGCACAACTTACCGGCGTTAATGCTGCTGTTGGCTTGTATTCTTGTATTTTACCTATGGTGATATATGCGCTATTTGGCACCTCTAGACAATTAATTGTTGGCCCTGATGCAGCAACTTGCGCAGTAATTGCTGCCGTTGTAACACCTCTAGCAGCAGGCGACATTGTTAAACATTGGCAATTAGTTATTACCATGACAATCATGACCGGCTTTTGGTGCATCATTGCCAGTCGCTTTAAACTCGGTGTATTGGCAGATTTTTTATCAAAACCTATTTTAATGGGGTTATTAAACGGTGTTGCAATTACCATTATTGTTGGCCAGTTTTCTAAAATATTTGGCTTTACCTTTGACGAAAAGTATTTACTAGAACGATTAGGCGGTGTGCCTCAGTATCTTTCACAAGCGCATGTTCCTACGTTATTAATGGCCTTGCTAACTGTTAGCATTTATTTTTTGCTTAAACGTATAAAGCCCACGTGGCCTGCCTCTATGTTCGCTATTACTATTGCCTCGGCGTTAGTGTGGCTTTTTAACCTAGAACAATTTCAAATTAAAACCATAGGAGTTGTAGAAGGGGGCTTGCCTTTATTTAAAGCACCCGAGTTTAATGTCGGTATTATTCGCGAATTAGTCATGCCAGCACTTAACTTAGCGATTGTCAGCTTTGTTAGCTTAATGCTGACCGCTCGTAGCTTTGCCGCTAAAAATGGTTACGAAATTGATGCCGATAAAGAATTTATGGCCTTAGGGCTAGCTAACTTTGCTTCAGCACTTTCTCAAGGTTTTGCGGTTAGTGGCGCAGCTTCTCGAACTGCAGTAAACGATGTTAACGGTGGTAAAACACAGTTAGTTTCTATCATTGCTGCAATTATTATTGGTGTTATCGCTGTTTATATCACAGCACCACTAGAATATATTCCAAGTGCCGCTTTAGGTATTGTGTTAATTATTGCCTCTGCACACCTGTTAGATTTAAAATCTGTATGGCAACTTAGACTAAAAGATAGACAAGCCTTTTATTTAACTTTAACAACCTTATTTGCTGTACTTTTTATTGGTGTTATTCCTGGTATTACGCTGGCAGTTTTATTAGGTTTGTTTCAATTTATTAGAACAGTCATGAGACCTACAGATCACATTCTAGGTGTTGATATTAAAGGCGTTGTAAGAAGTTTAGATACTACCGATAAAGCCAAGCCAATAGATGGTATTTTTATCTATCGCTTTAATTCACCGCTTACGTACTTCAATTCAAGCTTTTTCAAGCGCAGGTTACTAGAGCAATACGCTAGACAAAAAGATGATATTGAATGCGTAATTATCGATGCAGTACCGTGTTTTACTCATTTAGATTTAAGCGTAATGGCGATGTTAGCTGATTTAGACACCATCTTTAGAAAACGTGGCGTCCGCCTAGAAATTGCAGGTAGGAAAAGACAACTGTTAGCGTGGTTTAAAACTGCAGATATAAAATCAGGCAATGAAGGAATATATGTTCACTCAGATTTGTATCTAGCATTAAGGATAAATCAAGCTAAACAAATTGCCACTAGAGAAGAACAAGCAGAGGTAATCTAACAGTGTACTGTTCACACTATTTATCCACGTTGATTAGCTAGCGTTTTGTTTACTAGCATGTTGTTGACTCGTTAATAGCAACAACATGCTTTTCTATTTAGATAAACTAAAACTAAAACAGAAGCAATAACATAAAAACATCAAAGCTAATTAGGTTTTGTTGTTTGAGTCTCTGCTTCATCTGAATTTAAAATCTCAAAACAGTCATTTGCTTCTTGGCAATCTATACTTTCGTTAATGGTTGGCTCATTTACCAATACTTCTTCAGCGTATATCCCTTTAGTTCGCCATAAACCGCTTTGCCAACGTTTAAAGCCAATAACACCACGAATACATTCGTCTAAGCTTGTTGCAAACCAAATACCGATTAAACCAAAAGCAAAATGAAGCCCTAAAAGCCAAGATAAAGGTAGGGCGACAAACCACATTAAGACAAAACCGATACTCGACACATACCGAGCATCGCCAGAAGCTCTTAAAGACGCGCCAACAATAAGGTTAATACTGCGACCAAATTCTCCCATAATGGCAACCCATAATATTAATCGTCCTAATGCCCATATATCGGTATTAGCGGTGAATATACTAAAAAGTTGATCAGAAAAAGCTAATAACGTAAATACAAAGAACATCGCACCAACTAGGCCTATTTTAAGGCCTAACATAAGCTGCTCGTGTGCTTCATTATATCGTTTGGCACCAATAAAGTGAGCTACTTTTATTTGTACCCCAGCACTGATCGCAAAACCATAAAGAATCGCCGTAAATAACAAGTTAAAGGTATAAATGCGGGTAGCTAACGCTAACTCGCCCATAGTAACAATCATCACCGTCATCACTATTTGCGTAAGCTGCCACGACATAGGCTCTAACACAGAAGGAAGTGCAATTTTTAATATCGGCGTACTGTCTTTTTTAAACAACAACCAATTATTGGGCAAAGCAATGTTAATCTTTAAATGTTTAATAATAATAATTAAGGTAAAACATAAGCTTACCACCCATGCTATTACAGAAGCATAAGCCACGCCTTGCACACCAAGCGCTGGAAAACCAAACTTTCCATCAACTAATAAATAATTAAAAAGTATGTTAACTATGGTCATGATAAAAGTAGACCACATGTTCCAGTGCGTTTTACCTTGCGAGGTTAAAACGGCAGCGGCAGCAAAACGTATTGCCAGCACCCAGGTTCCCATACCAATTGTGCTTATATAAATACTCGCCATGGCTGACATATCGTCTTGCAAACCCATCCACTGAGCGAACGTAGGGGCAAAACTCATCATCATAACGGTTAACAAAGCACCACCGAAAAGCAAAATAGCAAAAAGAGCGCCATAAGTAGAAGCTAACTTACTATAATCTCCAGCACCAATTCGCTGTGAGGCAACACTGCTACCGCCTTGATGCAGTGTACTATATAGCGCAAACGCTATACCTAAAATCGGCATAACCGCACCGATAGACGCCGCTGCAGTGTCAGATATACGACTTAAAAACCAAGCATCGGTAACGTTAATCATAAAAATGAAAAACAGATCAATAAAAATTGGCCAAGTTAAACTAAGTAAACTTCGATCAGCAACCGACGGGCTAGACTTTTGCACGCTATCTCCTTAAAAATCGCAATAAAACAGTATAACAGTTGATAATATAAATACTGTTGCATACGTTTGTTACAAATCGTAATAAATAATCTATCCGATAAAAACTTATAATATAAATAAGTGTAATAGTGAGTAGGGTAGTAAAAACACTCTATTTGATGGTTTATTCAGCACTCGGTAATAAAAATCAAATAAAATGACTATTATTAGCAATTAGCACTTTACAAAGGCGTTAACAGTATTTATTATTCGCCCCGTTCTGAAGCAGCAATGCTTTAGAACTTCAGGTGAGATGGCTGAGTGGTCGAAAGCACCGGTCTTGAAAACCGGCAAGGGTTTGTAGCCCTTCTAGAGTTCAAATCTCTATCTCACCGCCATATTGATATGAGGCTGGGCACTCCATTGGGGTTCCCAGCCTTATTACTTTCTACATTAGCTAAAATCTGTAAATTTCCACCTATAAAGTCGATTTTATCTTCATAAACTTTAATTTCCTTTACAGTAGCCAATAACAGAGCCTTAGTCGCTTCAACATTTCCTCCTAGTAAAACCTTCTCACAAGCAAATAAAAATTGTTCTATGTGATGTTTACCAAAATGCATTAGTGGTAATCTAGTTTTCTTATCAAGCATTTCGATTGAACGCTCAATTGTAGCTAGATTATCTTCATAAATTTTTAAGTGTCTTTGTATCATTGCAGACATGGTTAACTTGTTATCTGCAATTTCACCTATTAATTTTGATACTTGCTGCTCAGCGACATTCCATTTACGTTGTAAAGTTGCTTTTTCAAGTGATTGCTCTTTCTTTCTTTGTGTTAATGTATCTTTCAGGTCATCATAGATGCTGGAGATATATGAAGCGTCAAAAATGGTGCCACGTAAACTCTTTATTACTGATTTTTCCAATTGTTCTTTTCTAAAGTTAGGAGTATTGCAGGATTTAGTAGTATGCTTTATTTTGTTTCTACATTTATAGTATGAGTATTGTCCTCCTTTTCCCGTATTTATTACTAGATTACAACCACATGTGGCACACTTCAAAAGACCAGTGAGAAGAGAAGGTGACTGTATTCCTTTACTCTCTTTATTTTCCTTTTTAGGAGCACGTTTAGACATTAGCTCTTTGACCAACATAAAGTCCTGCTTAGAAATGATTTCTGGTGTGGGAACAATAATAATTTCATTATGTAAGTCTTTTCGAATTCTTTTTAGTCCGTATTCTCGTTCTCCGAAGTATGTTGGGTTTGTTAATACGTTATGCACATCATTTGGGGTCCAACGGTGGTTATTCTTAAAAATGTTTTGTTCATTTAAATAAGAAGCAATTTTTTTTACCCCCAATGAACAACCTGATGTACCTGAAATAGCCAGTGAATATATCAGTTCAACAGTAGAAGCATTGTCAGGGTGTATTTCTAAAGTTTTTCTTTGTTTACCACCATTTAAGTTAGGTACAGGAACAGATCGGTAACCAAAAGGCGGTTTACCTCCAGTGAAGTAACCTTGTTTAGCTGCATCATTTAATTTAAACGCAGATTTTTTACTATTTTTTCTACTAAAGCTTTCATTAAACAAACCATTGAAACCTTTAAATAGGAATGCATCATCCTCATCATCAGGAATACAATCAATAAAGGAGAAAAACTTAACGTTATGCTTATGTAAAATCTCTTCTGCATTAAGGCGATCTACTTCTTTTCTGCTAAATCGTGAAGAGTCATAAACAGCAACACAGTCGACATCGATTACTTCATTTTCAATATCATGTAACATTTGGCTAAATTGTTTTCTAACCCCTTTATATGCTGATGAGCCTGCATCTTCATATACATTAACTACTAAATGATTATTATCCTTTGCCCATTTTGTTAATGTGTTTAATTGATCTTCTAAAGACAAGTTTTCCTTAACCTGCATGTTGGTGCTAACGCGAATATAAATGGCGATTTTCATTGTTTTAACTGACATTTCTTGTCTCCTTTATTTTTAACTTTAAATTCGTTGTCTTTATCTAAATGTTTTTCTAAAACTTCCAAAATTTCATCTATATTTTTTTCAATAAGCTCCCATTTCAGCAATGAGAACTTTATTTTTGATGGGCGCTTGAAGGTTAGTATTGCTTTATGATTATTTACTTCGAACTTAATCTTATTCATCTCTTAATCCCTCTAATAGTTTTAGTTTTCGCCTACATCTTATTTACTTGCATGAAAAGATTTTGTGTAATAATTGCGGGTACATTAATTTTTATGGGAGGATTATCTTTACAGTTGTAGTCTCTTTTTTTACCCCAAACGTATTCACCCAAGTAGGTTGAATTACTTAATAAATTAATGATCTTATTTGCCGTCCATCGCTTTCCTCTGCAATGGATGTTGTTTTCATTTAATTCTGTTGAAATCTTTAATGCCTTATTCTTGTTTAAAGGGATCTTCAAAGAAGCTAATTCAAATATCTTTTTAACAACTTTTGATTCTTCTTTATGGATAGCTAATTTTTTTCTTACTACACCTGAATTTTTAATTTTCATATTTACAGTTGTATAACCAAAAGTGGGGGTCCCACTAGGGAAGTATCCTTGAATCGCTATTTTTGACTTTGCTCCGCTGATAATCCGAGAACGTCTCCTACGTTCTACCTCTCTATAATAAAATTGTATTCTTCGACTTAAATCTTTGGAAAGTTCGTCCTTGCTTTCCGTTGCTTCCTCTTCCTCTTCCTCTGCTGAGGTTAATTTAATTCCCTTTGTTTTAAGGGTTGCGGAATTAAGCAATGTAATTGATTTAGTTTTCATACGAATCTCCTAGAGTACCTTCGGGCAAAATTTTAAATAAGTTATTAAGCGATGAAATCATGTAACCTCCTAGATGCTAAATTGATATGAGTAAGTGAACTAGGGCTAATTAAAGTAGCGAACCCAAAAAAAGTAAAGGGTACGTTTTAGTAGGTCTTTTGGTTTTAACTTATTGAAATAAAGGTTTTTTATTTGTATATTAAGTGGTGCGTTATTGACATTCTATGTGAGTTTTAGCCGTTGACATTTGATCTAGTTTTTATAAATTAAAATGTTATAAATTTAGTTTCTTAATAAATAGTTATTGGCATTTTATCTTTTTCAATTTATTAATCTTATAAAAATTGATTCTTTATCTCTATTTGGAATAAGCGTGATGATTTATAGTTAAATATATTATTTAAAAGATGATGTTATTTTGAGTGAATTCTGGGGTAAGCGAGGTTTATTACATTTATATGAAGTTTTTATAAGACTAAAATAACTCCCTAAACCTAGTTTCTTTTAAATCGCTCCAAAATGAGGAGTACAAGTTCTCTTTGAAAATATTTGTAATCATCTTCAATTTTAAGGTTTGTAATCTTAGATAAATATTTTTCACCGGTATATTCTTTAATACGCTCAATATGAGCGTTCTGAAATACGTAAATTTTATCAGCCCAACTTAGCATTTCGACGGTGCAAAGCGTTGTTCCAGCCTTATTTACGTACTTCAAACTCAAACCCGCTGATTTGTATTGGTGAGTTCTATTTACAGCGCTAAGTAATTCCTGAGCTGTCCGACTACGTTGTTTATTTGCCGTGCATAAAAAAAGGATATTCAACAAAAAGCCCTTAACATTTAACCAATATAAAAGGCTGGAAGGATGCCAACCCGAATAGAGAGAACCTTTTTAAGAAAAGTCACCACGTTCCAAACGCTCTATTAGCCCTAGGACTTTTTCTTTGCCCTTAGCTTCATTTAACAAGGAGATTGGTGCTTTTCCTATTAAGTAATTCTGCTTTCTATTTAGCCATTGAAAAACATTATTCTCAGTTTTGAAGATACCTTTGAGCTTTCGATAGATATCAGAAGAGATGTCTATGTTTTCTCTTTTCCAAATTTTGACATCTCTTGAATAACCAAACTCAATTACATCTGCTGAAGTAAGCCCCATATGCGTGACTATTTTTTCAGGCAACTCTATACAAAAAGTTCCGTTAATTACCTTTATCTTTGATGCGTTGCTGTTTTTCATGATTGAGCCATTATTTATAGTTTTATGGCTAAAAAATAGAACCATTGAATCAATAAGTCAAACTATGTATACCTATGATTTTAAAGGATATAATATGCTTGTAACTCGTGTTATGTCATTGGTGGATTATAAAAAAATAAAATTCTCTCTAGATCAGTAAGTTGTAATTTCTAATGACAGAAAATCATAAGTGATATATTATTTAATCGTTTATTTTCATAGCCTTACGTTTTAAATGAGTGGTTTTTTATAATAACTAAATCTAAACTGTTTCAGCTATTTGTGGACAAAGCGGGGGCAAGGGTTGATCTATTTTGCAATAAGCAAAATATTCGTGAATTTAAAATAATACCTATCTGTAGTAGTCTAGTGTTTATAGTTATTTGTATATATTGGAAATTTCACCGTTTGATATCGGTGTTACAGTTAAAGGACACAAAAGATTGGGCTATTCATTTTATCAGCACTCCTTCTACGAAGCTTTATTCTATCTAGTACCATTGGTTATTTTCATTTTATTAATTAAGTCACGTCTTTTGAATAAAGCTTTTGGTGATTTACGTTCCAAGCTTATCAAAAGGCTTCTAGTTGTTATTTTGGGGTTATGTATCGTAGGTGGTGGGTATCTATTCTATAAGGATGATGAGCTCAACCCTGAAATTGTCCAATTATTAGAGGAGTATTCGAGTAGCATTACCACGCAACAAAACGGCAGCGTATATCATATGGGAATGTGGTCAAGTCTAGATTCATCACCTTATGAAGTAGGGTTGTGGCGGATAGAACAATATGAAAAGTCTCTAGCTAATACTGAGCTGCCTTCAACTTATATTGAATTTAACGATTATCCAGAAGAAGACTGGATAGAAGAAATATTGCCCGAAAATGAAAAACCTAAATGGCTTTGTGATTATGATGAAATTGGTTGTTTAGAGTCAATATATACCCAGTCAGAGCATGCAATATATCTTGGTGATACTTTCGCAAAGCACATAGAAAGATATAACGGTGTATTCAACTATACAGACTTTGGCTTATACCAACAGCCCTCTATATATGGACCAATGATGATGTTCGGCCCTGGTATAGATGTCTTAAAAATCAAACTGATATTAAACCTGCACAATTTTAAATTAGGCAAAAGAAAAGCCGTTGTTGAAGAATTAATTCAATTACTAAATCATCATAAGTTAGTACTAGGGCAAACCCCTTATACTGTCTCTAAGGTTATTAGTGTTGTTGAGTTACAACTGCTATATAAAGCCGCAGCTTTTTTGATTTCCAAAACTAACGATGAAGACTTATTCGTATGGAAGCCTTATATCGATTCATTGACTCATTTAAAGAAAGATCAACTCACATTCGATAAGCCCCTTAACCATGAATTTATGTCTAGCTACAATTCTTTTCAAATAGCTGGGTTAGGTAACTACAGAGAAAACTTAACTAGTATTTTAAAGTATTTACCAAAGAGCTTTTTATATAAACCCTACAGGACAGCCAATTTAATGTTTAAAGGGATGACTGTTAAAAGAGGTAAATATGAATTGGTAGGTGACAGGATAATCGTTCATGAGAAACCTAACGTTGATGATGCAATCAAGTTTGACTTATCAAACCCTATTGGCTCTCTACTAGCTATAACAGTAACACCTAAGTACCTTGAACTGGATGGGGCTTTGCATAACTTAGAAGTATTTCAACGAATGACAAAACATTTGTTTCAGCAGAGGCTCAATAATAGCAATGAGTCGTTTTTAAGCCCTTATACAGGTATGAAAGGGCTACTTAAGGAAAGCTTCTACTGTATCGGTGCGTACGATAAAGATGATAAGCCTATTTGCTTATCTACAAAATAAATTAAAGGACAGAATGTTAAATGGATTTATCAATTTACCTTAATATGATGAATAGTGCCGCTTGGTATTTAATACCGATCTTCATATTTGCTATCGTCATAAAATCTGCATGGTTCAAAGGCGTATTGGGTGAGTGGCAAGTTAACTTACTCATTAAGTTTTTCTTAAATAAAAATGAATACCACCTTATAAAAAACGTAACTCTGCCAACAGAGGATGGTACTACACAAATAGATCACATAATCGTGTCAAAATATGGAATTTTTGTGGTTGAAACCAAGAACATGAAAGGTTGGATCTTTGGTAATGGCAATCAAAAGCAATGGACTCAACAAATCTACAAACATAAGTCTAAATTTCAGAATCCACTTCACCAAAATTACAAGCATGTCAAAACGTTAGAAGCTTGTTTGAACGCAAAGAATGATAGTATATTCTCAGTCATTATCTTTATTGGTGATAGTACCTTCAAAACTAATATGCCAGAGAATGTAAGGTTTGCTCGTGGGGGTATTGAATATATCAAGAGCAAAACTGAAATTGTTTTTAATGCAAAAGAGGTTGCTAGTGTTATTGGCCAGATTGAAAACGGTATGTTGGAACGTAGCTATAAAACTAACGGACAACACATTAAACATGTGAAAGAGATAATTGAAGAAAAATCAAACATTAAAGCTTGCTCAAAGTGCGGTGCAGATATGATGTTACGTAAAGTTAGTAAAGTTAGTAAAGTTAAAAATGCTGATAATGAGTTTTGGGGATGCAGTTCATTTCCTAAATGCAGAAATGTTGAAGTAATTAACTAATTCAAATATGAATGAAAAGTAAAAGGAAATTACATGATAATCAAAGAAGTAAAAATTAAAAACTATCGTTTACTCAAAGATGTAACGATGACGTTAGATGACAGGTCTACATTAGTTGTAGGCAGGAATAACACAGGTAAAACATCTCTTGCAGAGATATTTAGAAGTTTTTTATCTGGCTCCGCTCCAAAATTGAAATATGAAGATTTTAACCAATCGTCATTAAGTGAGTTTGAAAATGCTTTAAACTCCTTCCTAGAAGGTAACACCGAAGGAGATGTTAGGTTACTTATCCCGACAATTGAGTTGTGCTTACTTGTTGATTATAGGTCTGATGCTGATTCATATGGTGTATTAGGAGATTTCATAATTGACCTTGATGAAAATGTATACGAAACAAAAATACTAGTTTCTTATCAGGTTAAAGATGGTGGAATAAGTAATCTATTAAGTGGTTTGGACATTAGCGATAGGTCTAAATACTTCAAAGATTTAAAAGAATCAATTAACCAGAACTTTGAGGCTGTACTTTATGCTATAGAGCCTAATAATCCTGAAAATAGAGTTAAACTAGAGTTTAGTAAAGTAAAGCGACTAATTCGATCAGAGGTTATTAACGCTCAACGAGGATTAGATGATGAAACTCACAATGAACGAGACGTATTAGGCAAAGCGCTTGGAAGTATATTTAATAGTTCTGCTAATGCTGGGGCACCTGAAGCCTTTCAAGCACTATCTGGTGATATAAATGAAGTTGTTGAAGGTCTACAGACTACAGTAGATGTAGACTTTCAAGAAAAAGTTGAACAACTATTACCTACACTTTCTATATTTGGATATCCTGGACTACAGGACACTGAGTTAAGTGCGTCAACTGAATTAAATATAAAATCTTTACTCGAAAGCAATACGAGGGTTTTTTATCAGAAGGATGATCACTTCACCTTACCGGAAACATATAATGGTCTTGGGTTTAGGAACCTAATTTTCATTCTATTCCGTATTTATGAATATTTTAGAGCTTATCAATCATCCGATATAACACCTAAATCTCACATTATCTTCATAGAAGAACCCGAAGCGCATTTACATCCACAAATGCAGGAAGTATTTATACGCCAATTAGATGAGATTGTATCAGTATTTGAAGAAACGTTTAATGAAGACAAACATTGGCCAATTCAGTTTGTAGTAAGTACACATTCTGCTCATATTGCAAATGAAGCAGACTTCAGCAAAGTGAGGTATTTTCTTTCAAAGTCAGCGGGTTCTACACAAATAAAAGATTTAGGAGCTGAGTTTTCAACCGAAGATAGTCAAATAGATAAAGAGTTTCTTCATAAATATTTGTCTTTGACTAAGTGCGATCTATATTTTGCAGACAAAGCTATCCTAATCGAAGGTGCTACCGAAAGAATTTTATTACCTGAAATAATTAAAAAGATAGATGATGCGGAATTAACAACATTAAGAAGTAAATACTTATCTGTTGTAGAAGTCGGTGGGGCTTATATGAACAACTTCTATAAGTTTATAGACTTTTTAGAACTGAAAACACTAATAATTACTGATATAGATTCTGTAAAGAGAACACGTGGTGAAACAACTACAACTTATCCTTCCTCTATGTTCTCTGAAGGAACTCATACGAGTAATACTGGTTTGTCAAAGTGGTATGGATTTGATGGCTATAGTGAATTAAGTCAAATAGCACTTAAGCCTGAGACTGATAAGGTTTCTGGTTGTCGTCGTATTGCATATCAAATAGCCGAAGACGGCAGTGAATTAGTCGGTCGTAGCTTCGAAGATGCTTTTATTTTAGCAAATTTAGAAAAGTTTGATTTGCTTGAAGTAGATCCTATTGAGCTAGAAACAAAAGTGTATCAAAGGGCAAAAATTATTGGAAAAGATAGTAAAGCTAATTTTGCTATTAAATATTCTATAGATGAAATAGATTGGAGTGTTCCTAAATATATCAAAGAAGGACTTATTTGGTTGGATGGAAGAACTATAGAGTCTATTGACTTACCTCAACCTATTGAAGTGGAAGTTGAGGAGTTAGCTGATGTGCCAAGTTAGCCCTGCTGAAAATGCATCTACTCAAGCTTTAGACGAAATGTTTACTGCAATAAATCACTGTAACTGTTTTAGGTTAGAAGCAGGTGCTGGTGCTGGTAAAACATATTCTCTTATAAAAGCTCTGAAACACTTAGTTCATAGTCGAGCTGATGAGTTTATAAAAAAAGAACAGAAAATTGCATGTATTACTTATACCAATATCGCAAAAGACGAAATACGTGAAAGGACTGATAATCATCCAGTAATATACGCAGACACAATACATGCATTTAGCTGGAGCTTCATCAACGGCTTTCAAGCTAAACTTCGAGAACTTTTACCTGAATTAGGCGCAAAGTGGGTAGCTCGGATTGAAGAAGCAGGGGGAATTGACAAGCAAAAAGTCATATATGATTTAGGGTTCCCCAAGATAGATGAAAAAACAATATCTTTACACCATGATGATGTTATTAAGTTAATCTCTTCACTGTTGGGCTTTTCTAAATTTCAAAACTTACTAAAGGCTAAATTCCCAATCGTATTTATTGACGAGTATCAAGATACCAACAAAGATCTGGCTTCTTCTATAGTTAATAACTTAATTGATAATGATTCTGGATTGCTAGTTGGCTTATTTGGTGATCATTGGCAGAAAATATACGGTAAGGAAGCTTGTGGTCTCATTGAAAGTGAGAATGATAATATTACTGAAATAGGAAAAAATGCAAATTTTAGGTCCGATAAGAACATAGTTAATTGCTTAAACAATATGAGACCAGAGTTGCCGCAACATGAATCTGATCCAGAGTCAGAAGGAGGTATCTCTATATATCATTCAAACTCCTGGACAGGAGAGCGAAGAGTTGGCGGCCATTGGGCTGGAGACTTACCCGAAGATGCTGCTCACGTTTACTTTGAGAGAGTTAAAGAAACTATGAGCCAAAATGGTTGGGATTTTGACTCTGAAAATACCAAAGTTTTGATGTTAACGAACAATGTAATTGCAACAGAGCAAGGTTTCAAAGATCTTTCAGATTGTTTTAGACATACTGAAGATTATTTAAAAAAGAATGATCCATATATAAAATATTTTGTTGAAGTTATTGAACCTGTTATCGCTTCCTTTGAAACCAGAGAGTATGGTGAATTATTTCAAGTAATTAACCAGAAATTTCCGCAACTACAATGTCATGATGATAAACGTGTTTGGGTAGATAATCTAAATCGTATTAATGAACTACGTTTAAGCGGAACAGTCGATGAGATGCTAGCTTTCCTTATTGAATCGAATAAACCTCGTTTATCAAATAAGGTTCGACAATTAGAAGAACGTTATCAAAGCCTTCTAGAAGAGGACGTTGAAAATTTGGGTGAAAGGGATAAAAACTTTCTAACAAAGATAAGATCCTTAAAAAGCGTTAGTTATAGGCAAGTAATACAACTATCAAAGTTTATAGATGATAAAACCCCTTTTTCTACAAAGCATGGAGTGAAGGGGGCTGAGTTTGATAATGTTCTTGTTGTTTTGGGCAGAGGGTGGAACCAGTACAACTGGAACCAAATGTTAGAGTTTATGGAAAATGGATATCCAGCTAATAAAAAAGATACTTTTGAAAGAAATCGTAACTTATTTTATGTGGCATGTTCTAGGGCGAAGCACAATTTGACGTTGCTAATAACTCAAGAGTTATCAGTTGATTCAATTAATAGACTTAGGCTCATTTTCGGAAATGCTCGGGTGATAGGTGAACCAAATGCATAATAAGTACGACTCAGTAACATATTTCTTTTTGCCGCTAGCGGAAGACCACTTTTTTGAATGGATTAATCAATAAATGTTATTAAACTTTTTCATGTATATTGTTGGCTGGGAAGCTGCGGTTAAAAATGTTGAAATTATAGGAGACAGAATTAGATCAAGAGGGATATTACAAAAAGCTAAAAACCAATTGATAGTCGCTTTGTGTGGACAAATTACAGCTATATATATAGTTCTGGTTGAAGTTAAAAAATTTCTTGATAGCAATTTAATCATGGAGGGTTCTAACACCGCTTTAATAGTTAGCATATTACTGTTTATGACTCTAACCCTCATTATATGTATTACTTTATACAGGCTATCCCTTTATTTTGTTCTAAGAATATACGATGAAGCTAATGAGTATTCATTACTTCATGAACCGCTTTTTACCTATCCGTTTATTCTCGCCTATAACATTACAATCTACTTCGTTTATGTAGTTTCACAATCCTATAATTTTCAGATTTCAATAGAAGGATTAAAATTATTCATTGAAATATACCAGCCTCTGGTATCCATATTAGGTGGAATAGGTGTTTTTATGACTTTTATTGCACTGATAAATAGATCGGAGTTAACATCTAAACAAATAGTGATTGCCAACGAGCAATATAAAGAAGCACAAAATCAAAATACTTTCACAAATTATTTTAAACATCTTGAAGAGTTCGTAAAGTATATGGGTAACCAATCGACAATGTTTGGTCAGGTAAGTGATTCTAGAGCACTGCATGGCGTTTTATACGGTACTTTCACTCAATTTCATTATGAAATATCGAAGGAAACTATTGCGCAGCTTAAAGAACAGTCAGAATCGTTGAGTGACTTAGCAAATAAAATATTCAAAAATCCCAAAAATGTAGAACAATCGGATATTACAGCTTTAATCAATATTACAGATTGGATAGAGAAAAAATTTCTAATAAGTCCATTTGATGATTACCAGTTCACAACTTTAATCTTACCTGAAGGTGAACATACAAAAGAGTTTAGTCTACCTGTTAAATTCACAGATCTTGGGAACTTAATAAGACACAGAGTTTGCATCATTGACTATGTATATAAATTCTCTAACAAATCATCGATATGTGAATCATTTGACTCACTTTTACATATTGGTATTCCACACGATGAAGATGGCGAGTTTGCTTATGTATTGGAAGATGTTGAGACTACAAGTGAATTATTAGCAAGTGGAGTCAATTAAAAAATGAGGTTCTGCAACCACGCCATCTATAGATCAGACATTAGTAAGGTATTTCTGGTTTAATTAAGGTCGTTACACAAGGATGATAATATTAAAAATCTAAATACGTTTGAAGATGTTTGGGATACCTCTAGAGCAGGAGCTAGGGCTAGTAGAGGCTTTCATTATCAGCATTTAGTAGTGGTTCATGTTCTTCTGCTTCAGTGGGCTAAAAAAATTAGCATGGGTTCAATAGTTCCCGAAGGACTAGAAGACTTCACATTAGAATCAGATGAATTAGAGTTATGGGTTCAAATAAAATCAAAAAGAGATGGCCTGTTCTCTCAAAATCAAGCGGATAAATACTTACAAATCGTCAAAGAAAAATCTAACTCCACTTTAAAAAATTCAAAGCCAATAAAGGAGTTGTTAATACTTGAGCAACCTTGCTCAAATTTAGAGGAAAAGTTTACGGATGACATTTTCGATTCTGAACATTGTATATTTGTATCAAAAGCACCAGAAAATGAATCTGTTAAGTTATTGGTTGAGCAGTTGGACGTTGCAAAAATAATTGCAAATGGAATCGTTTCCGATTTATATATGCTGGTTGCCGATTGCTCACAAAAGAATGCAAAATTAAATTATGCCAATAGGCAAAAAATATCTTCAAATTCTGTTGAAGGCATCATTAACACTGTACTGTCATATAGTGATTTCAGTTTAATTGATAAAGCTATTCTTAATAGGGTAATTAAGTTAATTAGATTCGATACTTCAGATCCTAATGTTAATTTTTACAAAGGTGTAAAGGCAAGGCCAAGACATATATCGTCTGGTTTAGCTCTATTCCAAAATTCGAAAATAAAAGAATTAACCTCAAATCTAGCCAGTAAAAAAAAGTGCCTGATTTGTGGGCCATCTGGTGCCGGAAAGTCAGCATTACTCTGGAGTACAGTCTTTCAATCTTTTGATACATACAGATGGTTTGAGCTTTGTTCTACAACTACCGTCCAAGATTTAAATTCTATTTTTGAATTTATTTCATCAAGATCCCCTTCACGAAAATATCCTATAGCCATAGCATTTGATGAGATTAATACCCAAAACTATGAAGTATGGAACTTATGTTTACAGCATTTTATGGATATTGATGATTTATATATCGTAGGGTCAATACGTGCGGAAGATAGATATTTAATAAACAATTTGGGTGACATTTATATACATGAATTATCGTTAGATAAAGAAACTGCTGAGTTCATTTGGCGAAATTTATTAAAATCAAAGAGTACTGATTGGCAACATTGGCAAGAACCATTCAATAATTCAAAAGAACTTATGCTTGAATATATCCATATTCTAACGCAAGGGAACAGACTTAGTGATTTAATATCAGATCAAATAAAAGCACGAGAAACTCAAGAAAGAAACCACGAGTTAGCTATTGTAAGGGTTAGTTCTGAAATATCATCTTACGGAGGGGAGATTGATGCAGCTAAACTTCAAGAAACCCTAAGCATATCTCCTCAAGAAACTAGCTTAGCTCTAAAAAGATTGTTAGATGAACACTTAGTCCATGAGAACCGTAAAGGAGTGCTAGGCGGCCTCCATGATATCCGCTCAAATGCATTATCAGAAGCGTGTCATGATGGTATTATTTTTCATAAGCACGATTCCTTAATGACAGGGATAATGTGTGCAACTAATGAAACGCTTCCTTTTATAGTTTATTCAGTGTTTAAAGGTATCGAATATAATGAGAGAGAGCCGCTAGTCAATGAGTTAGCTAAACTATTATCCGTTAATAATGAGTCATCTTTTTGGGTAGGAATTCTAAAAGGCTTAGGACTTGTAACTTTAGAACAAAGTGTAAATTTACTAATTAGTAAACTCGAAAAATATCAAGTGCGTCGTTCAATTTGGAACACTGTATCTATGTTTGCGAACGCAAATATTGAACCGCCTAAACTAGACGATAATCGACATTGGCAGTCAGTCATTGATTGTTTAGCTGATTATAAAAATGAGTCACACAAAGATTACAGATTAATTTGCCTAGAATTTCTTGATAAAAATACTAAGTATCCTAAATTGACTAGTTTGGAAGACTCTTCAGAACTTCTCTCGTGTTTTATCCCTTTCTATAAGGATTCATTATTTCCTACTAATTTTGATATAGATGTAGTTAAAACGTCAGATTCAGATGGTAACAAAGTTAGTGATTTGGCAAATTTTTTGTTGGTTGCATATCAGATAAGTCCTAGTTTTTCTCAATCTATTGTTGAAAAGCTAGGGGGAAATGATGTGCTTCTAAATCTATATCAGTCACAATCTTCTTGGTTAAGTAAACCTAAGTTAATTGACAACGGCAAGCATGGTGTAACAGTAGGTTCTAATATTCACTTCATTGGTGATGACGATGTTCAAAGCGACTTCAATACATTAGCGGTGGAAAATTGTGAAGTACTAATAGCATTAAGCCCACAAGCTGATGCTGCTGAATGCAGAGTAGTTTGGCCTAATGGAGAGTCTGTTAAAGTTGGTGAGCATAGTTATCATGATAAGAATATGCCTAGAGAAAACATCCATGCTAAAGACAAGGTAGCATGGAATGTAGCGTTTCAAAAAATAATGAATAGTAAAGCTTCTTTGGAGAGAAGTACTGATTATGCGATTGCAATTCAAGATTGCCTCAATAAAAGTGAAAAACTATTTAGGTCTTTTTCTGAGCAATGGATTAAAGGGAAATCGATTAATCGAAAGAATCAGTTTGCAGATCAATTCAATGAAATAATAACTAAGGTAAATGAGTTAAATTATTCAGAAGAAGTCGAAAATCATCAACAATTCAACAGTCAAAACCAAGCTACAGAAGTTGATAGGCTTACAGGCGCAATCTCCGGTCTATTAAGCAACCTTTCTAATCGAATGGGTAAGGTTACTCCCGGAGCCAGATGTAAATCAGAAGCCGTATATGCAGGTGATTTAGCACAAGATTTTTTAGCACAAAGAACACTCAGAATTTGGTCTTTTATTTCTTCACCGCCTATTGAAGAAATAAATAAGCTAGCAAAGCGAATAGAGGATGTATCTTTTATCTTACATGAAATGGATCAAGATCCGTCACCAAATAAGATAGCGAATATTGTCAAAACAGCAAAAAAAGGGCCGTTAGGTGGGGGAATACCAGCGGCTGCAAGGTTCTGTAAAGATAGTGCTGATAGAAAATTAAGAAAGTTACTTGCCTCACTCAAAAATGAACTTGCATTGAAAGAACATTATATTGAATTTGAAATAAGGGAAATCGAAGCAAAAGACACTATATATTGGCCTCCTGTAGAAATATCAATTTTGATAAAAATGGATAACATTTTAGAGCAGGCTAGTTATATAGATATAGTTATAGATAGTGCGAAGAATATTTTAGGACAGGATTGGGTTTACTCTTTAACTCCTTTAGTTAAGGGGGCTATTGTTCCTAGTATGTCTATTAAACCAGCATTTAATATGCCTCTACCGTATCCTAATTTAGATTTTTCTAATGATTGGAAAAATGACAGTAAATACACTTTTTTTGAGTCCGTTTATCAAAGCTGTTTTCAATTATGTCTTTCGAGTATCCAATCGTTATCATTGATCGTTGCCGTGAGAGATCTGTCTGCTTTAACTGAAGATGAAGGTGAAACGATTGACAAATTGAAGCACACCTTTAAGTATAATTTAGAGTTAATAGAAAAATTTATTGAAGAAAATGATCTAGAAGATTTAGCAGAAATTTCAGATTTTATCCATGAACGTTGGAACGAAATGGTTGAACAAAGCGAGGCTTTTTCTAAAGGTGAAGAAATAAATAAACCTGTGTATCTTGGAGCAAAAAGCTACTTAGAGGGTCAAGTTACCGAAGAAGTACAGTTACAAGGAGTCTACGGATTGGCGTTACTACAAAGCGAATTAGAACTTAAGTAATCATATGGAGTCAACTAGTGTTCAAAATTTCTGATAAATATTTCATGGAAACTAACATGAAAATTGATATCACCTCTATTGAAAATAAATTGAATGACTCTTCAATTTCTGAATTTTTACAAATTATTATCAATGCTGTAGAAAGTTTTATTGGCACAATTCAAAGCTTTGAGGCGTTAAAGGAAGATACGTTTACTTTTGAAGATAATGTTGCAGAGAAGTTTATTAACTCGCATTCAAGTATGTTATCTGAAAAGATTCAAAATGATGAAGCTCTGCAAGTTTTAGATGCTTTACGGTATGCATTTGTAGGTTATGCATTTAATGGGCTCCACCAGCTATACACACGTCAGGAAAATCAATGTTGGGGTCCTAAAATAATACTTACCGAAGTTTTAACTCCAAATGACATTTCTTCACTGGACCAAGATGTTAAATTATATAGAGGCTGTGATATTGTTGAACACAAAAGAGGGAGATATGGTCAAGCTTGGACAACGTCCCTACAAGTAGCAAAAGACTTTGCTTATACACATTACCAAGGGCAAGAATGGTTTGACACTGAAAGTAGAGTAGTCTTAGAAACAATTTACTCTAGAGATAATATTTTGTTTTCGGATCAGTCTGTTGAATTTGAAGTGGTTGTGGACGTAAGTAAACTTGGAAAGGTAAATAAACACTCATAGTAAGGATTTTATAATATCCTTACTATGAGAAATGAGCACTTCAATTTTATAAAATAATTACTCAAGCGGCAATTTTATTGAATAAAACCAGTGCCCATACTCGTCCCATTCCTCCCGCCATATTAAGAAGAGCCCGTTAATCGAAAGATTAGCGGGTTTTTTGCTTTTCAGGAATTAATAAAAAGGGTTTGTAGCGCTAATCCTTCAAGTAGAGTTCAAATCTCTTTCTCACCGCCACATTAAGAAGAGCCCGTTAATCGAAAGATTAGCGGGTTTTTTGCTTTTCAGGAATTAATAAAAAGGGTTTGTAGCGCTAATCCTTCAAGTAGAGTTCAAATCTCTTTCTCACCGCCATATTAAGAAGAGCCCGTTAATTGAAAGATTGACGGGCTTTTTGCATTTCAGGAATTAATAAAAAGGGTTTGTAGCGCTAATCCTTCAAGTAGAGTCCAAATCTCTATCTCACCGCCATATTATAAAAAAGCCCGTTAATTGAAAGATTAACGGGCTTTTTGCATTTCAGGAATTAATAAAAAGGGTTTGTAGCGCTAATCCTTCGAGTAGAGTTCAAATCTCTATCTCACCGCCATATTAAGAAGAGCCCGTTAATCGAAAGATTAGCGGTTTTTTTGCTTTTCAGGAATTAATAAAAAGGGTTTGTAGCGCTAATCCTTCAAGTAGAGTTCAAATCTCTTTCTCACCGACATATTAAGAAGAGCCCGTTAATCGAAAGGTTAGCGGGCTTTTTGCTTTCTTCCGTTGCTTATAGTCAATAGTTATAATTAACAAGAACACTCACTCGAAGTTGAATAAGCTTAGTCGAATTAATAAAACGGTGCCTATCCCTTTTACTCATCATCTTCTAAGTACAAAGTCCCGTTTGCTTTAATCACTACTAACCACGCTTCAGACATTACGAATGCATGATCAATTTCTTCTGGTGTTAGTTGTAGATAAAGTTTTTCTTGAAGCCATGCATAACGGTTATGTATTTCGTTATTTGGAGTCAGTTCTAGAATTAATTGATTAAATGCTGCAGATTTAACATTATTATTTTTGCTAAATTTCTGTGCATTACCAATATGAGACAACCTCGTTAATGCTTTGATGCTGCCATTTTGTGCAGCTTGTTGTAAAAATTTTATTTGTTGTGCAAGAAAATTATCGCGCGTTGTTATAAAGTCTTCTCGTTCAAGGCTTTGATAGCCCTGAGACGTCATAAAAAACTCTGGTGTAATAGTGCCAATATATTCTTGTGCGGCTACATATCCATTGTTTGCAGCGACTTTCGAGTAATTGTAAAACTCTTTACGCTGTTTTTGTTCAATGCCAATACAATACTTATATTTCTCTGATATTCTACTTATTGTAAGTGCGCTATCGCTATAATCGAGGGCTTGCGTTAGTTTTATATCAAGTGCGGTTTTATCTATGGGACTGTTAAAACAATAGTTAAGGTTCCTCGCAAGAATATACCTTGCTTCATTATCTCCGCTTTCGGCGGCGCTTGTAAGTTCTTCAAGCTTACTCAATAAATTGTTGGAAAATTTCCATTCAGGCCTCTTCATAACGACCATTTCAGCACTTTTTCTACTTGTAGTATGTAATGAGTGATGAGCGTTAATACTTTTTACATCGGCTATAGGTTTTGTGGACTTGGTATTTGTACCCTGAGTGTCAATAACTTGGTTATTGTCGGTGTTAAATACGCTCGTAGTTACGCTTTTCATTTCCGTATCATCGATAAAATTGAAGATAAATAAGGCTAAGCCAATATTCAACAATATTAATAGTAAGACTGACGTCGAGAAATTTTTTCTACGTTGAAACATGAGTTTATTGTGTCCTTACATCAATATCGAGTGTTAGGTATATATTTTTCTAATTGGCTTCTTAACAGATTCTTAATTATTTTCGATGAAGCAGGTTAAATTAAATGGTATCCGCATACAATAGCCTGTTATTTAAAGATATAGAATTAGCATAACACTCAACCTAAATTAAGAAGTATACTTATCGGGAAATAGTATTTGGTGTGAATTGAGATACTACTAGTAATCTTCCAATGCTAATAATCAATCGCGTAATTTGTTAATGGCAACAACTGTACACTGTTAAAATTTTGATGCTATGTATCTGATTGTATTTAGTTTGGTTGTATTTAAATTGATTGTATTTAAATAGAGTGTCATGATGAAATTTTATATAAGCATTTAAGGTATACCATGGAAGGAATATTAAACGTTGTAGTACCATCAATTGTAATCGTTTTAATTATACATTTACTGAGATGGAGGTCGTTATTTCGATTTGTACTATTAATTTGTTTAGCTATTTCATCTACGTTCTTTGTCGCCTTTTTCTATTGTGAAATCCTTAAGTCTAGTTGCTCATCAGATCCATTAGTCGGCTTAGGCTATATAATCCATTCAATTTTAGTGATAGTTATGTCATTTACGCTTGAAATAATTCGGACGAATTTGATGATTAACCTTAAAAATAAATCCAACTAACAATTGAATATGGTCTTAAAATGTAATTTTATAATTTCTTTTAATAGCTCAATAATCACCACTTCTCACTATCAAACTTAGGTAGAATGGTAGAACGGTAGAATTAAAAGAACGCTGATCTTAAATTGAAATTTCTAAACGCTACTCTAAATTAAAATATCCCAACTGCTTCATCTTAGGTAAGTTAAAAAGCTAAAGGCACATTCAATGTAAATTATTATTTTTGTAATTTTTCTGTCACCTTAAAGTCATTTTTTTGCCACATAAACTCCCTAGTCTTATTTCATTTTTAAATAACGAGAATAAAAGATGTTAAAAATTAATAAGTATAAAGCAGGGTTACTTACTGTTGCATTATCGATGGCGTTAAGCGGATGTAACCTAGACGGCGATAATGGCGAGCAAGGCATTGATGGCGCACAGGGCATTCCAGGTGTTGTTGGAACTGACGGCAGCGACGGTAAAAGTTTACCTCGTGAATTAAATGTTGAAGTAGTTGGCCGTTTTGCTACCGGTATATATGGCAAAAGCGCGGCAGAAATTGTTCAATTTCATAAAAATTCAAACTCTGCTTTTGCTATTAATGGCGCTGCTAATCAAATTGAGGTTATTAACTTAACTGATCTTTCAACAACAGAAGTAGGTAACCCTGTCGCAGATGAAAGCTTAAGCTCAAATGCTTTTACTTTTCC
This sequence comes from Colwellia sp. NW0002-52-1, assembly GCF_057550865.1. Lineage (NCBI taxonomy): Bacteria > Pseudomonadati > Pseudomonadota > Gammaproteobacteria > Alteromonadales > Colwelliaceae > Colwellia > Colwellia sp. NW0002-52-1. The sequence continues at coordinate 189,748 of NZ_BAAJLU010000003.1, read as the reverse complement.
CTTAAGCGTTTCAGTAAAGAACAGCTCTGGCGTTGAAAATACCATTGTGTTAGGTGCGGTTAATTCAATTGCCATTAAAGATGACTTGTTAGCCATTGCTGTTGAAGGTGAAGTTAAACAAGCATCCGGCGCTATTTTGTTTTATAGCTTAAATGCGCTTGGCGAAGGTACGTTTATTAAAGCAGTGGAAGCGGGAGCTTTGCCAGATATGGTTACTTTTACGCCCGATGGTAATAAGGTATTAGTTGCCAATGAAGGTGAACCCAATGCTGATTACTCAAATGATCCTGAGGGCTCAATATCAGTTATTGATGTTGCTGAAATGATGCCAGCTGATGTTGCAGTTACAATTAATTTAAGCTCAGACATTGTCTTTAGTGATGATAATTTATCTCCTGAAGATTATGATACCGATGAAAAACGTCTCGCTATTTTAACAAAAGCAGGGGTTAAGTTTGCTGGACCAATAGGTAATACAGTCGCGAAAGATTTAGAACCTGAATATATTACCACTGCCAGTAACAGCGAAATAGCGTATGTGTCTCTGCAAGAAAATAATGCTATCGGCATAATAAATCTTAAAGATTTAACCATTGAAGTGAAAGCGCTGGGTTATAAAGATTGGGGTAAATATCAATTAGACTTTACTAATAAAGACGAAGTTCCTCAGTTTAAAAGCATTCAAGGGTTATATGGCATGTATCAACCCGATACTATTGCTTCATATTCGTGGAATGGTTCGACATTTATTGTTTCTGCCAATGAAGGTGACGCCAGAGATTACGACGGATATTCTGAAGAGGTACGCGTTAAAGATATTATTGATCCCGATGAGCTCAATCAAACACTGTCAACCACGTTACAAAGTCAGTATGACGAAACGGGCGGTAGTGACTATTTAGGACGTTTAAAAGTTACCACAGCTTTAGGTGATAAAGACCAAGATGGTGAGTATGAAGAGTTATTTGCTTATGGCGCGCGATCATTCTCTATTTGGGATCAAAACGTCAATTTAGTTTTTGATTCAGGCGATGATTTCGGCAAAATTTCGTCAGCTATTCTTGGCAACAATTTTAATGCTGCACATACTGAAAATAAAGGCGATAACCGCTCTGATGATAAGGGTGGCGAGCCTGAAGCGATTGATGTTGGAGAAATAGCAGGAAGAACTTACGCTTTTATTTCTCAAGAACGAGCAGGGGATTTATTTGTCTACGACATTACAAACCCTTTTAATACTGCTTTTGTTACCCATTACAATAACCGTGACTTTAGCGTTGATTACGAAATGGATGATGATTTAGCTAACCCTTGTGATAGCAATGAAGGCATGGATTGCACACAAGTGAATATGGCAGGTGATCTAGGTCCTGAAAGTATTAAGTTTATATCAGCAGCAGACAGCCCAACAAATACGCCATTATTAGTGATTGGTAATGAAGTATCTGGAACCGTTACGGTTTACCAAGTTACTGAGCAATAATAAAGAAAATTGCTAACGGGGACACATTTTATTGTGACCCCGTTATGCGATATAAACATAATGTTAAGTGCAATGTTAAGTGTTATGAAAAGATAGCTACTCTATATTTTAAATACCAAATAGCCGGTATTTTTACTCAAGGTTTAACGTAAATCGATTAGCTTAACTATGAACTTAACTTTGAGCTTTCTTAGAACGCTATTTAAGCTCGTTAGCTTTTCGATACTTACCTTGATAGTCAAAAATTCGGTCTTTAATTCGCCAGTAATATTTTTGTTTTCTGGCAATAACAAAGTCAGGGCACGGCAGTATGTTAGCTAGCTTTAATGCTTGTTCAAGGGTAGTGACTTCATACGATTCAGTAGCGCCTAGTTGTAGACTTATTTTAGCGCTAAGGCGTTTAGAAAAAATATCATTGAAGGCTTTTACTTGATTCAACTGAGTAAAATCAAACGATTCAGTAAGCTCAGTACCTTCCTCATCATGGTAAGTGATTTTTAACTTATCAGATCCCTTATCACTAGCTTTGCCATTATTTCTGCCATTACCTCTGCCATTATTTCTGCTTAAATTAAGGCCTGCACAACGTATAACTTTTGAATCTTTAAGTTTTAGTGCTTTTTTTAACATATCATCAGGATCAACCAAGACCTCAAGGCACTGTAAACAGTTACGAGCTGCTATGTCATTTTCACCACCGCAATGCGGACACTCTTTGAATACAAAGCGATAGTCGCATTGGCGCTGGCTTTCTACTAGATATGATTGCTCGTCAGTGGGATCATCAACAAGACCTTTGCATCGTCGACCGTAGTGCTCAACTAAATAACCGTCATCATCACAAATGCCCCAAAACACATTTGGAAATTCACAGCTAGGGCAAACAACTTGCACAGGTTGGCTTTTACTACTGGGTTTTTTCTCGCCTACTTCGGGGTGATAAAGATCAAAGTCATTTCCAGTATAATCAATCACCAAACAATCTTTTTTGTTCTCACTTAAACGCAAACCGCGACCGATGATTTGTTGATAAAGACTAACCGATTGTGTTGGGCGTAATATGGCGATCATATCAACATGGGGAACGTCAAAGCCGGTGGTTAATACCGAAACATTCACTAGGTATTTAATCTCTTTATGCTTGAATGCTTTAATTAACTGATCGCGTTCGGCGTTGTCGGTAGCGCCGGTGATTAATGCACTTAACTGCGAAGGTAAATAACTAAAAACTTCTTTTGCATGTTCAACGGTGGCGGCAAATATCATAACACCTTGACGTTGTTCACTTAACTCAACAACCTGCTCAATAATACTTTGCGTCACTCGAGGGTTTTTGTTCAACAGATGATTCATATCCGCAGGACTATAATCGCCAGAGGCGTTTGCACGTAAGCTACTAAAATCGTAATGCTCTATGGTAGCATCAACGAGTTTAGGCTCGGTTAAATACTCGCGTTTAATTAAGTAACGAATGGGGAGTTCATAAATGCAGTGCTCAAAAGGTCGCTTTTCTTCGCTGCGCATAAAACCACGGTAATGCTTTTTATAAATCCAGCCCATGCCTAAGCGATAAGGTGTAGCGGTTAACCCTAATAGCTTTACATCGGGATTAACTTGCATCAACTTTTCAATAATTTGTTGATATTGATTACTATTAGTCTGCTTGTTTTTTGTTTCTGGTGATTTTTCTTCGTGCTGTGTTTTATCTTGGAGTGGTTTATTCGGTTTTGCATCCAACAAAGCATTCGATTGTTCACCAGACAAGTCAGGGCTAGGCACATTAACTCGATGACATTCGTCAATAATAATTAAAGAGTAGGGCTCATTAAAATCGTCAAGGTTACGCGCTGCTGATTGTATGCTAGCGAATGTGACTTGGTGTTGAGTTTCTTTAAGTTTTAAACCCGCAGAATAAATACCAGCGGCAACACCGTAGCTTTCAAATTTTTGATGGTTTTGCTCAACTAATTCTTTTACATGGGTTAGCACGAGTATTTTACGTTTGGCTAAACGTGCAAGTTCAGCAATGACCAAACTTTTACCTGAGCCAGTTGGTAACACAATCACCGCAGATTCGTTGGTTTTTCGAAAGTGTTTTAGCACTGAAGAAACAGCGTCTTGTTGATAATCTCTAAGTTGAAAAACTGCCACGCAGTACTGCTACCTTATCGGAAAAATTAAAGTAGCCATAATAGCAAAATAATGGCTAAGTCTTAAACTTTACATTTTAGTATTTAACCTTTTATATCTAACATTTAGCCAATAGCGACTGATAGCGACTATTTCTAAATTTAAATGTTAATAAATGGTATCGCGTTACCGGTACTTTGTAAATATTTTCTTTTAATACAGGTGGATAGGAAAATTGAATGCTTTACCTATTTTAGACGCTGAATTGTAAGTTTTGTTGTAAATTTTGTTGTAAATTGACGAATCTACAGTTTTAAAGTTAATGTTTTAGGCCATATTAAAAAATTATTATCAATAACTATAGGGTTTAAGACCAAGCCGTTTACCTGCAACAAATAACCAACAAACTTTGTTATTACAATCGAATTAAAGTAAGTTCGATTGTAATAATATTGTATTATCAATAATACATTAGGACTTGTATGCAAAGGTAAGTAAGCATGGGTAAGTAAGCATATTTTTCCTGAGATGAAATCATATAGTTATGCATAATTACGAAGTTAATTATTTTGTGAAGTTGTTTAAAGGTAAGTAACGTTTTGAAGTTTTATCATTTTTTTTATTTGGCTTTAATCGGCTTATTCTCAGTAGTTAATGTACAAGCTTTTGAGATCGAACAGCACAGTTTTCAAAAGGCTAACGCTATATCAAATCAGCAGTGCATTTCATGCCATGAGCAATCACAACATGATTGGCAACAATCTGATCACAGTAAAGCCATGGCGCTTGCCGATGAAACGACAGTTTTAGCTGATTTTAATAATAAACAGGTTGAGCATTATGGACAAAAAGCTAATTTTTTTATTAAAGATAATCGTTACCAAGTCACTATTTCCTATGATGATAAAACAGATATTTATCCAATAAAATACACCTTTGGTCATTTTCCGCTTCAGCAATATTTAGTTGAAACTGAGCCAGGAAAATTACAGGTGTTACCCTTTGCTTGGGACGCAAGAGAAAAATCTGACGGCGGGCAGCGGTGGTATCACAACTATAGCCATGAAGAAATACGACCTGAAGATAGGTTACATTGGCGTCAACCATTACAAAATTGGAATGGCATGTGTGCCGATTGTCATTCTGATGGTTTGGTCAGGAACTATGAAACAAAAGACAACAGCTTTGACACACAGTTCGATAATATCAACGTTGGTTGCTTATCTTGTCATGATGATATGTCTACTCATGCAAAAAAAGCGATAAAACCAAAGACGGGTACTAATTTTACAGCGTCTAATCACCGCACTGGGCAATGGCTAAGAAGTCTTGGCGACAAAACTGCACATTGGCAAGGTGAAAAACGTGATAATGAGTTTATGGATGGTTGTTTTGCTTGTCATTCATTACGTGCACCATTAAACGATGGTATTAAACCTAACACGCCGTTTTTAGATCAATTTACCCCACAACTATTAGCATCGCCCAATTACTATGCCGATGGCCAGATCAAAGAAGAAGTGTATGTTTATGGCTCATTTTTACAGAGTAAAATGTTCGCCGCAGGGGTTAATTGCGTCGATTGTCATGACAAACACACCATGAAATTAAAAGTAGAAGGTAACGGTTTATGCCTGCAGTGTCATGGCAGCGAGGTTTATAATGTAAAAGCACATCATCAACATGAGGATAATACGAGTGGCGCACAGTGTGTTAATTGCCATATGCCGCAAAACACCTATATGGGTGTTGATAATAGGCGTGATCATAGTTTTAAAATTCCTCGCCCTGATATCTCTCAAGCGTATAACACACCTAATGCCTGTAAAAAGTGTCATGAAGATAAATCGAATCAATGGGCAAGTGAGAATTTAGTAAAATGGCATGGTAAACCAGAGCCCTTACTGACGAGCAAAAAATATTTACTGGCATTAAATTCAGGTCAAGCCATCGATATTGAGCAGCATTTAGCGATAATTTCTGATGTTCAACTCGATATCATCAGTAGAGCCACAGCGATACAATTACTGAGTTACACTACGCAAACAATAACTGCCGAAATTTTAGCGCCTTATCTCAGCCATTCTGAAGGGTTGATCAGGCTAAGTGCTGCGAATATCGCTACATTATTACCTCCTAACGATAAGGTGAAATACCTTTCGCTATTGTTACAAGATCAATACAAATCAGTAAGAATTGCTGCGGCACGAGGTTTAATTACCAGTAAAATATCAGCTGTAGATCAGCCGCTGTTCGATAAAGCGTTCAAAGCATTAACTCATTCAAATGAAATTAGCAGTTGGCGCGGTGAAGGCCTTGCTAACCAAGGTGTTATTGCGATTGAATTAAATAAGTTAAGTGATGCAGAGAAATCATTTATAAAGGCAATTAAAGTAGATCCTTACTTTTTAACCGGCTACATTAATTTGGCCGATATTTACCGTGCTCAACAAAAGCCATTTCAAGTAGCTTTAGTGCTGTCAAAGGGGCTCAAAAACAATCCTAAATCAGCCGATTTACATTACTCTTACGGATTGCACTTTGTACGCCAGAAACAATTAGCTAAAGGGATCGAACATTTTGACAAAGCCATGACCTTAATGCCTGATAATGCGCAATATGCTTATACTTATATTTTAGCGTTAGATGGTGCAGGGCAGAGTGAAGCAGCCTTAACTAAATTAAAAACGTTAATCGTTAGTTATCAAAATAAGGCGCAATTGAAGGAGTTAGGTTTGTATTTGTCTCAAAAATTAGCGAATAAAGCTGACTTTGATTGGTATATGTCTATTTAAAAAATTTCAGCACTCGAATTACGAACAGTTCCATAAATAAAGCCAGTTAATCATAAAATTAACTGGCTTTATTTTATCTGGACCAAATTAAACATACACACGATTTTATTGCATTGGTGATATCTTCAATAATTCGCCTTCTATGCTATCCGTTAACACATAAATATAACCGTCTGGGCCGGTTCGAATATCTCTTATTCGTTGGTCACGATCGCCAAGCATAGTTTCTTGTTCGACTACGTTATTGTTTTCTAAGCTTAAACGTCTAACACTTTTACCTGCAAGCGCTGCCACGAATAAGTTACCTTGCCATTGCGGAAAAATAGTCCCTTGATATTCTGTCATCCCTGCAGGAGCGATTGACGGCACCCAATAGGTTACGGGCTGTTCCATACCTTGTGCTTCTTTAAATGGTGAAATAATAGCGCCTGAATAATCTTCGCCATAGGTAATGGCAGGCCAGCCATAATTTAGCCCAGGTTTAATTAAATTTAATTCATCGCCACCGTTTGGACCATGCTCATGTAGCCAAACCTGTTTAGCTTTACTGACTAAAATTGCTTGTGGGTTACGGTGTCCATAAGTGTATATTTCTGCTCTAGCGTTAGCTTGGCCAATAAATGGGTTATCTTTTGGAATACTGCCATCAGTGTTAATACGCAGAACTTTCCCTAATAAACTCTCAAGCGATTGTGCTTGGTCGCGAAAATTAAAACCATCGCCAGCTGTTATTAACAGGGTGTTATCGGGCAGAAATGTCATCCTTGCGCCATGATGATGCGGCGTATTTCTGCTTGAGCCTTGAAATATAACTTGCGTTTGCTGCAGCGACATACCTTGCAGGGTAGCGCTGATCACTTCAACATAATTGTTACTCGGCGTGCCAGCACTATATGATATATACAGTTTTTTATTTTTAACGAAGTTTGGGTCTAGCACCACATCAAATAAGCCCGCTGGGCCCGATACATAAATATCTGGCAGTCCTGTAACTTTTTCTTCAAGTAACTTACCATCGCTAACTAACCTTAAATTACCGCTACGTTCGGTTATCAACAAATCATTGTTAGGTAAAAAGGCGATTGACCAAGGAAAATTTAAGTTTTCAACAACAGTTGATACTTTATAATCTTGTGCGTTTGCGTTGATAAGTATCAAGCTGTTAGTCATTATTAAAAACAAACTGGATCGAACTTTTCTAAAAAACGGGTAACTACTTTTCATTTTGAATACCTGATTTATTATTTGTTAGCGTCTTCGTGGTTAGCAAAGCAAAAAGCCACGCTGAAAATATACAACAGAGTGTTGCGAGTAAAAGGCCTATTGGCGTTCGCACTGAAGCTATTATAGTTAAGCCCATACTATATTGAATGATATACGTTGTTATTGGAAAGGTCGTGCAACCAGAGGCAACATACCAAAGCGTTCTATTACCACCGATATATTTATGTGCGTATTTAGCAACAATAAAACCGATTAAAAAACCTACCGAAATCAATATATATAATACAGGTCCTAAACCAATTAAATCATCTAGCGTTGCATTTAAACGTACATCATTCGTAACGTTAAGGCCAAATGACTGCACGTCTGCTAATACAATTTGAGTAGACACAATACACACAAGTAGTGTGGCAATAAGTGTGGTGAAAATAAACACTACAATGGTTTTGAGCATATAGAACCTTATTTAAGTCGAGACAATCTAGCTAGTCTATAGAAATAAGTTATTACTTTACACTGCTTTATAATAAACCGTACGACGCTAGTAAACTGCTGATGATAATTATCATGGTCAAAATCATCCTATAATAAAGCTTCGATTATAATCGCGTTATAATAGCCAAAAGCAGCAACTTTACTTAATGTCGACTTGAAGGGGTAAAATCAAAGATGCTATTTATTCTGCGATATTGTTATGAGTTTAATAACTAACAACATTAAAACAGCGGTTAAAAATGGAAACGAGCAGCGTAAGTGTTTACCATATAGTTATAGCGACAAATTAATATTGATTTAACCGGAATTTACATGAATTTAGAACAAGCTTTGCTGGCAATAGGTAATGCACATGGTAACGATTTACCTGTTGCAGCGCTCGAAACAGTTAAAAAACACTGGAGAGAATTTTACCCACAGTTAGAAAAATTAATTGATCAATTTATTACTGACGAGACATCGTTAACTGATGAGCAAAATGCGTTGCTATTTTTTGGCACCTTATTTATTGCCGAATTTAAATATACTCAAGCTTTAACAAAGTGTTTAACGTTATTTTCACATAGCGATTCGTTTTTAACGCCTCTTGAAAAAGTATTCGGTGATGCGCTTACTGAGTTAACGCCAACAATATTTTATAATGTTGCTAACGGGAACACTCAGGCCTTATCTGATTATATTGTTGCTGGCCATCAAGCTATGTATTGCAAAGCATCAGCAATGGAAGCGGTGTTTGCGCAATATGAAGTAGGTACAATAGATTTAAACGAACTAACCGAACATGTAACACATTGGCTAACAACATTTTTAGCTATGCCAAGTACTATCAATAGTTTTTTGCTTAGTGCTTTAGCAAATTACTGTATTGATTATCAACTTGATAACTTTAAAGACAAATTTGTTGGCTTAGCTGACAAAAATCTATTTGACGACGACAGATTTAGTCAAGAAGAAGTCGTTGAATGGAATAACCGTTTTGCACGTAAAGTGATCGCGTCTGACATTATTCAACCTAACTTTGATGCTATTGAAACATTAAGTGAGTGGGCTGAAGATGAAATTTCGAGCCTTGAAGATAACTCATTAGAAGGTTTACTACCTGACGACACTGGCGCTTTTGATGCTCTAATGGGAGACGGTGGTTTATTGTCTGATATTTTATACGACGAACAAACGATTCTCGACAATAGTGTACCGGTTAGCTCATTGCCTACCGTTGGTCGCAATGAACCTTGTCCGTGTGGCAGTGGTAAAAAATATAAAAAGTGTTGTTTACAGTAAACACATTAGCTGCATTGCCAATACTATAATATCGTTTTACCATGAAAGTCTTTAGGGAAAAAGCCTAAGGGTTTGTCACTAAAGACTTTCAACTTGGTTAACTCGATTAACACCACCAACCATAACTAACATAACTAAATTAAAAGTAATAAATAATGTCATACCCTGCATGCCCAAATTGCCAGTCTAAATACGTATACCAAGATCAACAGTTATTCATATGTCCAGAATGCGACTTCGAGTGGAACCCCCAAGAAGTTGAGCAAGATGCTGTAGTCAAAGTGAAAGATGCTAATGGTGCATTACTTGCTGATGGTGACAAGGTAACAGTGGTTAAAGACTTAAAAATTAAAGGTAGCTCTCAAGTTATTAAAATTGGCACTAAGGCTCAAATTAGGCGAGTGCTTAATAAAAAAGATCATGAGCTTGACTGTAAGGTTGCTGGTGTTGGCGAGATGATGGTAACAGCTAAATTTGTAAAAAAAGCCTAACTGAAAATATCTATCATCATGTATTTACTTTATAACATTTGTGAGCCTAAAACTGACATTGAGACTGCATCTTCCTGTTCGTAATTTAGTTTATGTTAGAACTGCAGCAAGTTAACAAAATTACCAAGATTCTCGTTCCAAATTGAAATTATTGAACCCTACGCAAACTTTAGATGATTGTCATAAAATAGTTTTTTGTTACGTCATAAGTAATACTGTGTTTTCGTACAGCTTAGTGCGATTTCCTGCTTTCATCCAATAAAAAGGAAATATTCTCGTTTATGTCTTTAACATAACGAAATGTTTTATGAGTAACTTATTGTAGATATTAAATAAATCAGGTATGTTTTGATTATTGTAAAATATGAAAGAAGGATTTTTTCCTTGTTTAAACAAGGAATTTTTCCTCATAATAAGCTGTTATGTACTTAGGAGTATGAATTGGAAACATTGGAAGTCATCGATAAGAAAGAACCAATTGATATTGGTGGTTGGTTAATTTTAGTTGCTTTAGGCGTTGTACTATCGCCCATTCGACAACTGTACTTCCTTGGTACAACTTATCCAACTTTTTTTACAGACGGTAGTTGGGAGGCGTTAACATTGCCTAGTAGTGAGTCTTACATACCTTATTTCGGTGTGTTTTTCATTAGTGAAATATTACTAAATTTCGCGATGATAATAGGTGGTATGTACCTTATTTACCTTTTCTTTAATAAAAAATCTAATTTACCTAAGTGGTATTTTGGATTAGCTCTTTTTTCTACTTTATTTATAGTTCTTGATGCTTATGTTGTATCTTTATTAGTATCAGGAGTTGAAGCTTTTGATGCAGAAACTCTTAAAGAAATAGCTCGTAGTTTTGCAGCTTTAATAATTTGGTCACCCTATCTAATATATTCTCAAAGATCTAGAGATACCTTTATCAATTAAATACATAACAAATAAGGGTTAAATTAACAGGACACCCATCCTAAATTCAAATCATAAGCACTTGACTAAACTAAGAAAACACCAAGACAAATAATCCGATTAAAGTATCGATATTTCAATGCGCATTGCCGCTTTATGGATAAATCTTTTCATATCTAGCAATTTAAGCCGCACAATCAGCATGGTTGAAGAATTAATAATAGTTAACCTGAACTCAGGATAAGCAGCACTTGCTCAATACTCCCTTTTAATCCATTATCTGTATTAAAAGGTGGATAAATAGCGCGCTATTCATAAAGGTTTTGCCATTGTAAATGGTATAAAATGAAGCATTGATGCTGTTTATTCGTGATGTTCACCTTATTAACCTAAGTTTTTGATTCACTTGAGTATCAAGCACTCATTACTCAGAGTTCAGGTTAGTTATGTGCAATATAGATTCAAGCGTACTGACCTCAAAATATTTAAAGCAGAACAATGAAAATTATTTTACTAACACATGAACGTGAATTGCATAGAGCAACCAACACTGGCAACCTTGCGATAGAGAATACGAATAATATCGTTGAGCGTATCGTATGGGAGAGAGTAAATCCGAGTAAAGTTATCACTCAGCTAATAGAAAATAATGAGACAGCGCTGTTATATTCCAAAGCTACTCCTGCAACAGATGTAACATTGACTATCTCATCAGAAGTAAAGCTTGAAAAACCTGTGTTATCACCACTTAATATTGAAGCGTATGAGAATATCATTATCATTGATGGAACATGGCAAGAAGCAAAGAAAATATTTAATCAAAGTCCTTATTTAAAAGCTTCTCCACATTTTACTTTGAAAACAGCAGCAAACTCTTTATACAAACTTAGAGCCAATCAACTAGAAGGGGGGTTATGCACTATTGAATGTATTATCGAAGTTTTAAAACTTAAAGGGCAAAATAAAATAGCAGCCGAGTTAATAGAAAAGTTTGACCAATTTAATGGCTAAACTTTAATGTATTACATTTATACCTTCGAACGAGTTTAATTGTTCTAATTAACGGTATTGCTATTGAGGGTGGTTTGTCATGATAAATATGATGTTAAGATCACTAAACCATCATTTTCAAAGCAAAATAAGGCGTAAGGTTAAATATTAAAATACCTAACTTATAGTTACCCAAATAGTTAAAATACAACGAAGGTAACGCTTTGGTATCGATTCCCATAATGTTGCTGTGCAAGTTAGCGGTAAAACGTTTGAACACGATAATCGCTAGTGCTGAAAACAGGTATACAGCCAAATTAATGACCGAACACCAACCCAAAAAAGTTGTAAGCTCATTGATATTCATTATTGCTAAAACCTCCGTAAACATTGAAAAATTTACTATATAATAGGGCTTTCTTAGGCTGAGCCAATAAAAGCCATTTGATAGTACGTTAAGTTAACTCAACTAAATATATCATATAGTTTGAAATGGTAAATAATCTGGGCTATTAGGTACAAAAGTTCATCCGCTTGCTCGTAAAATTTAAGATTGGCTCATACCTAAGGTTAATGCGGTATTGCTAATGTGTTTTTCGGCTAATAGCTGCTTTAAAATTATCAGTAGATTGAGATCAAGTTGATTTAAATTCATTATTATCTTTATATTTTTTTAAGAATTATTACTAGTAACGATGATCATTGGGCTTTATGTCGTTGCTAGTTTTTACATCATAGTCATAAACCTTGCCATTTTTATCGAGTTTAAAATGGCAACAGCCGTCAAATATTTCTCTTAATAATATTCTACTTTTTTGCACACGTGACTTTAATGTTGAGTAACTAATACCTAATTGCTCTGCATATTGTTTTTGTGATTGATTATTAATGTCAATCGCTGTTAACAAGCGTGCATTTTCAGTGGGTAGAGCATTGATAAAAGGTATAATACAGTGAGTTAAATCTCTATTACTTGATTCACTATCATCATGAGGGTTTAGTTTAACCTCTTGATATTCCGTGCTTTTATCTTGCTTGCGGTAATAATCAATAATGCTACGGTTTGCGATTTGAAATAGCCAAGCTTTCACACTTTTTTGCTCTTTTAACGTATGAATATTGTTGTGAGTTTTTATCAATATTTCTTGTAGTAAGTCTTCTACATCAGCTTCATTCGAAACCTTAGCATGTATAAAACGTTTTAGTGCTGCTCGATAAGCTAGCCAAATCTCTTCTATTTTCATTAAGCAGATATTCTCCAGCTTATATTTCTTATTAGACACACAAGCTTTATTTACTCTGATATTGTCTACATGCTAGCTAAAATTTTAAAACCGAATTGAAGTATCTCGTTAGTAGTATTTTAGGGCTAGTTTTTTATTTTTCTATTTAATTATATTCTTTATTTATCGTCTTTTTAAATGTTTGTTCGTCTTATGGGTAAATTAATCCTTTGGATACCATAATGAACTATTTAGACAACCAAGTATTTAACCTAAACCCGACTTTTAACAAAAACAGTACGCATAAACCCCGAGTATTGATTTTATACGGATCATTACGTGAAACATCGTTTAGCCGTTTAAGTGCCGAAGAAGCGGGGCGAATACTGACAAAAATGGGGGCAGAAGTTAAGTTTTTTAATCCTAAAGGTTTACCCTTATTTGATAACAACGACTCTGTTAATCACCCAAAAGTTGAAGAGCTTAGAACGCTTGTAACTTGGTCTGAAGCACAAGTATGGTCTTCACCCGAAATTCACGGCAACCTTTCGGGTGTAATGAAAACTCAAATCGACTGGATCCCATTAACACTTGGTGCGGTTAGACCAACCCAAGGTAAAACATTAGCGGTTATGCAAGTTTCAGGTGGCTCGCAAAGCTTTAATGCTGTTAACAACATGAGAATTTTAGGCCGATGGATGCGTATGCTAACAATTCCTAACCAGTCATCTGTGGCCAAAGCTTATAATGAATTTACTGAAGATGGCCAAATGAAAGACTCACCCTACAGAGAACGCATTGTAGATGTTATGGAAGAATTGATGCGCTTTACTTTTTTAACACGTGATAATTGTGGTTTTTTAACCGATAGATATAGCGAACGCCTTGCTGGTGAAGCTAAAAAAATTGCCATGTAAGAACGTAAAATCGCTTAAAGGGTATTCACACGTTTAATAACAAACAATTTAAATTAATAAGTTTAAATACATCATAAAACGTGTGTTGCTTACTTGTTAAACTCGTAAAATACCCTTTAACAACTGATAAAACATTAGTCAGTGACAATGCAGATACACTTTAACGCTAAGGAAAAACATAATTTAAACATGCGCCAGACTAAGCTTTACTCGCATTACGCTTAGTACTAAAAACCTCAGCCATTACTGACTTAAGTTGGGAAAACGACATAATAAAATTATCGTTAATTAACAAGAGCGATTAAATGAGAATTAGAAGCTACCTTGCATTCTTATTTACTCGGCGCCTATGCTCTTGAGCAAGTGTTAACAAAATATTTTGTTCCGGAAAACTACTCAGCTTACCCTAAGGAACTGTATTTTTAATTCAAGCTTTATTCACTCCTCAGCCTCAGTATTACCAACACTGATAATACAAAAAGTTATCGAAATTTTGTTCTAGATCAAAGATGCTAATTTGTTCATATGATAAATATAGTTACTTAGTTTAATGATTAAACTCTGTCACTATATTTACGGGGAATATTATGATCTCAACTTTTTATATGCCTGCATTAAATGTTATAGGTGAGGGCGGCTTAGCAAATGCCGTTACTTACATTACTGAGCAAAAATTTAAAAAAGCATTAATTGTTACTGATAATGTATTGAATAAAAAAGGTGTTGTTGAACTTTTTACTCATTTACTTACCGAGCAAGGTATTGAAAGTGTTGTCTTCGACCGTGTAAAAGCAAACCCAACGATAACAAATGTTAATGAAGGGCTTAATACACTTAAACAGTGTCATTGTGATTTTGTTGTATCTTTAGGTGGAGGTTCACCTCATGACTGTGCAAAAGGTATTGCCTTAGTCGCCAGTAATGGTGGTGAAATTGCTGATTATGAAGGAGTTGATCAATCTAAACTTCCCCAATTACCGTTAATTGCTATTAATACTACTGCTGGTACTGCAAGCGAAATGACACGTTTTGCCATTATCACTGACGAAAAACGTCATGTAAAAATGGCTATTGTTGATAAGCATACTACGCCGGTGTTATCAATTAACGATCCTAGCTTAATGCTAAGTATGCCTGCATCGTTAACTGCTGCAACGGGTATGGACGCTCTTACCCATGCCATTGAAGCTTATGTTTCAACAGCAGCAACGCCTATTACCGATGCTGTTGCATTAAAAGCTATTGAACTTATTAATGACAATTTACCTACCGCGGTAACAGAGCCAGAAAATATGTTTGCTAGAGAGCAAATGGCCTATGCCCAGTTTATGGCAGGAATGGCATTTAACAATGCATCTTTAGGTTATGTACATGCGATGGCACATCAACTTGGAGGGTTTTACGATTTGCCTCATGGTGTTTGTAATGCGGTGCTTTTACCTCACGTTCAGCGTTATAACGCACAAGTTAGCGCTAAGCGCTTAAAAGATGTGGCTACTAGTATGGGAGTAGATACTTCTGAAATGTCAGATCAGCAGGGCGCCGAAGCTGCTATTCAAGCAATAGAAACACTTGCAAGAAAAGTGGGTATTCCTGAAGGACTTGAAATGCTAGACGTTAAAGTAAGTGATATTCCATTACTCGCAGAAAACGCGCTAAAAGATGTATGTGGTTTAACAAATCCTAAACAAGCCAGCCATGCAGAAATTTGCGCAATTTTTAAAGCTGCACTTTAGTTATTTTCTAAACTGCCGCAGTAGCAAAGTTCATGCTAATTATTAAACGTAGTAACTAACTAACTAAGTAAGGTACTAGGTAATACAATTGTATTACCTAGTACCAGCAAAATGTGTAAGATCGAAAGCATGCCAGTGCCTTAATGACAAAGATTAACGTAAACAATTAACAGGTTAGAAAATAAGGTTGCTGTATTAGTTTTGTAATCACCGTATAATTGCCAATATATTATCAATGGCATTTAAGACCCACACATGGCAGCGCAAAAGCATCACTCTGAATTACCCATAAAACACATTTCACTGACTGACGATAATATTCACAATACCGCTCATGAAATAGATAAATCTGCTCCTAAAATTATTCTTGCCACCCTTAATGCCCGTTATTTTCACACCAGTTTTGGATTACGGTATTTGTACGCTAACATGCAAGAGCTACAACAGTTTTGTGAAATAAAAGAGTTTATAATTCAAACGCGAGCTATTGATATTGTTGAACAAATACTTGCGACTAAGCCTGATATTGTTGGTTTTGGGGTTTATATTTGGAACATCGTTGAAACTACCGATGTGGTTAGCTTACTCAAAGTCATTGCACCCGAAGTTAAAATTGTTTTGGGTGGGCCTGAAGTCAGTTATGAGACAGAACAACAAACTATTGTTGCTAGTGCCGATTATGTTTTAACTGGGCCAGCTGATTTAAGTTTTTATCAATTATGTAAAGACATTATCAATGATGCGCCATTGGATAGAAAAATCCTTAACTCGAAACCTGTTGAATTAAAAGAATTAGCATCGCCTTATCAATATTATACCGATGAAGATTTAACGCACCGGTTACTTTATGTGGAAGCATCTCGAGGTTGTCCGTTCAAATGTGAATTTTGTTTATCGTCTTTAGATAAAAACTCGGTGCCTTTTGAAATTGTACTGTTTCTTGAGCAAATGGAGGTTTTATATAACCGTGGTGCGCGTAACTTCAAGTTTATCGATAGAACCTTTAACTTAAACATTAATACCACCATGCAAATAATGCAGTTTTTCTTAGACCGAATGACTGACGATTTATATCTGCATTTTGAAGTGGTGCCCGATCATCTCCCTAGAAAGTTAAAAGAATTGTTAGCGCAGTTTCCACCTGGCAGTTTACAGTTTGAAATTGGTATACAAACGTTTAATACCGACGTGCAAAAAAATATCAGCCGTAAGCAAAATAATGCCAAATCTAAAGAAAACTTAATTTGGTTAAAAGATAATACCCACGCCCATATTCATGCTGATCTTATTTTTGGTTTACCAGGAGAAACCTTCGATAGCTTTAAAGATAGTTTTAATCAGCTATATCATTGTCGACCGCATGAAATTCAAATGGGTATTTTAAAACGTTTAAAAGGTAGCCCGATCATTAGGCACACCGAAGCATTCGATTTACGCTTTAATCCTTTACCCCCATTTAATATCTTAAGTACCGATAGGGTAAGCTTTGCTACCATGCAACGCATTAATCGCTTTGCTCGTTATTGGGACATGATAGGTAATTCAGGGCGATTTAAGTACGCATTACCTCAGATATTATCCGATAAACCATTTGATGATTTTATGGCGATAACCGAGTGGATTTTTAACAAAACCGGCCAAATACATAAAATTAACTTGAAAAAACTCTTTGAGTTAATTTCGCAAGCCGTTGAAGCTTTATATCCAGAAAAACATGCGTTGGTAATCGAAAAAATTGAAGAAGACTACGAAGCAGCCAAGTTGAAGAGTCTATTTAGTAGTTTAAATCTCTATGAGAATAAAAAATTAGTAACGCCAAGTAAAAATAAAGCATTAAAGCGCCAGCAACAACATATGAGCTAATAGCGCTGTGGTAGTATTTTTATATGTTATTAAAAATGATTAAAAAGTTAAGTTGTTTTTAAAGCCGACTCCATAACTTCAACAGCGCTACAATTAAATAATATGGCTGAAATATTTTGCCCAGCTATTTTACTTACCGCTTGATAAACAGACTCACCAGAACGAAGCGTTGAGTCTGAATTTATTTCATCTTTTATAGTAAAAGCAATCCAGCAGGGCTTGTTTGTCTTAGACGTATGATCTTTTATCATTTGAGCTTCGGCAATTGAAGATATAGTTTCTGCTAACCAAAAATCTACTAAAGCTTCCTGATGTGCTATTAAAGGCTTAATCAACGGCGTTGCATGTTCAACTGAAAATAGATCTGGGCGATAAGATCCTAAAACGGGAGGAATACAGCCGGCTACTAAAACATTAGAGTTACCTTCAACTTTACTGTTATCAGCACACTCTCTTGCCAAAGATGCGGCTAAGGTAATTAACTCAGCACCTTGCTCACTAAAACGCTTCTCACCAATATGAAACGGTACTAGAGCATAGGTGTTAGTGGTAATAATTTCAGCCCCTGCATTAATGAAATTATCATGTACTTGTGAGACATAATGAGGTGATTCAATTAACGCGTGAGCTGACCATTCGGGCTGCTGAAAGGGAGCACCTATACGCTCAAGCTCTCGACCCATGCCACCATCAAGGATTATGGGCAATGTAGCGGGTAATTTCATACTAATACGTAACTTCTGAACCTAAAAAAATTCAGAATAACCATGTGCTTTATATATAGCAAGTACAGACAGGGCGGTTATTAGCGTTTAATGAAATGATTTATTGAAATTAGCTAAGATATGCGATGTTTTATCAGCTTTTAATAACGATGACTTGCTCACATTTTTGCCTTAAAAGACATTAAAAAATCTGCTTACAGTTGAATTAAATAGTGTAGAAACCTATATAATTACTCTAGCTTGTATTTTATAAACCAATTCCCAACAATTTTACATTGAGATTTACTATGTCTGATTCATCTATTTTAATAGTTTGTGCCAACTGCTGTACTAAAAATCGATTAGCTCGCGGAAAACTTAACGATAAACCCGTATGTGGCAAGTGTGGTAAAGCTGTGCTTTCTGCAAAACCTATTGTGGGTAGCGATAACAACTTTAGCCGTTTTGTCACAGGTAATGGTTTACCTGTTGTGGTCGACTTTTGGGCTCAATGGTGTGGGCCATGCAAACAATTTGCACCTACCTATGAACAGGTCGCAGGGGAAATGTTTACTCAGGCTTGCTTTGTTAAGTTAGATACTGAGAAAAACCAACAAACTGCAGGTGGTTATAACATTCGCTCAATTCCTACCTTAATGATCTTTCATCACGGTAAAGAAGTTGCGCGCATGTCTGGCGCTTTACCTAAAGCTCAATTTAAACAATGGTTAGCTGAAAATTTACCTGTGGTTTGAAAAAACGATAATTAATGGTATTCGCTAAACACTTAAAAGTTAGTACGATGAGGTTATTCAAAACGCTCAAGTAACAGGTAAACGAGTATAACGGTATCGTTAAAATTATTATTTATAGCACTTTCTTTATCGATATTAAGGTTTACTGAATGAAATTGTTATGTATTGTGAGTAAAGGGCGTTCTGGTTCTTAAAATTTTTTTTATATCTTTTAAGAACCATAACACCCACGCTTTATTCGCTTACTTTCCTTCAGCACTACAATAGTGCTGTGTAGTTAATTTAACGTTGCAGATTCAGGTAACAACGAGATAAAAAAGCTCATTTCTAAGGCCTTTTCTTTTAAGCTTTTAAAACGTCCTGATGCGCCACCATGACCTGCATCCATATCAGTTTTAAATACTAACAGGTTATTGTCTGTTTTAAATTCACGTAATTTCGCTACCCATTTCATGGGTTCAAAGTACTGTACTTGAGAGTCGTGTAATCCGGTGGTTACCAATATATGTGGGTAAGCTTGAGCACTGATATTATCGAGCGGAGAATAGGCTAATATATCTTGATACGCTTGATATCCATTAGGGTTACCCCATTCATCATATTCATTGGTGGTTAACGGAATGCTTTCATCTAACATGGTGGTTAACACATCTAAAAATGGTACATGAGCACCTATGCCTAAATACAACTCTGGAGCTTGATTTACTATCGCGCCCATTAACAAGCCACCGGCACTACCGCCTGATGCAAATATTTTATTTTTTGCGCCATAGCCTTGCGAAACTAATGCTTTAGTTACATCAATAAAATCGTTAAAAGTATTTTGTTTATACGACATTTTACCTGAGTCGTACCAATGCCGGCCTAACATTTCTGAGCCACGAACATGGGCAATAACGTAAACAAAGCCTCGATCGAGTAAACTTAAGGTTTGGCTAGAGAAGTTAGGATCTATCGTTATGCCATAAGCACCATAACCGTATTGAAGCAAAGGATTGGTGCCGTCTTTTTTAAATTTATCACTACGATAAACAAGTGATGCTGGTACTTCAACGCCATCACGTGCAGTAATAAAAATCCGCTCTGATTGATATCGTTCTTTGTTAAAGTCGCCTAATACTTTTTGTTGCTTTAATAAGGTTCTCTTACCTGTTGCTAAATCAAATTCAAATAAAGAACCTGGTGTAGTTAAGCTTGAATAATATATTCGTGCGACTGTGCTTTCTGGCTCAGGGTTATCACCCAAACATGCAAAATAACAAGGGTCGTCAAACAATAAAGGGTATTCATCACCGGTATTTTCGCCTTCAATCGTGCGAACAATAAAGCGTATTTGGCCATTTTCACGTTCGGTTACTACGAGGAAGCTTTGAAATATTTCGATACCTTCAAGGAGTACATGATTTCTATGCGGAATTACCTCCTGCCAATTATCCATATTATTGACTAAATCAACGGCTACTTTCATTAATTTAAAGTTTTTAGCTTTATGGTTACTTACAATATAAAAGTAATCACCCATTTTATCTGCATGATATTCGTGTCTTTCTTGGTAAGGTAATAAGTCGATAAACTCGCCACTAGGATCGTCAGCACTTAACATTAAACAATGTGTAGACTCAGTAGCATGTAAACAAATATATATTTGAGAATCGTCACGGCTTTTATCTAAACTCATGTAAAAGCTATGATCATGTTCTTCATATACGAGTACATCATCAACTTGATTTGTGCCTAATGTATGTCGGTAAACTTTTGTGCCTAATAAAGTATCGAGATCTTTTTTAACGTAAAACACCGTTTTATTATCATTTGCCCATACAATTTGGCCTTCTGTTTCTACCAAAGTATCCGCTAAATAGGCATTGGCGGGCTTGGCCGCTTGGCTTAAATCTTTAAAATAAATTGTATAAATACGGCGACTGTCAGTATCTTCTGCAATAGACATGAGTTGGTCGTTAGGGCTTATCGACACATCGCCTAAGTCATAAAATTCATGATTTTTTGCGCGCTCATTTACATCTAATAACAACGTTTTGTTTTCACCTGAAAAACTCGTTGCTCGAAGGAAATTAGAGAACTCTTGCTCACCTTGTATTTCACTGTGATACCAATAGTTACCGTCTTTTGCCGGAACCGTATTATCGTCTTTGACTATGCGTGCTTTAAGTTCTTCAAAAAGTGTTTCTTGCAAAGGTTTTTGTTCGCTCAATATAGCATCAGCATAATTATTCTCAGCATTAAGGTGTGCCAGGATATTTTCATCACTGCGTTGGTCATCGCGCATCCAATAATAATTATCAAGACGTTGATGATTATGCATTGTCATTTTATGGGGAATTTTTTTAGCAATCGGGGCAATGATGTTTTTTACGGGTGATTTTGGCGGCGCTGAAAAAATAGAAGATGGCACTAAGTGCTCCTAATAACTAAAGTAATTTAATACAAGAAAAAACAGATAGGTAAGTTTATCGACCTTTTATATATTTAGTTAGTTTTTAATCAAATATATCGATAAATATTAGTGGAGTAATCTTGCCATAAATAAGCTTTGTTATTATTAAACGGTAGTTAATATTTTGATACTTGCAGATATATTGAGAATAAAAGTGTTAGTATTTAAAGCATTATTAAACGAGTAACGTTAATTTTAAAGCAAATTTAAAATCTAAAGCGGGTAGGTTATATAGCATTTTTACACGCTGAAGCAATAAACATATAACCACAAGTTGTCTAGTTACAAGGATTCTTAAATGATAAAAACAAAAATTCTTCAGAGTAGAAATATTACCAAGTATGTCCCGGGGCTATTAATATTATTAATGGTGTTTACTACAGGATGCACCGCCTCCAATACCAGTCAAAATGTAAGTAAAACAGACAATGTACCAGCAGTTAAAGGGCCTTACGAGCTTGCTGCAGAGCAAAACATTCCAAGTGTTGTTAGTTATCAGCCTCCAGAAGACACATTACGCTTTATTAACGAGCCAATATTTAAGTTCAACGACATAGCTTATCGTTATGTGTTAAGTCCACTTGCTAGTGGTTACGAAAATATTGTGCCAGAGCCAGTTGATAAGAGCATTAGTAACTTTTTTTATAACTTACGCGAGCCACTTTACGCTATCAATCATTTACTTCAAGGCGATATAAAATCATCAGGAAAAAGTATTGCAAGAGTATTAATTAATAGCACGGTTGGTGTTCTTGGCTTGTTTGATGCCGCTGATAATTTAGTCGATGTAGAAAGAAACAAAACTACCTTTGGCGATACCTTAGCTAGTTATGGTGTTGGTTATGGTACTTATGTTGTTCTGCCTTTACTTGGCCCATCTGATTTACGCGATACAGCTTCTTTAACCTTTAACTACTTTGCTCATCCACTTAATTATATAAATGACGATGAAGTAGCTACTCAGCTTCTTTTAGCCGATGGTGTACAAGCACAAATCCCTATCTTAGCTCAATACCCAAATGTATTGGCCGATGTTGAAAATCCATACGAGTTTGTTAGAAACTTATACATGCAAAATTTATTACGCGATGGTCAAATTCGCAGGAATGAGGTGTTTAAAACTGAAGAACAAAAAAAGACATCATTAAACCCGGTCTTAAAGCCTGATACGGCAGTGGAGTAATAATGTTTAATAAAAATTCAACGAGATATGCCTATATCACCTGTGTTTTATTTATTTTACTCACGGCTATATTTGCATGGCAAGCACAGAAATTTGAGATAGATGCATCAGCCGATACCTTATTAGTTGATAACAACAAACACTACATACTAACGCAACTCGCTGATCAACGTTATGGCTCAGAAGAGTTTATTTTGATTGCGTTTAAGCCTAATAATAGTGAACTATTTGCGACCAAAAATTTAACTGCTGTTTCTAAAATTGGCCACGAGATTGAAGCCATAACCCGTGTTAAAGCCGTAAAAAGCATTGTAAACATGCCGATTTTTACCGCAGCAAAGTCAGTTTCTGCTGATGTAGAAAATTTAACCTGGGAAAATAATAAGTTCAGTAAAGAGACCTTATCACTTAGTTTAAAAAAACATCCCTTATATGAAGACTTATTGATTAATGAAGATCAAACAGCCATGTCATTGCAGGTTGTTTTTAAAACCGATCCTCAGATAGCGCAAATCAGTAATGACATTACCAACATTAAACAGCACTTATTAACGCGAGAACTTACAGAAGAGGAAGTTAAGTTACTAACAGAACTTAAATCTCAACAACAAAAACTCACTAAACACTTAGAGCAAGTCAGAATAGATGAAATAGAAAGTATTCGAGATATTTTAAAACCGTATAAACAAGAAGGTGACTTCTTCCTTGGCGGTAATAATTTATTGTCTTACGAATTAATTCAAATTATTGAAAATGACTTAGTCCTTTTTGGTGCATTAATTATTATCGTTGTTATCGCTTTACTTTGGTTTTTGTTTAGGCAGTTAAGTTGGGTAATATTACCTATTGTATGTTGTGCCACCAGTGTTGTGATCACCATAGGTTTATTAGCAGCGTTAGCGTTTAAAGTTACAGTAATATCGGCCAACGTTTTTGCACTGCAAATTATATTATCTTTAGCCATGATAATTCACCTTATTGTGCATTATCAGGAATTGGTAGTTAAACATAGCAACTGGTCGCATACAAAGTTAGTACTCGAAACAATTAAGCAAAAAATAAAACCTTGTTTTTATGCAGGCTTAACCACAGCAATAGGTTTTGGCTCCTTGATATTTAGCGGTGTACAGCCGGTAATTAGTTTCGGTTGGATGATGGTTGTTGCAATGCTAGTAAGTTTTGCTGTTAGTTTGTTATTTTTCCCCGCTTTACTTTTAGCTCTGTTTAATAAACAAAGCTTTGTTATGCAGCACCCTAAAATAGAAAACAGTATGAACTTAACAGCGAAGTTCGTAAAAAAACAACCTAAGTTAATCGTGTTATTTTCCACAGTAATTACGGTTATTGGTGTGCTTGGCTGTTTACAGTTAACTGCTGAAAACAGTTTTTTAAATTATTTTGATGAATCGACAGATGTTAGACAAGAATTAACCTATATTGATCAAGAGTTTGGTGGCTCTACGCCTTTTGATTTATTGTTTAATATTCCCGATGAGCAAGTTAAAGCAGGCTTAGTTATTTCCGCAGATACTGTTCAAACTGTAACCGCTATTCAGAATATGTTGGCAAATCAACAAGCAATTGGCGCTATCACGTCAATTGCTGACTTTACTAAAATAGCCCAAGTTGTTAACGGCAAACCACTGACTGAATATGAATTAACAGCACTTTACAAAAGTTTAGAGCCAAACTTACAACAAGCATTATTTGGTGCTTATTTTTCAGAAATTGATAACCAAATACGTATATCTATGCGGGTTCAAGACAGCACCGCTAATTTAAACAGAGCTGATTTATTAGCTGAAATACATTTACAGTTGTCAGAGTTAGGGATTGAAAAACAGCAATACACTTTAACTGGCTTATTTATACTATACCAAGATGTTTTGTCGCGATTGGTTGATTCACAAATATTAACTATCTTGATTGTTTACTCTGCGATGGCAATCACACTGATGATTATATTTTCGTCGCTTAAAATCGCATTAATATCGTTAATACCCAATTTAATCACTACCTCAGTTATCATGGGGATATTAGGTATTTTTTCCATACCGTTAGACTTAATGACTATCACGATTGCTGCGGTAGCTATGGGGATTTCAATGGATGACACCATTCACTATGTTCATCGGTATTTAGAAGAAACTAAACTCAATAAAACAGATAGTAATGAATGGGTTAAACGAACTAATTTATCAGTGGGTTATGCATTAATATATACCACAACAGTTATTGTTGTTGGTTTTGGATCTTTAATATTTTCTAACTTTGTACCGAGTATGCTTTTCGGTTTGCTCACCAGTATTGCTATGATTGTGGCTTTGCTGACTGATATAACCACTTTACCTGTATTATTGAGAAAGTTTGTCGGCGAAAAAACAGTAAGTAAATATTAAAGTTGTATAAAATTTACACGCTAATTTAATATTCCCTTTTCTTACACATAACGAAATTAACCAATATAAATCGTTATGTGTAAGGAGATAGGAGAGGACTAGAATTAATTCGCTAATTTACTCATTTATTTCCAGATCAAAATTACAAACAGATTCAAACTGATATAATCCCATTAATAAAGCCTAGTACCTGAAATAATTCAGTTCAAATATTAAATCACCTGGAAACATACTTATTATGCGAGTAGCTGTAGCGCAATTTGCCACTTCTTCAAATACCCAAGAAAACTTAGCGACTTGTATTAGAATGATAAAAGAGGCTGCTAAATGTAAGCCAGCAATAATTGTCCTTCCTGAATATTGTAATACCCAAGCTGATCAGAAAAATCATCAGCAAGCATGGGATGAAGCGCTTAACCTTAATGGTGAATTTTTACAGAAAATTGCTACTTTAGCAAAATTGCATCACTGTAATATCGTACTTAATGTGACGTTAAGAAGAGACTTAGTAAGAAATGAAGTCAATCCGCTTATTAAATCTAATATTAGTATTACAACTTGTACCTTTTCTGAAACCGGTGAGCTTATTCATCAAGCAGATAAACAAACTTTACAAGCACACGAAAGTGAATTTTTTATCAATACAAAAACAGTAGACAGTTTATTTACTTCTTCATTAGGTAAATTAAGTATTTTAACAGGCACTGAAATTACAAGTTATAAAAACGCCAGAGAGCAATCACGCCAAGGTGCAAAATTGTTGTGTAATCTACAAAGCACAAAAAGCCAAATACAAAATTCTATATATTCTTCAGCTTGGGCACATGACAATAACGTGTTTATTGCCACAGCTAGCAAGATTAGTGATTGCGGATCTGTTAAATCAAACGCCATAAACAACGAGGACAGCAGCCAAATAGTTTCATTAAATGGTAAGATTTTAGCAACATTAGCCAATGATAAAGAAGGGGTTATTTTTGCAGATATTGATATGGATAAGGCAGGGATAGAAAAATATCAACGTCCTGATGGCACAAACTTTACAAGCCAGCACCGACCTGAGCTATATCAGCAACTTGTTTTAACATCAAAAATACCAAAGTCAGAAACGTTAAAGAGCAAAATTCCTGAAACCGTTAATGTGGCTTTATTTGCAACATATAAATCCAATGAGCAAGCTATTGAAGATGTTTGTTATTATATTGAAAATAATTTATCAGATATAATTCAATTACCTGAACTGTTTTTTCTATCTGATAAAACTATTGCAAACAATGCAATACAACGCGTTGAACTAGAAGCTCTTTGCCATGAAATAATTACAAAAATAAGCGCTGTACTACGTCCTTTTCAATATGTGTGTACAAGTTTAGTGATTAACGGATCGCATCAAGCGGTACTCATAAATGAAAATGGAATATTCGCAATACAGCAACAATTACATTTTTGTAATAGATACCAATGGACAAGCTTAGGCAATAATCTAAACATAATTGTATTACCTTTAGAGCAGGGGTTTATTAATATTGCA
Source organism: Colwellia sp. NW0002-52-1 (assembly GCF_057550865.1). Taxonomy (NCBI): domain Bacteria; kingdom Pseudomonadati; phylum Pseudomonadota; class Gammaproteobacteria; order Alteromonadales; family Colwelliaceae; genus Colwellia; species Colwellia sp. NW0002-52-1. The sequence continues at coordinate 163,181 of NZ_BAAJLU010000003.1, read as the reverse complement.
ATGCTTACCGCAGACGATGCAAACATACCAGAATTAAGCAATATTGCCGCGCTTAACAACGTTAATGCGTTACTTATACCTTTTGATATTCAAACATCAAGTGAAGTGAACTTTGGTCTATTGACTCGAGCAGCAGAACATCAAATTTGTATTGTTGCTTCTAGCCGAGAGAAAAGTTTTAGCGATGAACAAGCTAATAATGACATTGAAAAAATTAATCTTGGAAACATGAAAAAAATAAAGCCACAAAAATCAACAGGCTTAGTTGTTGATATTGTAAACGGCAATACAAATAACCTTGATGGTAAATTGAAGATCAAACAACAACATGGAAAAATTACTAAAGCGCTTATACATCCGCGCGAAACTATTCAAGGTATTTACACCTAAAGGCATGATTAATTAGTTTTTTTTATAAAGTTCTTATATGAGCTATATTCTATGTTAAGTACCTCTACAGTTACTTAACATATTCATCAAATAAGTTAAGTCGAGATAGGAATTCCTTTACAAATTAGCTTATTGTAGAGCAGAGTTGTTGGACGTAATACTTAAATTTTATCTCGCTGTAAACTAATTTTATCGATATTTTTGCTGTATTTTATCATTTATATCAGCGCAAATATGAGCATTGATGATACGTTTATCAACATCAGTCATAATTTGAATTGGCTCCTCTAGATGACCACACTTTTAATCATGCGTAGCCACGTAATCAATTAATTTACTTTATTTTGGCTAAAATAATACCTACCTAATATCACCAATAAAATACCACCTAAGACGAGTATTGATGACTCAATCAAACGCAGCGTTATCGATTCACTAGTAAAAACCACTCCGCCTAATGCTGCAATTATGGGAACAAACAATTGCAAAACAGCAGCTTGAGTAACTGACAATCCTGAAAGTGCTATGTACCATACAAAGTAGCCAATACCAGATGCTATAGCACCAGATAACACCGCTAGCAAAAAGCCGGTTGAGCTAATATGTAAGTTATTAAAACTTAACAGCACTAAAATGAGTATAAAAGGTGAAGTACGTAGGAAGTTAAAAGCCGTATCACTCAGGGCATTTTTAGATTTCCTGCCAAGTAGTGTGTAAAAAGCCCAGGCCATTCCTGAAACACTCATTAATATAAAACCGGTCAATGAAGGAGTCGTAATACTCGGTAATATTAAATAAACAAAGCCGATAAAAGCACAAGTTAAGCCCAACCATTCTGAATAATGTAGTCGACTGCCAGAAATAACATTGAATAAAATCATAGTTATTTGCACAGCACCAAACAAAATTAAAGCCCCCGTGCCGGTGTCTAAAGATATGTAGCCAAACGAAAAAGTTACTGCGTAGGTAAATAACATTATTGCTGCTAACCAACTTCCTTTAGCGTTAGCTTTTAAACTGCTTTGAGGTTTTGATACATGCGATGTGAACTGCATCAGAATAAATAAAATAATAATGCCTGAAAATAATCTCACACTCGTAAAACTAGTTGCATCTATCGCTTCATCGCCAAGTGCTAATCTACAAAACACTGAATTAGCAGCGAAAGCAAAAAGCGCAAATACTGTGCTTGCTATGATTTTGATATAAGTACTTTGCAAGACCTAAAACCTTTTAAAAAAACAAATTGCTCGTTAAGCATGCACTATAAATTATTTTAGCTTGTAGTGTTTACAATATTTTTAATCTTAATAGTTCTATTTAATCATAGTTATACTGAATAAATTATTATTTGATTTTACTGACATCATTTTGAACAAAAGTGTTAAGAAATTAAATTTGATAAAAGGGCACTTACCGGTCAACACTTAGCTAAATACAGTTTTTTTGAGATTTGTTACCGATTTAAATAAAGTTTACACAAAACCTGCACAAACGATAAGGTATAATTATTTATTAGTTATTTTTAGAGTTAAGATTATCAGTCAGAAAATTAATAAAGAGTGTGTCGAATCTACCTCTGTAGATAACATTACAGTTGATAATATGCAGTTAAAAGTGGCTACCTTTAATTTATTTAATTATCTAGAGCCGCCTAATGCTTTTTACGAATTTGAACGTATTTACAGTGCTGAGCAATGGAAAAAAAAGCAAAGGTGGATCACTGCTTACCTAGATGAACACCAGCCCGATATTATAGGTTTCCAAGAGGTTTTTAGTATTGAATCTTTAAAAAATCTCTTGTTAGCAGAAGGTTATAATTATTTTTCAGTAGTTGATCAACCTCAAGTAATTGATGACTTTATTTATAAAAGCCCGGTTGTAGCCATTGCTTCTCGATTTCCAATTGTAGCGTCAGATGCTGTATTACCGGATAAAGAATTAGCTCAAGCTTTAGGTTTAACGGATAATTTTAGTTTTAGTAGAAAGGTGATCAGAGCAACAATCGATGCACCGCATATAGGTCATTGTGATTGTTATGTTGTGCACTTTAAATCAAAACGTTCAATGTTTGATATGGAAGAAAGCGAATTAAAACGTACACCAGAAAAAACAATTGTTGATACTTTAAAAGCACAAGTTTCTGGCAGTTGGGCCTCAACCATTCAACGTGGTAGTGAGGCTACGTTGCTAATGATAAACATGATAGGGCGGCGAGAAGTTACCAACAATCCAATGATATTAATGGGTGATTTTAACAACACCCTTAATGACGGTATTTTAAGTCATTTGCTGACAAATTCGTTAAGATTCGTTTCTGTTATTGACCAAAATGCATATCTCGCCAAATACTGTTTATATGACGCTTGGGATTTATACAAAACAGCCTTAAATAATGAAAATCCATATAGTACTGATAATAAAGAGGTTTGTGATAATTATATAGTTACGCGTAACCCGACACATTACTTTGGAGCCAGTAGTTCTGTACTTGACTACATTTTATTATCGTGTGAATTTGATGCCAGTTACCATGACAGTTTATACCAAGTAAGTGATTATAATACTTATGACCGACACTTAATAAACCCAAGTTTTGAACGTGATGATCAGAGTACCGACCATGGTATTGTCTTAGTTACGTTAACCTTAAGATCATAACAGCTAAACTTTTAAGGCTTTGAAAAATGAAGCCACTAGCTATTGATACTTTCGATAAATAATTCGGTGAATAACGCTGCTTTCATCGACTTTATAAATAGGTTAACCAAAACGCATACTAGTTTTGCCGATAGATAACTCAGGTTGACCGATTAAGCGCGGCATCCAAGTTAGCGAGTTTTACAACCTCACCAGCCTTTAAACTCTCTAAATGGATGTCTCCAATGCGAATTCTTACCAATCTTAAAGTCGCAAATCCAACGGCAGCGGTCATTTTTCTTATCTGACGGTTTTTCCCTTCACAAAGCGTGATGGAAAGCCAACTTGTAGGGCCATGTTTTGCATCACGTATTTTCCGACCACGAGCCGGTAGCTCAGGCTCAGCGTCTAACTTAAACGCTTGGCAAGGTAGGGTGGTATATTGAGTACCTTTGATAGTGATCTCAACGCCATTTTTCAGTTTTAGTATTGCTTGTTCAGTGATCTCGCCATCAACTTGCGCGTAGTATTCTTTTTCTATGCCTTTGTCTCTGACTTTGTAGCTCATCATGCCGTTTGTTGTTAATAGCAATAAGCCTTCAGAGTCGTGATCTAATCGGCCAATCGCCATGGTTTTATCTGGGAAATCAGATAGCTCTCCGAGTAAATGTTTCTTCTTTCGTGACTCAGGTAAAAACTGGCTTAGAAAACCATAGGGCTTAAATATTTTAAAGTGCTGGTGGCGTTGATTTGGCTCAATACGCTCTGTTGAACTGGTCTGATTCGAGGCGTTGTTAGCTGTTTTATTAGTGCTTGGCATTAAATCTAGCTTGAACGTAAAGTTTTTGAATGGGATGACATTATATCGTTACTCTAAATCAGATACACGGCATCTGTAGAGTGGATTGTTTGAGCAAGTAAATAGGTTGATAATTAAGAAATTGGGCAATTAAAAGATGAAACTTCACGAACTTGCATTTACTAAGTATCTGTTATTATGAGATATTAGACTAGTAAATTACTATTACAATGGAACAATGATGCACAAAGGACAATTAAAAAGCTGGAGGGATGATAAAGGCTTTGGTTTCATTCAATGTAATGATCTTAAACAAGACACCTTTATACATATATCTACCTTAAAAGCCATGAGTAGAAAACCGAAGGTTGGTGATTTCATCTATTTTGAGGTAGAAACACAAGTCAATGGTAAGTCTAGAGCAGTTAATTGTCGCATTGAAGGCGTTGCAGCTAAAGCAAACTCAGCACATAAGCCAAGATATCAGCAAAGACACAAGCCTCGTATTCATAGAAATAACACTGCACCTAAGAGTAAACTTGTTTTAATACTTGTTGTAATCGCTATTTTTGTTTTTGTATTTCAACGCTTGGGCTTAGTAACTCACTCTTCGCCAGTACAGCATCCGGTCGACACTACAGCACCAAAGGGGTCTTTATTAAATCGTGCTTTCACGGAGACAAATTCACAATTCTCTTGTGACGGCAGACAGCATTGCAGCCAAATGACATCACGCGCAGAAGCTGTGTATTTTATTAATCATTGTCCGAACACAAAAATGGATGGTGATAGAGATGGAATTCCTTGTGAAAGAGATACGAGATTTTAAAGTGATTGCATTAAAAGTGCAGACACAGATAAACTGATTTAGTTTCCCTGGTAAATGATTAAAGTAACATCTTACAAAACTTCATATAAATTGATGATCGGTTATCTGATAGGATTGTTTAACCCTATAGGCCATGAAGCAATAAAGGCTCCATTTGCTACCAATTTTAAACTTTACATTTTAGCAGTGATTACGAGATAGAGAGACACAGCATTCACACACCCTACTATGTCCGATACTCTTCAGTATTGGACATAGTGTGTGTAATGCATTAAACTCGCTTCATTACGATAATCATACTCAGAATGAATAATTAAAATGCGATTAAATAAGCCTGTACCTTTATATCCACCATACCTTGATTTGTGTGAATTCGACCTTGAAGATTATCCAGAGTTAAATGATATCTTCTGTGCAAACGAACCCTGGTGGCTTGAGCAATTTAATTGGGGAAAAGTTTTTCTTACTTACATTGGCCGAAATAAATCTGAGCATACTTATGACAGATTTAGAAATGACGTTGAGCGTTTCTTATTATGGTCGTTCATTGAAAAGCAAAAACCTATAGACCAATTACGTAAATCTGACTTTTTAGCATATGCAGACTTTTGTTGGCAGCCGCCAGTAACTTGGATCGGTACTTCAAATCAAGAACGTTTTAAAATAGCTAACGGATATTCATCAGCAAATGAACATTGGTTTCCATTTAAAATTCAAGCGCCTAAAAGTCTTAAAGCCCAATTTGTTATTGATAAAAAGAAATATCGACCATCGCAACAAACACTAACATCAATGTTTACTGCGATTATTGCTTTTTACAATTACCTGATGTCTGAAGATTTTTGTGTTGGTAATCCTGCACAAATTGCTAAAAAAGACTGTCGGCACTTTATCATTGATTCTCAAGTTAAAGAAATCAAGCGTTTAACGACTAGCCAATGGCAATATGTTCTCGATACTGCAGTTGAAATGGCTGATGAGAACCCTATTTTTGAACGTAATTTATTTGTTATTGCGGCGTTGAAAACGTTATTTTTACGTATATCTGAATTATCTGAGCGGCCTAATTGGTCGCCTGTTATGAGCCATTTTTGGCAAGATGAAGATGAAAACTGGTGGCTTAAGGTATTCGGTAAAAGCAGAAAACTCCGTGACATTACGGTTCCTGTCGATTTTTTACCTTTTTTAGAACGTTACCGTAGTTCACGTGGTCTTATTGGTTTACCCGCGAGTAACGAAAATTCAATATTAGTAGAAAAAGTACGTGGCCAAGGTGGCATGACCTCACGCCATTTACGACGTTTGGTACAAAGTGTTTTCGACCAGGCCTATGAAAACATGAGAATTTCTGAAAGTGCAAATAAAGCACTCAAGCTTAAAGAAGCGTCTTCACATTGGCTAAGGCATACCGGTGCTAGTATGGAAATTGAACGTGGACGCCCTCTTAAAGATATTTCCGAAGATTTAGGCCATGCAAGTATGGCAACGACTGATACGGTATATGTACAAAGTGAAAACAAAAAACGTGCAGAAAGTGGTAAGAAACGAAAAGTAGACTAACTATACAATTAGATATAAATTATTCAGTTGTTAATGGGTTACCGTTACTTGAGTATGTTTACATGCTAAGCAGTTCTTTTTATTTACAATTAATATCAACTTTTAAGATGGGCTACATTGTTTTCACTCTTGTCTTAGCTTAGTATTTAACCTGAACTCTGGATAAGCAACACTTGAACAATGCTCCCTTTTAACCCATTATCTGCGTTAAAACGTTGATAAATAGCGCGCTATTCATAAATCTTTTGCCTTGAAAATGGCATAAAATCAAGCATTGATAGTGTCTATTCGTGATGTTCACCTTGCTATAGCATTTACTTTACCACCGAAGCTTTTGATTCACTTGAGTATCAAGCACTCATTATTCAGAGTTCAGGTTAGTTTTTATATTTTGATAAAAAATAGGATCAGAAATGAGTAATGAAAGTTCTTACATTCCACCAAAAGTTTGGCAATGGGATACTAGCAGTGGCGGCAATTGGGCAAAGATTAACCGTCCAATTTCCGGACCTACACACGAAAAATCTTTAACAACAGGTAAACACCCTTTTCAGCTTTATTCTTTGGCTACGCCTAATGGTGTCAAAGTTACTGTGATGCTTGAAGAGCTACTAGCAATGGGCATTAAAGAAGCTGAGTACGATGCGCATTTAATAGACATTAGCAATGGCGATCAATTTAGTAGCGGCTTTGTAGAGGTTAATCCCAACTCCAAAATCCCTGCGTTATTAGATATAAGCAATGGTAAAACACGATTATTTGAATCAGGCTCTATTTTACTTTATCTTGCTGAAAAATTTGATGTTTTATTACCGAAAAATATTGAAGCTAAGGCAGAATGTATGTCTTGGCTATTTTGGCAAATGGGTAGTGCGCCTTATCTTGGCGGTGGCTTTGGTCATTTTTATGCTTACGCGCCTGATAAAATTGAATATTGTATCAACAGATTTTCAATGGAAGTTAAACGTCAGTTAGATGTTCTAGATAAGCATTTAGAAAATAATCAATACATCTGCGGTGATGAATATACAATTGCAGATATTGCTATTTGGCCTTGGTATGGTGCTCTTGTGTTAAATCGATTGTACGACGCAGCTGAATTTTTAAATGTGACTTCTTATAAAAACCTTATGTGTTGGGCTAAAGAAATAGACAGTCGCCCTGCTGTTAAGCGCGGCGTTATGGTTAATAAAACCTGGGGAGAATTATCCACCCAGCTACATGAAAGACATGAAGCAAGTGACTTTATAAATAAAACCCAAGATAAATTAACCGATGACAAATAATGCGCTAATATAGTGAATTTATATTACGGTTAGAATAAGCAGATCAAAAAAGAGCGTATTAATACGCTCTTTTTTAGTTAATTTAAGTAATTATATACCTAACGATTTGCACCAATTACTTGCATTTACAAACTCTTTATGAATGAAGTTAGCATCAAGTCTATATAAATCAGTGAGTTGTTGAATGTTCTCACCGTTACCAGTAATGTAATTTGTCGTTAAATCTAGTAACTCACCCAACAATCCAGAATGATTTACTAAAGCATCTACAATAGGTTGCGCTAATGGCATAGTTTTTACTATTTCGTCGATTGGCATACTTAAAATAACTTCTATTGAGCTTAATAAACCAGTAATAAAAGCAAAGTCTTTAATTTCAACAAATGCACTTTCTGAGGCAAGCGATGCCATTAATCTAGCGGTGATTAACGATTGCTTTGAAACTTCACTAAATTTATTCGTGGTTAATTTAGATAACGCAAGTATAGTAACAAACTGCTTTAGTTTATCTTCACCTAAATAAGCTGCAGCTTGTTTCAAAGAAGTAATTTCTATTCGTGTACCGGTTGATACGTTGTTCACTAACTTTAGTAAACCTAAAGTTAAGTTAACATCGTGGCCAATAATTTCTGCTATATGATCAAAGTCTAAAGGCTTATTAAATGTTTCACTGATTAAATGTAACATTTGCGATTTTATTGGCGCTAAACTTTGTCCTTCAATAATTTCAGGCTCGTGGTAGAAAAAACCTTGGTAGTAATCAAAGCCAACTTCTGCCAATGATTGTAATTGGTAGTTTGTTTCAACTTTCTCGGCAATGAGTTTGATGTTAAAAGGTTTAATGCGATCAACAATAGGTCGAATACGTTTTGCATTTGTCACTTCTGTATCAATTTTTATCATTGAAATATAGGGGAATAAGCTATCCCACTTATCATCAAGATCATATTCTGAGAGTGCTATTTGGTAGCCTTTATCATGATAATATTTAACTATTTTTAATAAACGTTCTGTCGCTGATTGATGACCAACAAGTTCAATAACTATGCTCGCTTTATCAAACATCAATGGATACTTATTTATTAAACACTTTTCTGTAAAGTTTAGAAAAGCTAATTTACCTAAGCTGACAGAGAGAATATCGCCTTGAAAATGATTCTGAATAATGAGCTTTGACGTTGCAATATCTTGGTCAATTTCAGGGAATTTATTATTTGGGCTATCTCTAAAGAGAAGCTCGTAACCAACCGTTTGATGATTTCTGTCGAGTATAGCCTGACGGGCGATATAACTTATTTTCATAGGTAGATTATTAATATTTTTATTGTATTTAAAACATACCTTATTATGCATGTTTTTGAAAAGCTATTTAAGAGGAAATATCGCAAGTTTTCGATTTTTATCTATGCTACTGAATAAAATGTTTAATAAGCGCGTATCTGCAATTATTTTGATAATATTATTGCATGCTTTTTAACTTTTAAAGTAAGCAATTCGCCATAGTGAATATCTTCTATGTAGGGTGCTAATAATTCTAATTGATTAGCCGGCTGAAAATGTTCAGTTTTAGTTTTAATTTGTGGCTGATATATAAATGCTGGTATTTCATTACTGCCTTTTAAGATAAAACACCGTAAAAATTTAAAATTTTCTGCTGGCATATCACTATGCCATTTTACTTTCTGAAATAAGTAGTCGTGTTGATTTAACGTAATGCACTTCCCAAAAAACTTAGCGTTAATTGTCGCGGGATAACATTCTTCAATACTTAACCCCAGTGCTTTAAATTTATCCGCTTGAACTTTGATCGTTCCTACAGGAAACCTAGCATCACCTGCTTTACCCGAAGCAACTTGATGTCCTTTAACAACAATAAAACTAAAGATTTCTATTCGAGACGACATGATACTGACCTATACGAGCATGTAAAACCTAACAACAAATAGACTTAAATGCCCTACCTATTCAGCTATCTGTTAGTTTAAAACCAAGCAATGGGGAATGTAAGTGAGCTTGCTTATTTACATTTCTTAAATTTAAACATAAAGTTTTCCGCGCTAGGTATTAGTTAACAATTTTTGAAGCAATATTGTAGTTTCCATCGATATTTTCAACATCATTTAAACCTAGAGCACGAGTAATTATTGGCAAAACATGAATATTTTCAAATGGCTCTACTTGCTTATCTGTTGAAAAAGCTGGGCCTGTGGCAATAAAAACAGCATCAAGATCTCGATTTAACTTTGGATCATAACCATGAGTTTCAGCTGTATCGTAGTGTTTTTTACTACTAAATATGTAACTAGGGCTAGCTTCTACAATTGCATTAGGTATAACAGAATTTTTTCGGTTAAAGTGCCAGTGCGAAGGATAATTTTCATATAGATACAAGCGATAACTAGCATCTGACTGCTTACTTTTAAACAAGTTAACACTTTGTTTTAATGCTGCTTCATTATCGCTGTACAAATATAGTTGTGTTGAACCGTTTATCGCTTTCACATTACCGACAATATTTTCTTCCCAATCAATAACATGATGCTTTTCAATTTTAGTCATACCATGATCAGAGACGATAACTATATTCACTTGGCCATTAAATTCTTGATTAATTTGAGCGACAAAGTTAGCAAGTAAATTATCAAGTTCATGAATTGCCGTTATCAGTTGCGGTGAATTTTCTCCATATTTATGTCCTGCATCATCAATGCTTGCAAAATAACCAGCAATAAAATTTGGACGTTCAGCTGCAGGTAAACGTAACCAGCTAATTATCTTATCAAGTCGTTGCTTATTAGGCGTAGAGTGTTTGTAAGGAAAATAATAACTCGGCGTTTGATTATTGATGGGGGTTTCTGATTCTGGCCAAAAGTAAACTGCTGATTTATTGCCCTGCATTTCATTGATATACCATAAAGGTTCAGCGGTTAACCAACGTTGGTCGTTTTTACCAACACCTAGTTTATATACTTGCTCGATTTCGCGATGATAAAATGCATTATGAACAATGCCATGATTTATTGGGTAAACTCCAGTAATAATACTCAAATGATTAGGAAAGGTTTTACTTGGATAAACCGGTAATAACGCTTTAGCGCTAGTGCCCTGCTCCATAAGTTTCATTAATGTTTTTGGTTTATATTGCGTGATATAGCGTTGAGCAAAACCGTCTATAGATAATAGGACTAAAGGGGCTTTAGCCAAGGCAACTGAAGAGCTTAAACAGCACAGAAAAATACTCGCTTTTAAATACATTTATAAGGCCGAAATTAAATGAGTTTTATGGCAACTAATTTAATTTATAAACTCATTTTTTACAAGCGAGGAGTATTTGGTTCCCTGATAATAATATGAAGATAAATAACTAACGCGTAATATGTCACATTAGTTATTTATTATAGTTTTCTAGTAAATAGTGAAGCTTACTCGAATAGATCCAATATATTAACGAGATCTTTTTTACCATTAGAAATTTCGTCTGGTGTTAAACCTGATAATTCATGTGGGAATACTAACCAATCTTTTGACTCATGAATAAAATAATCAGGAACCAAATCGACTTTTGAGTTGGTTGGTTTATACCAAGGACAAGCAATTCTGACATCTTTAGGCATATTATTACGCGTTAACTGTTTCATTTGTGTAATTAACGCTTCAATACTACGACCTGAGTCAAAAACGTCATCAACAATTAGTAAACCGTCATCGGCATTTGCGTTTTCAATAATGTAATGCAAACCATGTACTTTGATTTCTTTACTTTGCTGATTAATACCATAATAAGAAGATGTACGAACAGCTATATGATCAGTTTCAACTTTTTTAAAATCAAAGTATTCTTGAACTGCAATACCAATGGGTGCGCCACCGCGCCAAATACCAACAATAAACTGTGGTCTAAAACCGTCTTCAAATACTTTCGCGGCAACACGAAATGAATCTTCAAGTAACTCTTGAGCCGTTATAAATCGCTTTTCCATTGATGGGCTAGCCTTTTTCTAATTAATGTATCGTAAAAACATTATAACGTGTTTTTCATTAAGCTGAGTACCCTTGTTATTAATTTTATATCTTATCGACTATTTATTATGCGCTAATTAGAAATTTTTAAGCATTCTATAAATCTGTATAGACTAACATCACTAATAGGCTTGTTTTAAAATATCGAGCTTTACTAGGTATTGTTTATCTAGCTGTGGCACTCTATTTTTAGCTATAGCTTTTTTTATATACTGTTGAGCCTTACTATTGTCATCCAACATATAATGTACTTTAGCTAAGCCAAAATAAAACTCATGCACACTATTGTTCAACTTTATCGCTTTTTTATAGTGATTTATTGCTTGTAAATAATAGCCCTTATGAAAGTTTTCATCTCCAAGTAATGCGTAATAATAAGGGTTATTTGCACGTTTCTGCATAATGTGGCTGTCAATCAATTTAGCTTCCGCGGTTGCACCTTGGCTATGCAGAAGTTTACTTAAGTTCTCCATAGCGGTTAAGTTGGCTTGATTTAGGTATATTGCATGTCGATACGTAGATAGTGCAATTTTATCTAATCCTTTCTTACGATAAAGAATGCCTAAGTTCCCCCAAGCAGATGAAAAACTAGGATCAACCTCTGTCGCTTTTTTCAAATAAGCATAAGCAGCTACATAATTATTGTTTACAAGTGCATTTGCTCCTTTGTTATTGTAAAACATAGCTATAACGGTATTTTTATTAATGGCTTTTTTAGGAAAGACCTTTTTCTTCACATAAGGATCAAAGTCAATTTCGATGCTTTGTCTATCAAAAAACAATAAGGTATTGGGTGATTTATTTTGTAATACAGATAAGTTTATATGCCCTGTTAACATATTCGCTTCGCCATTTCGTACCCAATACTCCGGCACTTCAATACTTTGGAATACCACATCTAACTTAGCCTCTTTAGCGATAGCGTAAGCCATTATCGTTAACGATAAACAATTAGCTTCTTTATTTCTAAAGGCTTGTGAAGCAATGACATTAGCACCCGACTTATAGGCTAAATTTATATTTTCTGTGCCAAAAAATTGATTGATTAGTTTTGTTGCTTTTGTTTGAGGATCACGCAGTAAACTGATGTTTTTAGCCATTAGTTTCATTTCATCATTTAAAGCAAAAATCTCCAGTTCAGTTTCAATGGCGATGCGTTTATAACCTTTGAATTTTTTATCGACTGTTACTGGTGCATGTTTATTAGCGATGTATTTACTTTGAATTTTGTAAGTAGATTGGCATGCAGATAAATAAAGACTGAACATAGCCAGAAATGATATTTTAAGTGCTATTTTCATTTGAGCTCCTAATAAAGTTACTACCGGACCTTATATAAGCATAGACAAAATCTTCAAAAATAGCTCAATTTACAAACAAGAGATGCCTTAAATCCCCTTTGATTAATGAATATAATGCTAATAACCAATAACTAACTGAATTAATTACAAAATGAGACAGAAATAATTATCATTCCCTGTTATTCTTATAATAAAATAAATCGTTAAATTTTATGGCCTTAAAAATATGAAAAAAACACTCGCCGGATTTTTCACCGGAAGTGCTATTGCAGTTGTCATAATTGTAGCGACTAATAGTTATAAACTTTATAAAAACAAATATGCCACTATAGATCCGCAGCTTAAGGAAATATCAGGTATAGAGTTCGATGCGCACAAAAACCTTTGGGCCATTAATGATGGCGGTGACGATCCCAATTTATACCTACTTAATGCTAAAGGCAGTGTAGAGAAAACGATCACCGTAACAAACGCTAAAAATATTGATTGGGAAGATATGACCCAAGATGATTTCGGTCATTTCTTTCTAGGTGACTTTGGCAATAACGATAATCTGCGAAAATGGCTAACCATATATAAAATAGAAAATCCTATTGATATAAAAGGCGATACTACCCAAGCAGAAATTATTAAGTTTAAATATCCAGAGCACGTAAATTTCCCACCGAAGCCCAATGAAATGGAGTTTGATGTTGAAGCATTTGTTTTTTACAAAAGGCACTTATACCTTTTCACAAAAAATCGCATGGTGCCTTTTAATGGTATAACTAATTTATATAAAATTGGTGACCATGCTGCTAATTATGACGCGCAAAAAATTAGTAAGTTTAAAACCTGTACTTTAGCAATAAAGCTGTGTTGGATAACATCAGCTGCACTAAGCCCTAATAAGAAAAGGTTAGCATTGTTAGACTCACAACGCATTTGGTTATTTGAAAATTGGCAAGGTGATGATTTCTTTTCAGGTGATAAATACCGAATTGATTTAGGTATTGTCACTCAAAAAGAAGCAATTACTTTTCTAGATGAAGATACGATTATTTTTACTGATGAAGAGTTTCATGGTATCGGTAGAAATGTCTATGAAATTAAGCTCAATGAAGTTGAAAAGCACAAGCTTAAATAGTGATTAGATTAGCTTAATACTATGCCATAGATAAATAATTGAGCATTTACGCACTTTAACTGAAAAAGTGCGTAATAATATTGTTTGTTAGAATGTACTAGTTATCTTGCCCCATCGAAATAAACCCCTTTTGCCCTTTAACTCGTGAAATCCAAGCATTAATAGCGGCAAAGTTTGACAGATTAAAGCCCCCTTCATTGGCAACATGTGTATATGCAAATAATGAAATATCGGCTGTAGTTAACTTATCACCAACTAAATATTCACTACGTTCAAGTTCTTGGTTCATTAAATCTAAGGCTTTATAGCCACCTGCTTGTTTTGCTAAATACTCGTCACGCTTGTTATTAGGCAAACCTAGATACTTTTCTATAAAGCGTGCAACGGCGATATAGGGTTCGTGGCTATATTGTTCGAAGAATTGCCATTGTTGCACTTTAGCTAAAGAAAATGGATCTGATGGTAATAAATGGCTGTTATTTGCCAAATAATTGATAATAGCGTTTGATTCCACTAAACACCGACCATCGTTAAGTTCAAGCAACGGTATTTTACCACTTGCACTTTTGTTTAAAAAACTAGGCGTTTTATTATCGCCTTTGAGAATGTTTATAGGCTGGTATTGGTATTCAATATTAAGTAAAGCACAAGTTAATTGTACCTTATAACAGTTCCCAGACTGACTATCGCCGTAAAGCTTCAAAGCAATCTCCTTTATTCAATAAATGGTTAGGAAAAATAATGACCGAGTTCTATATTTAATCATATAACTGTTTATTTTAATATATACATAGGACCACGATCATGATTATTCCTAAAGGATTTGTTAAGGGCGAAGTAGTCAAAGTTAAGCAATGGACACACAATGAGTTTTCTATCACGGTAAATGCCAATATTAACACTTACGTGGCTGGACAATTTACAAAATTAGCCTTATTAGATGACAAGGGTGAATGGTTAAGGCGAGCATATTCATTTGTAAACTCCCCTAATCATAAAGCTGGGCCAAGTATTATGGAGTTTTTAATTATTAACGTGCCAAATGGCAGTTTAAGCCCAAAACTCGCAAAGTTAACAATAGGAGATGAGGTGTACGTAGGAGATAAGCCCAGTGGATTTATGACACTAGATGAGATCCCAGCCAAAGTAAATGATCTATGGCTACTTTCAACGGGTACTGCCATTGGGCCATTTTTGTCTTTGTTAGATGAAAATGAAACACAAACTAGATTTGAAAAAATCGTATTAGTACACGCGGTAAGAACTAAAGCAGAGTTAGTCTATCAAACGTTAATTAAAAAACTTCAACAACGTTATGCTGGAAAATTAAATTATTTACCTATTGTTTCCAGAGAACAACACCCTGACATGCTGTCAGGACGAATTCCTGAACTATTAAAAAATAATAGTTTAATGCAAGCAGTAAATATTTCTCCGCAAAAGCAAAACAGCTTTTTTTACTTATGTGGCAACCCGGCAATGGTACATGACACGAGAGATGTTTTAATTGAATTAGGATTTGAAAAACATTTAAGGCGCTCACCTGGACAATTTAGTTTTGAAAATTATTGGTAGGCTTATAATTAATAGTTAGCGTTTGCAGTGGCCATTTACAAATGTTGCAACAGGCTAAAAAGATAACGGTTTAAAAGCAAAACGGAATAGATTTCGTTTTAAAATAAACATCAAAACAGCGTAGTTTACAGTTTGCTTATTGCCCAGTTCACCTCAAAATTTCTCCTACTAATTTGCTATGTTATACCCAAACTTTTTACTGAATTCTGCATCTTCAAAAGGCTTGGGTATTTATAAAAAACAAGACTTAATTTTTAGCCGATTTCAATCAATACCTGTCTTAAATAATGATGTTTATTTAGCTACAAACTGAGTTGAAATACTGAACTGAATTACTTAAATAAAGTTTATCTATTTTGCATGCTTATCAGCTTTTTTTCGGGTATTTGAATAACCAAACATAGCCATTATAAAGTGGTTAAATCGCTTAAAAGTAAAATTTGATGTATGTATTACTGCATTAATTCCTCAGCATATCTCACTAGAAATATAAAAAATTTAGTCATTAAATGCACCTGATAACCCTATTTTATTGGTATGAATCTATAAGCTGATTTTATAGAAATATTGCCCAAACAAAAATTATTCAATAATAAAACATATCTATTTTTAAATACTTTAAATGTAAGTAAATAGTCACTTCAAAACAAAGGCAGGGTTGTTGGAGTTATTGCCACATCAAGACAAAGAGTTACTGGGGTTATCTACCATCAAATATAGATAACCCTAAGGGTTATTTAGTTGTTGCGACACAGGGTTGCTAGGGTTAAGGTATAGAAGGGAATAATTAAGGAGTTGATTGATGAAATATCCGGTTTTGGTTTCACGAAATAACCAAGAGAATAATTACTTATTTTCTGTTGTAGATTTACCTGGTTGCCAAGTTAAAGCATCAACAATGGATGAAGGTTTTTTGTTGTTAAATGAGGCGATGGTTTCGCACTTAAAAATACTCGTTGAATATGGTGAACAAGTACCACATGCAAAGACAATTGAAGCGCACATGTCTGTGTGTTCTGACCCTTCTCCAATTTGGGGAATATTAGATTTTGATATCGTTCCGTATATGGGGAAAAGTCATAAAATTAATGTCACCTTACCTGAGTTATTAATAAAGCAAATTGATGATCGGGTGGCTAAATCATCTGAGTATAAAACCCGGTCGGGCTTTATAGCGATGGCCTGCTTAACAGAGCTAACGAATTAAAAAGCTTTTGATACGATAGCGAATAACGGATCGAAAAAATAACAATAATCTAAGGTAAAGGTATTAAGTCAGACATTTGCTTTGGTATTATAGGCATAACAAATTCAATTTATAATTTTGAAGGTAAAGACATTGTCGATAAAAAATTCAAACCTTTTGCTACTGAGCAGCTCTCGAGTTGGTTCAACAGAATATTTAAATCACGCGTTAGAAATGATTAAAACTAAGCTTAATGGAGTAACCGAACTGTTATTTATTCCTTACGCTGGAGTTTCATTAAGTTATGATGAATACACTTCTAAAGTGCAAACGGCATTAAATGAGTTAGGGATTAATGTAACAGGTATTCATGAATATGATGACCCTGTTCTTGCAGTTAATAATGCGCAAGCTGTTGCTGTTGGTGGTGGTAATACTTTTCATTTGTTACATCAGTTGTACAAAAACGGGTTAATTGAATCTATTCAACATAAAGTGTCAACGGGCATGCCTTATATAGGTTGGAGTGCTGGGTCAAATATTGCGGGGCTAACTATTCGTACAACCAATGATATGCCGATTATTGAGCCAAAAAGCTTTAATGCCCTACAACTTGTAGATTTTCAGCTAAACCCACACTATACCGAGCATAACCCTGCAGGACACAATGGTGAAACACGTGAACAACGTTTAGCAGAGTTTATGGTATTAAACCCTTCAACTCCCATTGTAGCGATTGTTGAAGGCAGTGCATTAGATATTAAGCAAAATACCATGAGATTAACTTCGGGTTTATCTGGCCCATTATCACAAGCGAATGGATTTGTGTTTAAATCAGGCAATAAATCTGTAATAACCACCGAAGATAATTTAAATCACTTATTATAAATCCTATAAATTATTTTAAACTGATATAACTTTCATACGTTATGAATAATTTTAAACTATGAAAGTTATATCGGGTTTATACAGAACATTGCTATATAGCAAGTAATAGCACGTTGCTTAAAAAATGGTGATTAATTAAGTGCAGTAAATAATGAAATATCTATTCGTTTGGCTGCAGTACTAATATCGTTATCAAAAGGTAATTCTGCTAGTTTAGGAACAGGTAATAATTGCGTTAATTCATTAATGTTTTCTGATAAATATGGCATATTTTCTGGACAATTAGCAATCCAACCCAAGCAAAGTAAACCATCAGCTATTATAGCTTGATAAGACAAAACAGCATGGTTTAAACAACCCAGTTTCATATTAACTACCAATATCACACCTTGAGCACTAGCTTGTACGAACTCAGATAAAAACTTTCCCTGCCCAAGTGGCAAGCGCCAACCACCGGCACCTTCACAAACAATTACCTCGGCATTTAAATCAATTATTTCATTGTAGCCATCTTCAATGTCATGAATACTGATCGACTTCTGTAATGTTTCAGCAGCTATATGAGGGGCTATTGGTTGTTCAAACGCTATTGGATTAACTTGCGAAATTGTTTGGTCGCAATTCGATTGCTTAAGTAACAACATAGCATCTTCATTAACCAGAACGTTATTAATTAACTCACAACCGGCTGATATAGGTTTGTAAACCGCAACTTTTTTACCCGCTGTTACCAACGCTTGCACAATAGCTTGTGCGGCATAAGTTTTACCAGCATCTGTATCCGTTGCAGAAATGAATATTTTTAACATCGTGACTAGCTCTATAGCTTAAAATTTATAAAAGTAGGGTTAAGTGCGTTAATCACTTAACTTTACAACAACACCAGAAAACGCTTTATAAGTTGCAGGGTATATCCCAGAAGGCTCTATAAAGTCTTGATAACTTTTTGTCATTTTTTGCCATTTATCTTTACCCGCAAGACCTTTAGCCTGTTTTTTAGGTACATGGTTAGCGCCTAAGCTTTTTAATTCATGGGCAAGATGTAAAACATTTTCATATTCTAGAACGACATCTTGTTGCTTAGCATCGAGTAACTTACGATCAGGCCCACTTAATAATGGTCTAATTTCGCACTCAGGTTTAAAGTCAATTACGTGCTGATCTTGATCTACTTGGGCCCAGGCAGATTTCAATTCAAATAAAGTACCATCAATTAAGGTACTAAAAACAAATAAACCACCAGGCTTTAATACACGCATAACTTCATCTATCACTAAATCGAGTGGTTCACACCATTGGATCATCAAGTTCGAATACACTAAATCTATACTTTTATCTTGTAACGGTATTTTATATGCATCGGCTTCTAACCAGTAAATAGTATTATCCCGATTGTCTTTAGCAAAATTTAACATTTTTTTCGAAATATCTAAGCCAATAACTTGCTGATAACGACTGGCTAAAAGCTCGGTAAAAAAACCTGTACCCGCACCTAAATCTAATGCAGTTAAATCGTTACAATTAGGTAACCATGGCATTAAATGTTTGCCACAATAACGTTGTAAACGTGCAGAAGTGTCGTAAGAACTACTAGCAGAACCAAAAGATTTTGCTATCTTAAAACGATTCGTCTTTTCAGACATTATATTATAACCTCATTGATACAATTAGCTAAGTAATTGATATCTTTAGTTTCGTGGCTTGAAGTTACGGTTACGCGTAACCTTGAGCTTTTATTTGGTACCGTTGGTGGGCGTATAGCAGTCAGCCAAATCCCCTTTTCTCTAAGCTTTTTACAAACCTCAAGCGTAGTAATTTCATCACCAATAACTATGGCATGAATTGATGAAGAATTTGTTATTAATTGTATTTTGTCACTGAGTTTTGACGCCAGTAATTGACTTAGTTCTGCAATTTTTTCTCTTCGCCAATGCTCATGTTGAATAATGGCAATACTTTTTTTAGTTGCCCACGCTAACGCTGGTGAAATAGCGGTTGAATAAATATAGTGGCGTGAGAAATTAACCAGGTAGTCAGCCAACAATTCATCACAGGCGACAAATGCACCACTCGTTGCAATACTTTTACCAAAAGTACCCATTACAATATCAATATCTGCGATACTACTACTGCCTTGCCCTTTGTCACCAATAACACCAATACTATGTGCGTCATCTAAATAAAGTAGCGCCTGATGTTGCTGTGCAATTTTGGCAAGATTAACAACATCAGCTTGGTCTCCATCCATGCTAAACACACCTTCAGAAACAATTACGCTATTTATATTAGTGTCGTGTTCTGTTGCTAATGTTTGTTGTTGAGTTAAAAATCGCTGGAGTTGCGTGGTATCGTTGTGTAAAAACCGTTTTACTTTAGCATCGCTTGTTAAAGCACCATCAATTAAAGATGCATGGCTGAGTTTATCTAAATAAAGCTGGCAGCTTTCATGCCCTAGCGCATGCATTAAGGCGTTATTTGCTGAAAAGCCACTTGCAAAGAGTAAACATTTAGGTTGGTTGAGCCAATCACAAATATCATTTTCTAATGCTTGGTGCGCATAAGAATATCCGGTAATTAAACTAGAGCCACTAGCACAGGCACCAAAACGCTCAGCGCCTTCGGTGAGTGCTTGGTTAATTTCTGCATGATGATTTAAACCTAGATAGTCATTAGATGAGAAGTTTAAATAACGTTTATCATCAATAGTGACATACCGCCCGCTTTGCTCAGCTACATTTTGGCGTACACGATAACGTGCACGCTGTTTTTGCTGGGCTAAATTGGCGGATAAAAACTCAAACGCCATACAGGTTAATTGACAGCGTTATAGAATAAATCACTGTTTTGTTGATCAACAACAGCGGTTTTAAGCTTAGCTTCGTCAATCTCTGAACTTGCGATAGTTTCAGTGTTAATGCCTAAGCGATCAAACAACATCATATCTTTGTTCGCTTCTGGGTTACCAGTAGTTAACAATTTACAACCGTAAAATATAGAGTTAGCACCGGCTAAAAAGCACATTGCTTGCATTTGTTCATTCATAGCATCACGCCCTGCTGACAAGCGAACATGACTTTTTGGCATCATAATACGTGCTACGGCAATACAACGAATAAATTCAAAATGGTCTAAATCTGCAACATCAGAAAGTGGCGTACCTTCAATTTTAACTAACATATTAATAGGAACACTTTCAGGCTGTGGAGAAAGGTTAGCCAGTTGTGCTAATAAAGAAGCGCGATCTTTACTTTCTTCACCTAAGCCTACAATACCGCCACTACAAACTTTCATGCCTGAGCTGCGTACATTGCTTAATGTGTCTAAACGATCTTGGTATGTGCGAGTTGTAATAATTTGATTATAATGCTCAGGCGATGTGTCTAAGTTATGGTTGTAATAATCTAAGCCTGCATCTTGTAATTCATCAGCTTGTTCTGCTGAGAGCATGCCAAGTGTCATACAAGTTTCAAGCCCTAATGCTTTAACACCTTTAACCATTTCAACAACAGCCGGCATATCTCTTGCCTTTGGATTACGCCACCCTGCACCCATACAAAAACGTGTTGAACCTTGGTCTTTAGCTATTTGTGCAGCTTCAAGTACTTTTTGCACTTCCATTAACCGTTCTTTATCTATGTCTGTTTTGTAGCGAGAGCTTTGCGAACAATATTTACAATCTTCTGGACATGCCCCAGTTTTAATCGACAATAAAGTACTAACTTGTACTTCATTAGGGTTAAAGTTTTCTCGGTGTATAACTTGGGCTTTAAACATCAAATCATTAAATGGCATTTCAAACAGCGCATTTACCTCTGCTGCTTGCCAATTATGGCGTACTTCACTGTTACCTTGGTTGCTATTATTAGCGGCTGTATTGATAGAAGATTGACTTACCGCTGATGTTTGCTGTGTCATAATTATTCACTCGTTTTGAAATTGCATCTAGCATTATTAACGGGTAGTCTATGCGTCAACTGCAATATGTCAACTAATTTACTTAATCAAACCTTACATATGAACAATAAACAAACAGAATTACTCGAATTTGATAAAAACCACGTTTGGCATCCCTACACTTCTATGTCGAAACCATTACCCTCTTATTTAGTTGAATCAGCGAATGGTGTTCATATAAATTTAGCCAGTGGCGAAAAAGTTATTGATGGTATGTCTTCTTGGTGGTCAGTATTGCATGGTTATAATCATCCAGAATTGAATCAAGCATTAATTAATCAAACTGAAAAGTTTTCTCATGTTATGTTTGGTGGCTTAACACATGAACCTGCTATTACGCTATCAAAAAGCTTAATTGAAATAACACCACCTGGTTTGAATAAAGTGTTTCTCAGTGATAGCGGCTCTGTTGCTGTTGAAGTCGCTTTAAAAATGTCGTTACAATATTGGCACAGTAAAAATAAGCCTGAAAAGCATAAAATACTCACCGTTAAAAATGGTTACCATGGCGACACTTTTGCCGCTATGTCGGTATGCGACCCGGTAAATGGCATGCATCAACTATTTGAACCAGTGTTGATGAAAAACTTATTTGCACCCGCTCCTTCAGTAGCATTTGATGAGCAATGGGATATTAAAGATATTGAGCCACTCGCTGAAATGTTTGCCAATCATCACCATGAAATAGCAGCCTTTATTATTGAACCTATCGTTCAAGGTGCTGGTGGTATGCGTATATACCACCCTAATTACTTAAAAGCCTGCCGTGCGCTTTGCGACCAATATAATGTTCTATTTATCGCTGATGAAATTGCGACCGGCTTAGGCCGCACCGGAAAACTATTTGCTTGCGAGTGGGCGGATATTAGCCCAGATATTATTTGTTTAGGCAAAACACTAACAGGCGGTTACATGACACTCGCTGCCACCTTATGTACAGATGAAATAGCTAACACAATAAGTAAAGGTGAAGCTGGCTGCTTTATGCACGGACCTACATTTATGGGCAACCCACTTGCATGCGCTGTGGCTAACGCCAGTTTAACTATATTAAAACGTAATAAATGGCAGCAACAAATTGCTGATATTGAAAGTATATTTAAACAGCAGTTGTTACCCTTAAAAAGTCATAACCGAGTTGCAGATATTCGAATTTTAGGTGGTATCGGCGTCGTTGAGGCAGCAGAAAATGTTGATATGGCAGAAATACAAAAGCGTTTTGTTGAGCTAGGGGTTTGGATTCGCCCATTTGGCAAGCTTATATATATTATGCCGCCTTTTATCAGCAATGAAGCAGATTTAACTACTCTGATAAAGGCAATCTCTATCGTGCTAGATGAAGATAAGTGTTTTATTCGAAACTAATATCCCCTGATAATGAATAGACTAAGCAGTTAATACATTTAAGAAAATAATTAAATGATTAACTGCCACTTACCTATTTAATCTTTAAATTATTTTAGACTCAGCAATTTGAACTAAAATAAAGCTTACCCAGGCGATAGTTATAATTAGTAATAACAATATATTAAAGTGCTTACTATCACTTTTTCGGCGACTACGATACTTATCTAAAATCAAACAAAAATAACTACTTAGTGCACTTAGCCATAACACAACATATAAGTAGCCAGTTAAAGGGGTTAACCAAAATTTTCGAATTTCAATATCATGGTAACGTAATATTCCGTAATCCGAATCTGGTGCTGCGTAGTAAGAAACTATTAAAGCGAAAATAAATAAGCCCCAACCCACGATGGCTAAAAATCTCAATAAATAAGTCCAAAAATCAGCAGTATTCCTTCGCTCTTCTCTCGTATTTTTCATACTTCATACCGCCTTTTATCTCTAATTGTCATTTTTCTTTTTATAAAGACAAGATTTAGCAATTTTTACTTGTTAAACCTTACAAGCAAGGTAACATATCAATCCTTAAAATTAGAGAACATTTTTGACAAAAAAGAGGTTTAAATGTCAGTCATTGCAATTACTGATATCTTGGCAGGAAAATATCCTGTTAATGAATCAATTACTATCCATGGTTGGATCCGCACACGTCGCGATTCGAAAGCAGGTATCTCATTCTTAGCAGTTCATGACGGTTCATGTTTCGACGCTATTCAAGCAATTGCTCCGAATAACTTGGATAATTATCAGACTGATATCTTAAAACTTACCACGGGCGCTGCGGTTAAAATTACCGGTATCTTGGTAGAATCTCCAGGTCAAGGTCAGTCGTTTGAATTACAAGCAGAGCAAGTTGAAGTATTAGGTTTAGTAGAAGATCCTGATACTTACCCTATGGCAGCAAAACGTCACAGTATTGAGTTTTTACGCGAACAAGCACATTTACGCCCTCGCACTAATATAGGCGGTGCAGTTACACGTGTTCGTAATACCTTAGCGCAAGCGGTACACCGCTTTTTACATAGCAAAGGTTACTTCTGGATCAGCACACCATTAATTACCGGTAGTGACTGTGAAGGTGCTGGCGAAATGTTCCGCGTTAGTACACTAGATATGGAAAACTTACCGTTAAACGACCAAGGAAAAGTCGATTATAATCAAGACTTTTTTGGCAAAGAAACGTTCTTAACTGTTTCTGGCCAACTTAACGTTGAAACCTATTGTTGTGCCCTTTCTAAAGTTTATACTTTTGGACCGACATTCCGTGCTGAAAACTCTAACACTACACGACATTTAGCTGAGTTTTGGATGATCGAGCCTGAGATCGCTTTCGCTGAATTATCAGATGCCGCTGACTTAGCTGAAGAAATGCTGAAATATGTTTTCCAAGCTGTACTTGAAGAACGTGCTGACGATATGGCTTTCTTCCAACAACGCGTTGATAAAACAGTTGTAGACAGATTGAACTCTGTTATTAATAACGACTTTGTACGTTTAGATTACACAGACGCTATTACTATTTTAGAAAACTGTGGTAAAAAGTTTGAAAACAAAGTTGCTTGGGGGGTTGATTTAAACTCAGAACACGAGCGTTACTTAGCTGAAGAACACTTTAATGGCCCCGTTGTTTTACAAAACTACCCGAAAGATATTAAATCTTTTTACATGCGTTTAAATGACGATGGTAAAACCGTTGCTGCTATGGATATTTTAGCTCCGGGTATTGGTGAAATTATTGGTGGTAGTCAACGTGAAGAACGATTAGATGTGCTTGATAAACGTTTAGCAGAAATGAATTTAGATCCAGCAGATTACAGTTGGTATCGTGATTTACGCCGTTACGGTACTGTTCCACATTCAGGTTTTGGTTTAGGTTTTGAACGTTTAGTTGCTTATGCAACAGGTATGCAAAATGTACGTGACGTGATCCCTTTCCCTAGAACACCAAATAATGCGGCATTCTAATCTCGATTAATACCAATTAATGTTATTTCGACATTAAAAAACCCTCTTTATAGAGGGTTTTTTATTAAGCTAAATAAACTGAACTCTGGATAACCAGCACTTGCTCAATGCTCCTTTTTAAGCACTTTTAAGTGGAACATTATCTCGATTGAAATTTATTTAATGCTGATCTACTACGTTAGAAATAACTAACGTATTCTTGAAAATCTTTGCTGGTTTTTAATGGTAAGTCTTTAGCTGCTTCACCAATATATAAAAAACCAACAATTTCTTCATGAAGTTCAATATTTAAACGCTCTTTAACTAACGGATGATAACTCATTTCACCTGTGCGCCAAACCGAACCAAGGTCTAAACATGTAGCGGCCATTTGCATGGCATGTACTGCACAGCCTGCTGCTATTAATTGTTCTTGTTTAGGAACCTTAACATGTTGATGAAATTTTGTACTTACGACAATAATTAATGGTGCTCTAAATGGCATTTTAGCCGCTTTTTCTATTTTGGCTTCATCAGCACCACCAGTGATAACAGCAGACTTAAATGCCTTACTTAACTTAGTTAAGCCATCATCTTTAATAACGGTAAATAGCCAAGGTGTTAACCCTGCATGGTCTGGAACGCGCATTCCCGCCTTGAGAATATTATCAATAACCTCTTGTTCTGGTGTATTACCGTGTAAATGAGGATTAGATTGGCGAGTATGTAAAAACTCTAATACATTCATAAATTCTTAAATTCCTTTAGTTTGGTATCCTTGGAGCCAAAATTAACTGGTAAATCAAACAAAAAAGCACTGACTTCCTCCATATCAACGGCATAAATAAGTTTCTAACTGCCTGTAATAATATAGGTTAAATCATATTTGTCATTAAATAATATAGCTAAAATTTATATTTAATTTAGCTTCAACTTTACCATTAATAATACAATTATTCATAATGATATCAGTACAAAAATAGAGAAATTCTTTCTAAATAACATTTGGACAAAATTAGTTACATTTGCGACTACTTAATTACAATAATATTCAGTAGCATGTAGCATATATAATACAAAACGTTTTGCAGACAAGCTTTATGAAAGAAAATAAAAGTATGGTAGCTCGAATCACCTTCGGTTTTTTTAGCCTACTTAATACCTCAAGAAAAATTATTATTAATTTAGTGTTTTTTACCGTGTTGTTAATTTTAATACTCACTTTAACCAGTGGTGAAGAAACCATAGTGGTGAAACCAGGTTCGGCATTAGTATTAAACATTACTGGCGATGTGGTAGAGCAAAAACATGAAATAGATCCAATAGATGCTTTTGTCAGTGAGGCACTCGAACAACCTGATACCGCGCCAGAGGTACTATTAGCCGATATAATATCGGTAATAAAGCACGCTGAAACCGATAACAACATTAGTATGATGGTGTTAGATCTAAAAAATATGAGTGGCTCAGGTATTACTAAATTAAGTGATATTGCCCAAGCGGTTAGTCAATTTAAAAGTAGCGGTAAAAAAGTTATTGCTGTTGGCGAACAATACAGTCAAAACCAATATTATCTCGCCAGTTTTGCGGATGAAGTTTGGTTAAACCCTAAAGGTTGGATGCTATTAGACGGCTATGGCCGTTACCAACTTTATTTTAAATCTGCATTAGACAAGCTTTCGATAAGCCAACATGTATTTCGCGTTGGTACTTATAAATCAGCCGTTGAACCTTATATTAGAGATGATATGTCTGATGCTGCAAAAGAAACCAATCAATTGTGGTTAACTGATTTATGGCAGCAATATAAATTTGATGTCGCCCAACAACGAAACTTTGATGTTAGCAATTTTGACGAAGATGTAGATGTGCTAGTAGCAAAATTAAAAGCGGCAAATGGCAATATTGCTGAATACGCATTAGCGAACAACTGGGTTGACGCATTAAAAACAAGAGAACAAATTAACAATGAGTTAATTAGTATGATAGGTAGTGATGGTGAACAAAGCTATAAAAAAGTAGCTTTTAACGATTACTTACGTGTTATCAACCCCCCATTTACCGCACCTATTTTTAACGGAGATAAAGTTGCAGTTGTTGTTGCAAAAGGTACTATTTTAGATGGCGAACAAAAACCTGGCACCATAGGTGGCGCTTCAACTGCTGCACTACTTCGCAAAGCAAGAATGAATGAAGAAGTAAAAGCTGTTGTTTTAAGAGTTGATAGTCCGGGTGGTAGTGCTTATGCGTCAGAGGTTATTCGACAAGAAGTTGAATTACTAAAAGCGGCCGGCAAACCTGTTGTAGCATCTATGGGTACTTATGCTGCTTCGGGCGGATATTGGATTTCTGCACCAGCTGACAAAATATACGCTTCCCCTACTACAATAACGGGTTCAATCGGAATATTTGGTTTTTTTATGACCTTTGAAAATACCTTAAGTAAATTAGGCATTTATACTGATGGTGTTGGCACTACAGACATTGCCGGTTTTGGTCTAACCCAAGAACTGACCCCAGGTATGGCAAGCATAGTGCAATTAAACATAGAGCGCGGTTACCGTGACTTTATTGAATTGGTTGCGCGTAATCGAAATATGAGTGCTGCTGAAGTTGATGCCATAGCACAAGGTCGAGTATGGTCGGGTAAAAAAGCGATGGAACTTGGTTTAGTAGATGCTTTGGGGAATATTGATAACGCTATTGAAGCTGCTGCAGAACTTGCCGGCTTACAAGATTACAATACAATACTTATTGAAAAAGAAAAAAGTTCAAGAGCATTATTTTTGCAGAGTTTATTTGGCCAAGCGTTAACTTACTTAGGTGAGACAGAAACTAAGCACCATAGCCAGAACAGTATTACAAAAATTATCAGCCAGTTATCACTTGAGTTAAAACAACTCGCTCAATTAAATGATCCTCAAGGAATTTACTCCTTTTGCTTGGCGTGTGACATTGAATAAGTTAACCCTAGGCCTATATTGAACACTAAGCCTCGAAGTATCGGGGCTTTTTTTAACCTAAATAATACTTAATCTATCAAGCCAATTAAAACTGTGTGATACAATTCTTAGCAATAATTATTCTACTTAGGCTCTTCTTAATAGGGCCATTTTTATCTTAAGACTTACGCCATGAAAAAACGTATATACATCGCTTATACCGGCGGTACAATTGGTATGAAACCGAGCAAAGATGGTTACATACCACAGAAGCAGCATTTAACTGACGCGATAATGAAAACACCTGATTTTCATCGAAAAGAAATGCCTGAATTTACAATTAATGAATATCATCCATTAATTGACTCTTCTAATATGTCACCTGCTGATTGGCAACATATTGCCAATGACATAAAAAAACATTACGATGATTACGATGGTTTTGTTGTGCTTCATGGTACAGACACCATGGCTTATACTAGCTCTGCACTTTCATTCATGTTAGAAAATTTAAGTAAGCCAGTCATTGTGACCGGTTCACAAATACCATTTAGTCAATTGCGCTCTGATGGTAAAGAAAACTTACTCAACTCCTTATTTATAGCTGCAAATTTTCCTATAAACGAAGTTGGATTATTTTTTAATAATAAACTCTTCAGAGGTAACCGAAGTATCAAAGCTTATGCTGATGGTTTTAATGCTTTTGATTCACCTAATTTACCGCCTTTACTTGAAGCTGGTATTAACATTAAATTAATTGAAGGCAAAATAACTCAGCCTGTTTCACAGCCGTTAAAATTAGCTCAAATTACTCCGCAACCTATTGGTGTGGTCCATCTATATCCTGGCATATCTGTTGATGTAATTAAAAACATTATTAAACAACCCGTTAAAGCTTTAATTATTCGAAGTTACGGTGTTGGCAACGCACCACAAAACCAAGCTATGTTAGATTGTTTAAAACAAGCTAACGATAATGGTATTGTTATTGTTAATTGTAGTCAGTGTATTAAAGGCAAAGTAAATATGAAAGGCTACGCAACGGGCAATGCGCTGAGTAAAATTGGTGTAATTAGTGGCAATGATATGACTTTAGAGGCTACGTTAACCAAACTTCATTACTTATTAAGTAAAGACTATAGCCATGATAAAATTTGCCAATTACTTGAAGTGAATTTACGTGGTGAATTAAGTTAACGTATAAATACTTTTCTAAGCGCTGTCAGTTTCAAGTTATCCGTTTGAAGTTATCAGCTGTCAGTTTATGGACAGCTGATAATTAAACGTCGGTTTAAATTTTAAGTAATATATTATTGAAAGATGGCTTTAACTCTATCCAATAAGACAAGATCGTTCTGATCAAATTTCCCTAACATTAACCAGTGTGAAAATTTGTCCTCTAAATCAATTGGCGTTCCCGACAACATTTGAGTCTGCATTAAATTTACCTGCACTTCCATTCTACTTTGTTGTAATTCACTAGGAGAAGGAATACCAGATAAAATTTCTAGCTCTAAGGTTGCCGTTTTACGATCTGCCACAATATCTTTATTGGCTAAGTCTTTTAATTTCTTTTGCCAAAATGTACTTAAGTGCTGGAATTCAACTTGCTCGGTGAACTCAGTTTTATTGGTAACGCCTTGTTCAAGTGTTGCAAATAAATGTAACCATTGCTGTTTCTCATTCGCTTGTTTACAGTCAGCTATTTTCTTAGATAAAGATTTATCTTTAGCAATAATTTGTTTTTCTAACTTAAGCAACTTAGGTTTTTGTTGCATTACTTCAAGCTGCAATGTTTCTAATGCTTGTTTAAAATCTTGTAAGTCAGGTAATTGATCAACTTGTGAATATTGCGTTAGTAAGGTTTGTAAAGTTAACTCTAACTCAGTCGCTTTAGCTGTACTTACCGATTTTTCAAGCGCTGATTGTTGATCGCGTTTAGCAAAAATATCATCATTAATTTTTCTAAAATTTTGCCAAAGTTTATTTTCAACTTTATGGCCGGCATAACCAATACTACGCCATTTGTTTTGCAACGCTTTAACTTGATTAACCGCGGAAAAAACATCGTCTTGATCTAGCAATTGTTTAGCCGAACTAATGAGTTGCTGTTTCAGTTGCTTGTTTTGTTCATGAAAAGCTTTAATGGCTGATTTAACTGGCTGCAACGTGTTATTAAACTGCTGATTTATTTCCTGATAAATGGAGCGATCAACTTGCCCGGCACTTTGCCATTGTTTAATTAGTTGATTTAGTTCAAGTTCTAAAGACTTAAAGTCTACCGTTGAAATTTGATCCGAACCTTGTTCCGAACTTTGATCAACAGATTCAACAGGTAAAGTGTTAGCAAGCAAAGTAGCTTGTTCGAGGTAAGATTGACGTGTTTGCAAATGTTGCGCACGTAATTTTTCTTGTTCTGCAAAAAATAAACGACATGGCGCAAAAGCTGCTTCACAGAGTTGATTAAACTCGGTATTTAATTGTTGTTCAGTTTCATCGTCAGCATGACCTAAACTATTCCAAGTTTTACGGTATTGCTTAACCTTTTCAGCTTGCTCGTTAGGATTATCAAGGGGTGTTTCAACAATGATTTTTATATCAGTTAACAACTGTTGCTTGCGCGGAGTTGCAATATAATGTTCCCAATCAGCCAACTCGGTAATTTTTTCATTAATCGCATCATAGTCTTTTTGAATGCGGTTTTTTTGTTGTTCAGATAAAGCATTAAACAATTGCGTTGCTTTTTTGAAAACACCAAACGCGGCATTGTATTTACCTGAAGCAATTAGCCTTTTAACATCGTGCAGCTTTTTCTGCGCTACACCAAACTCTTGCTTTTGAATTTGTTGCAAAGGTTTAACAGCTTGACGCCATTTATGTTGTATTTCACTGGCGGCATTCTTAATTGAGTCAGGCAAAATGCCTGCCGCGTTTTTCTCAACATCTTGCCAATTGCTTAACCAATCTTGATATACCGGTAAACGTTCATTCATTTCTAATACCGAGGTAGGCATAGATAACTGTGAAATTTTTGATATTAAATGTGTAGCGTCACTTACAGATTGGGCAATTTCAGGTAATTTTTGTAGCTTTTGTTGTTGTTGACAAATTTTAGCAATAAAACTATTTTGCTCTTCTTTCGTTAACGGTGAAGCGATAATTTCACTGGTTAATTTATCGAAAAGCGTTTGATATTGCTGCTCTTCAATATGATCATTCTCAAAAATACTGGTCGTTAGCGTTTGATCAATAATCGTTAATGTTTTATCAAAATGAACGCGTGACTTTTCTTGCCTATTAAGTAACTCTCTAGCAATTTCAGCTTGGACATGTTGCTCAGCTTTTGCGGCAAAAAGTTTATCAAGTTGCACAGTAATGGTTTTATGTTTGGAAACCAGAACGCTATCTTGCAAAGATCCAACGTTGGCAAACTCTGTTATTAATGTTTGCCATTCACCATTTAAGCTAGTGCGTTTTTCTAGATATACTTGGTAGTCGTATTGATCTTTTAATGCTTGTAGTTTAGCTAAAACTAAATCTAATTTTTTACGCAATATAATCGGTTGATCAATACTAAATTGTAATTTCGCTATTTTTTCATTTAACTGCTGTGTTATTACGCTAAGTTGAGATTTTTTCTTTAATTTTTCTAAGGTATCTAAATCATCAACTTTATTAAGAATATAGCCTTGTACTTCGTCACTTTGCTTTTGACTAAATAAGTTAAGCAGTAGTTGTGGCTTTATAGCTAACTTACTTGTTTGGTCATTGTGCTGTGATTTACTGGCTATTTTTTCAAATAATGTAATGATCAAAGCAGTTTCATCTGCCGTTTTTAACCAAGATTCAAAAAAACTAAAATTGTTCGACTTTTGAATAAAGGCTACCTTCTCTGCTTCAGAAATTTTGATTTCGTCTTCATTCATTAAAATGCTAGCAACTTTTTTTGCTGCATATTGCTGAACTTTTAATAAGGTATTTTCTTGGCTATGCAATAACCAAGATTGATAGTTATTAAGCTTTATAAGCGCAGCACGACGTACATTTTCACTTTCATCATTAGCCGCAAGATCTTGAATAACCGCTAACTGTTCTGGTTCATTTATTGATAAGTTTGAATTAATTGCTTCTACACGTACGCTACTATTTTTATGTTGCCATTTCTTTTTTAAAAACTTAGAAAAAATCATATATCTGAAAACCTAGCAATGTCATTGCTGTCTAACGCTGAAGGGAAATCTGAACGAAGTTCACGTTTTGTTTTAATGATCATTTCACCTTCTGAGCTAATAGAAAGCGTTTGATCTGAATTTAAATGTTTAGCTTGATAGGCCATGGTAATTTGTAAAGCACTTAATTGCTGTTCTTTCGCCACAACTGTACCTTCTGGCCATTTGCCAGTTTCAGCTGCGCATTTTAAACGTAAATACATATCTTCTGACATAGTGTCAACTAACTGCATGATATCCATCAATATCTCTTTATAAAATTAGGTTAATTAAGCTTTGCTGCGTTTGGCTAAAATAAGTCTGACTCGGGTAATAATGTAAAGAATAAAACCTAAAATAGTGCTGGTAATTGCTGCTACATACTGCCAAGTGCCTGGTTGGGCATCTTGCCAATATAGAAAAAGAAAACCACCACAAAATAGTAACATGGCGATAAAAGAATGCGTCATCAATTGTTGCGATTTTTCTACGGCACTTACACGTTTTATATTCGCTATTTTTTCAGCATCTAAGGTTGTTAAATCAATTTGGCAATGCTCACAACTTTTTGCTTTATCTGATATTTTTTTCTTACAACTTGGACAATTTATTACGGCCATTTTCATACCTCTGTTTCGATACTTTATTTTACCTAAAAAAAACGCCCTTGCGGGCGTTTTTTTTCAGTAATTAACAATTATTTTTTATTTCGCTTTTCAAAACGATCTTCCCAGAAATCGGCATTTTCAATTTCGAGACTTTTTGGATCAAAAGTGTATTCTTCAACACCCGAATTTTTTTGTCTTTCGTAATCTTTTAATGCTTTAATTGCAGGTTTAGATATAAAGAATATCACCAAAATACCAATAATATTTAGCCAAGCCATCATGCCAACACCAACATCGCCCATACCCCAAGCAATATCAGCAGCTTTAACGGTGCCATAAAATGTTGCCACCATAATTAACAATTTTAATAAAAATGTTAAGGCCGGAAAGTTAAATGTGCGTTTTATGTAAGACACATTATTCTCTGCAATAAAGTAGTACGCTAAAATAGTAGTGAAAGCGAAAAAGAATAATGCGATAGCAATAAACGGTTTACCAAAGCCGGTTAACATACTTTCTACCGCAATTTGGGTATAAGCAGGACTGTTAGCCGCAATGTGGCCAGCAATGTTTTGTACTATAAAACTTCCCGAGCCTTGTAGTTGTACATTGTATGATTGGGTAATTAAAATCATAAAAGCAGTTGCGGTACAAACGAACAAGGTATCAATATAAACTGAAAATGCTTGAACTAAACCTTGTTGAGCCGGATGATCAACTTCTGCAGCAGCGGCAGCATGAGGACCAGTACCTTGGCCAGCTTCGTTAGAGTAAACCCCACGCTTAACACCCCAACCAATAGCGGCACCTACACCAGCCATAGGTGAAAATGCATCAGTGATAATCAACATAAATACATCGCCTAAACGATCTATGTGTAAGAAAATCATCACACAAGCAATAATAATGTAGGCTAATGCCATAAATGGCACCACAACTTGGGTGAAACTTGCAATACGTTTAACACCACCAAATATGATAAAACCAAGTATTAACACAATAAAAACAGCAGTATAAAGCTTGGTCATTTCAATTGGACCAAGTGCAGTTTCTACAATATTACCAGTACCAAACACCATAGTAACGGCAACACCTATACTGTTAGATTGCACCGTTGGTAGCAAAGCTCCACAAGCAATAATAGTGGCAATAGCGAATATCCACGCATACCACTTTTGCCCCATGGCTTTTTCAATGTAATAAGCAGGGCCACCACGGTATAAACCATCTTGCTCTTCTTTATATATTTGTGCATTTGTAGATTCAATATAAGCTGTAGCTGCACCAAAAAATGCAACAACCCACATCCAAAATACCGCTCCTGGGCCACCAAAGCCTATGGCAGCTGCAACACCGGCAATATTACCTGTGCCAACACGGCCCGATAACGAAACCGCTAGTGCTTGAAATGAAGATATACCCTTCTCTGAACTTTTACCAGATATCAGCAAACGCCACATTTCACGAAACTGTCGAACTTGCACAAACCGAGTGATTACAGAGAAAAATAATCCAGTACCCAAGCAAAGATAAATCAATGCTGGGCTCCAGATAATGTTATTTAATGTATTTACAATTTCTTGCACTAGAGACTCCTAATAATTTTTATTTTTTTAAAGTATATCTGTTGTAATTAATTTTTATATTTAAGTATTATCGTAAATCATCTACCACATGATAAATAGCGGTAAGAAAGTCACGCCCGAACAAGCTACTACGCTCGTCTGACCAACCCACACTAAAATCAGGTAACAGGTCATTGTCTTTAAATGGCATTTCAACGGTGTAAGCTAAACATTTAAATTGCTCACCTACCCAGTTTGCTGCAACCGTTAAATTCGCTTTACCAGGTTCGTCTTTATCATAACCTTCGTCATCTTGAAATTCAGGGGTAATAGCTAACAATACATTTTTAAAATTATCTTCAAGATCTTTAATTCGAGCATTATAAGAAGGAACACCTTCGCTGCCGGCAACAAAGTTAAACGGTAGTGCTTCATCGCCGTGAATATCTAAATGCATATCTACGCCAGTTTCGAGCATTTTTTCTCTAACAAGATAAACTTCAGGGCTATTTTCCATGGTTGGTGTTTGCCATTCGCGGTTTAAATTAACCCCGTTAGCATTAGTGCGAAGGTGTCCACGAACCGAACCGTCTGGATTCATGTTAGGCACTAAATAAAATACAGCGCTATTAAGCAACGAACGCGCAACACCGTCGTCTTCATCTAATAAACGATCAATAAAACCTTCCATAAACCATTCAGCCATAGATTCACCTGGATGCTGACGCGCAGTTATCCAAATAACTTTTTTACCTTCGCCCTCTTCACCCACTTTTAATAGCGACATATCACGGCCATCAAGGGTTTGTCCTAACACTTGTAATTGGCAATCAATATCTAATTGAGCACTGTGAATTAAATCTTGATGACGCTCGTAACTATATGGCGCAAAGTAAGCAAAATAAGTTGAGTCATATTCAGGGGTAAAGGTTATTGAAAGGTTTTCACCATCAAACGATGTAGGAACACGAAACCAATGTTGGCGGTCATAAGAGGCAACCGCTTGGTAGTCTTTCCATCCTTCTACATAGGCAGATTTACCAGCATTAGTTAAATGTATTACATGTTCTGAATGTTCGGTATTATGAAGTTTGAAATGAAACCATTGATAAAATTCTGAATTATGGTCTTTTTTAATGGCTAACTGAATATTGTTTGGGGTTTCTGCTGAGATAACATCGATATTACCTGAATCGAAGTTTGAAGATATTTGCATAAAGTGATCTGCTCATTAATTTTATGATGGCAATAGTGTACACAAACACTTAAAAGATCAGAAGTCTAAAGAGTCCTTAAATACAACCCTATTTCAGTTGAATAGCCTAAAGAACGAGCAACAACCGTGTTTTGGCCATCTAAAACATAATAACTCGGGTAACCTTGCACCTTAAAGTCAGCTTTTACTCTTTCATTACCTAAAGCAACCGGAAAGGATAATTGGTGCTTTGAAGTGAAAGCTAGCACCTCGTCATCATCAACAAAATCTAATGCTACAGCAACAACATTTATTTGAGGATTTTTTTGATAAATATTCTGTAAGTTATCAATACTCATATTACAAATTTGACACCATGGAGCAAAAAAATAAACAATAGTTTTTTTCCCGTTAGCAATCAAAGCAATATCTGTATTGGCAGTGGTTTTAAGGTTATGTACATTAGGCACAACATCATCGCTGCTTGATAACATATCAGTTTCTCGCAGCATAGAAATTGCATTAAAAATTAAGAAAAACACCAACGCCTGTAAAAGTAAGCTTCGCAACAAAGTGATTTAATCCTGTAAAATCATTGAGTAATTAATAAGACCGGATAAAAGCTTTTATTATTCAAGGTCAATAAAACTATTTTGTAACTTTGCTTTGCTCTGTATTAAATACTGAAAATTTTTAGCATCTTTTCTGTACTAATGATTATTTAGAAATTAATATCAAAATATTTCCCTATGTTTAACAGGCTTTTATCGTATTTTTACATTTTGGGAAAGCACTACAGCCCAAAAACTCATTACCGTAATTTTTATCTTTGGTGGCTTTTCTCAATACCATCTCAGCGCCACATCTTGAGCAAGATTTAATATCAGATTTTTCTTCTATAATTTCTCGCACATGTTTAACGTGTTCTCGATTAGTTTTAAAACCTCGCTCAAGCCTTCCGCTTTCAATCTGTTCAATAACACTGACAACTTCCTTATCATTTAAAACAATGTCAGTTTTGCTTTTAATATATTCAATACCACCACGAGCAAACCTTACACTCTCTGGCATTTTAGTTTTAAAGGTACTATCACCAATAAAGATAATGATTGAGAATATACTACCATTCTTTGCAT
This sequence comes from Colwellia sp. NW0002-52-1, assembly GCF_057550865.1. Taxonomy (NCBI): domain Bacteria; kingdom Pseudomonadati; phylum Pseudomonadota; class Gammaproteobacteria; order Alteromonadales; family Colwelliaceae; genus Colwellia; species Colwellia sp. NW0002-52-1. The sequence goes on along the minus strand of NZ_BAAJLU010000003.1, from coordinate 126,622 downwards.
TACTTTCTATTACTAGAGTAGCTTCTAACGTTCTGACATGTTTATAATTTTGATGTAGAGGGTTCTGAAATTTAGACTTGTACTTATAAATTTGTTGTGTCCATTGCTTTTGGTTAGCACTACCAAAAATCCACCCTTTCATATTCTTAGTTTCTACAACAAAAATGCCATATTTTGAAACAATGATGTGGTCAACTTGAGTGGTGCCTTCTTCAGTAGGAAGCGTTACATTTTTAATGAGGTGATATTCATTTTTGTCTAAGAAAAACTTAATGAGTAAGTTAACTTGCCACTCACCCAAAACGCCTTTGAACCATGCTGATTTTATGATGACAGCAAATATGAAGATCGGTATTAAATAGCAAGCGGCACTAATTATCATGTTGAAGTAAATTGATAAATCCATTTAATATTTACTTCCATATTGGTAACTACTAGTTTATTTTTCGCTTTATTAGCCAGTTAATTCTAAAATAAAAATCAGCAGTAACTATCTAAACACACTTATTATGAAATACATAATAATGTCATCTGCTTATATTAAATTAATGTTTGAAAACCCAAGATATGCACTAACGAACTGTTCCATGTTATCTATCAACTCTTCATCCATATACTGATATTCATCAGGGATATCTAACACTTGAATATCTTTATATTTAACTAATTTGGTGAACTCAGCTTTAAGTCTATTTTTATGCTTTTCTTCCATCACAAAGATAATGTCAGCCCATAGAATGTCTTTTGCATTTACCGTTTTCCTGGCACTTGCACTAGTACCTGCTGATCTCACATTTAGTTCCGCGTGATTTTTAAATATTTTTTCTCCTGTAGGGCTACGCCACTGATTTTTACTACAGATGAATAGGATGTTTCTCAATTAATGTTCCTTCAATATATGCTGTTTCTAATGAATCGAAAGTTCTGAATGAGTTAAAATTATCGCTGATATTACTTTTATTTTTCACCTTCCGATTTAAGAAATCTATTTTCATTCTCTTTCGTTGGCATCATACAACTATCGTATTTGCCAAATAAATTATATCGATTTAGGGCTATACGATCATAAAGCCAATTTCTGATTCCCGTTGGGATTATTTTGAATACGTACAATATGCGCCATGGGAAACCTAGTTTATTAACGATATTTAAAAATGCATCACTTTTATCAAAGTATTGGTTACCTTCAACATATAGCATGGTATCAAAGTGACCAGTTGGCATATTGAAATGCTTTAGTATGCTCTGGCCCTCTGGAGATTGTACGCTGAACAGTTTGAAGCGCTTTTGTCTATCATACTTGATAATGAATTGACTCCAGGTATTACATAGCTTGCAAACACCATCAAATAGAATCACACAATCATTTACACCAATGTTAGGAGGATATTTTTCAACGCTCATACCTTCCCCTTTTTATCTTCATTTTCCAGTTCGACAAGTAAGATCAAACTAAAACCAATTAAAGTAATGTTGGTGGTAACAGGGTTAAATGCTTCAACAAGCAATTGAGGCTGTAATACTGCTACAAAAGCTAATAAGCCAGTAAGTCCTATAATGTATAAATATCTCGGCCGCAAGCGACCGAGTTTTAAAACAAGTCCAACTGTTCGGAGTTAATTTCTTTACGATCTAATTCGATTAGCTGGTCTTGAACATATTTTCTAATAACATCTTCGGTTGCGTTTCCTATCGTTTCTACAAAAAAACTTTGTGTCCACGACTTACCGCCCCAGAAATATTTTCTTTTAATTTCAGGGTAAATTCTAAAAAATTCACGAGCAGTTATACTTTTAACTATTTGCATAACATCACTTGGTGATTGTTTTGGTATTCCTCTGATAACCATATGAATATGATCATTAGGTATTTCTAACTCGACGATATCAATATCGTAATCATATCCAATCTTTTGAATTATCGCCTTCATGGTTGAACTATAAGGCTAATGTACCACTTTATGGCGATACTTAGGTATCCACACAAAGTGGTACATTAGCCTAAATACATGATGTGTGTTTCTTTGAAGTTCCATGAGCAGAATAGCATTTACTGGGGTGCCCCCAGTATACACTATCCAGCACGGGGGCAAGCCCCCGAGATTTACGCTTCGCTAGTTAAAATAACCATCACTTTATTACGATAAAAAATAAAGAATAAAACTCCGAAAATAACTTCACCAACTCCCGCTGATTTAGTCAACAAATAAGACAACTCACCTGATAAGCCTAAACTGGATGTCATTAGCTTTTCTAGTGGGGCTATATGTACAAGTTTTGGAAAAATCCCATGATATAACCAGCTAAAGGAAATGATGAATCTTGCAATTTGTATTGATGACAAGGTCTACCTCGTTCTATTCTAGATTATGGTTGAATTACTATTAACGTTAGTTGCTCATATATGGGTAACACTTAAAAAGATCATGTTGGTTCTATGTTTTCCAGTTCAGGTCTATTTGGCAAATCTTGAGGTAAAACCAACGCCCATACTAAGCCTAGTTTCCGTAGTAGCATCAAAACAGTCCAACCTAAATCAGATTGACCTGATTTGATCCCTAATTTTGCAGATCCAGGATACGCATGGTGGTTGTTGTGCCAGCTTTCCCCCATAGTCAATATCGCAGCAAAGCGTACATTATAACCTTGAATATGTGCATCTTTAACATGCCAGTCACGCTCACCTTGATTGTGCGCGAAATAACCTATGAACCAATGTCCCAGTATCGAAATACTCACCCTCATACAGATGCCCCAAATAACCCAAGATATACCGCCAATCGAGAAAAACAATAGCGCCCAGGGTAGTTGTTGTAGCATCCAGGTTCTTTCCATAAAGCTAAACACTCTATCGTATTTGACTCTCTTTTCTAGCAAGAATATTGGTGGTTTATCTAATTTTATATCACAAAATAACTGCCAGTAGGCATCAATAAGCATTGGTTGTTTATGACCAAAATAGTCGTGACATTCATGCTGACGTTGCGCCCAATCACGCATATCATGTGTTTTTATCATCCCTATAGGACCCGCTAAACCAACAATGACTCCAAGATGAACGAAAATATACTCAAGCCATAGCGGGCATTGATAACTATGATGAATTAACTTTCGATGCATACCTAAAGAATGCCCTAAGCAAAGTGAGACTGCAGTTGAAATAACAAAGACAAGAAGAGCTTCGAGAGAAAATGTTAATACGCCACCAATTATCGAAAATAGCAACATACTGCCGAGCCAAAACAATTTAGTTTTCGATAATACAACTTTGCCATCATTAGCATTGCAAAAGTCTGAATCGTCTATGCGTTCGTTATGATACTTGGCTACTTTTTTGTGGTCATTCATGTGTCGTTACCTAAATGTTTAGGTGTTATCACTTCGTCCAGAAGAAATTGAGCTGACTTTCCTACAGCATATTCTTGTAATGGACCGAAATACCAAACGGGATCTAGAAAACGGTGATATTTTATCCGCAGAATGACTTTAGTTTTATTGTTACCTATTGGCTCTAGGTTAATCTCAGTACCATAAAGTTTCAGGTAGTTTGATATATAACTGGTATCTTCGACAAATCGCGTTCTAATGTAATTATCTTCTACTTCACTAATTTCTAATTTCATACTACCTTCGTGTGTATTCGTTACAAACCATCGATGGTAGCGAAAGTTAATAGTATGCACATCTCCTGCAACAAGTGTTTCTGCATCAATGTCATAGGGCATGGGGAAAAGAGTTAATAACCAATGTCTGGACTTATTTAACTCAATAGGCTGTCGTAATTGCTTTTTAATATCATCGATATTTGCGGAGACTATTTTGTCACTGACAACTTCGTATTCACGCTCAAAACTAAATTCGGGGACCACGCCTTCAAATGCGCTTAATAGTATGACGACTGGCAACACATGTGCAAAGTTTGTCCCTTGATTCTTACTATTTCTATACCTCTTAAATGCTTCAAGTAAAAACATCAAAAATATGATAAAAAAATAAATGGGCATAAACATTACGACGCATACAAACCCTTCAAACAGTATGATCGAGCTGCCAAGCATTATGACCAACGAAAGTATAATTATATTTACGTAGCGCCTTTTCCAATTATGAGGAGGTTCGGGTCTTTCAATGAAAAGAAGAGTGATAGCAATTAAAAATGGAATCCCAACATACAACAATGCTGAACGGTCAAAGTTGTACTCCATAAGTAACCTTATTAATACAGAAACAACACCAATAATCACTAGCAATAGGATGTTTCTGTTTCTGATTTCTTTAAAAATAGGCTTAGTCATGGTGCTCTTCCTTATTGATCATAATTAAAGAAATCAAAACAACAATAGGAATATTCTTGGTAATCGGTCCAAACGGGTGTAACCAAAAACTCGGATCGAGAAATGTTAGAAGTACTGTATAAATAGAAATTATTGATATTTGTACAATACAGCACAACTTAGTTTTAAATGAGGTTATAAGCCAAAAGCCAAGTACGATATCTAGTATACCTCCAGTATACACAGCTATATCAGCTAATGAGCCAGAAATATTAGCGTTAGCTAGTATTTCATAACCAATTTCTGGCGAGAAATAAATAGAAGTTATCCCGGTAAAAATCCATAAAAAGGCAAGAGCATACTTAGCAGCTTTCATTAAACCATCATGTTTATTAGTGTTCATGCCCTCTCCTCTAAGCAACAGGAAATGGTTTGAAAACCATTAACCAGAAAATGGCCAATATTGCGGTAAAGGCTGGTATACCTAACAGGGTCCATGTTTTCATCAGTGATTTAAATTCAGGTGTAACTTGGTTTGAATCTATAGAAATTTTAGCTAGCTCACGTAGTTTGTATTGAATACGAAGCACAGGTAGCCAACAGACTCCAATAAAGATAAACAATCCCATCACCCAATAAAACCAAGGAGCAGAAAAAGAATAGCCCTGTATGTTCATCAAGTACACGCCTGTAATTATTTGGGTAATAACAGCAGGAGTTGTAAATACCCAATCACCTAAAATAACGTGTTGAGCGGTGACATAAATTGCTTGTGGGTTATTTGACCTATTTCCCATGAACATGAAAAACGCAATACCTGCACCTGTACCTGTTACGACAACAGCCGCTAATATGTGGATTAGCTTAAGGGTTAAATAATACTCCATTACGCTTCCTCTGACTTATCTTTAGAAGTCATCTTTTCTTCAAAGTGAATATTTAACGCTTCAAAGTCAGCTTTAAATTCGCTTAGTTCAAATAAACCAACACAAGGCATAGCGCCAGCATTGTTGCGTGATTCATGGCTTTTAATATTTAAGAGTTTTCTAGCTAGGATAATGGTTGAAAGCGTCGGGATGTAAGAGCCATTGCCTTTTGGAGCGTACAAGGTCCATTTTACTTCTTTAGCAGGACCATCATTACCTTTACCTTTTATAATAACTTCCATCGCGCCCTGATCGCTACCAAAAGGAAGAAAGGCATTACTAGTGCCAACAATAGCTTTAGATAAAGGTGCCCAGCTTTTGACTAAACCTCTTTTAGATAGATAAGCCATACCAACCATAGTTAGATGTAATATTGGAAGCTCTAATCCAGCCTGAAAGCTAACTTGCTTAGATACAGAATAGCGATTAGGGAATAGCTCAAGATCTGGCACATCGACATTGGCTAAATGACGTTTGCCAACAAAGCCACCAAAGTCATTTACCTTAGAATCCATCCAACCATAAACAACTTGCCAACGACCGTCCCTAAAAACATTAAGTCGATGCCCTGTGTAAGACAATATGGCCTCAACAGTTGCTAAGCCACGTTCTGCCTTATTACCGGGCGCAATGGCTAAATCTATCGATTCAATGACGCTAAACTGATTATGATAATGCTCAACAACGGCTGAGGATAACCCTGGTACAGAACTGGCACCACTAACAATTAGTACGCCTTTATCTTTTGCGTGCTGATCTAACTGACCTATATCACAAACGAAACGTCTGTCATCGGCTAAATCAATATAATGAGCACCACATTCAATACATGCATAAGGCACATGATAATCCTGCCCCTGAAAAGGCCCACTGGTATGAATAACAAGATAAGGTGAGAGGATCGCTAGCTGATCTTTAAAATCATCAGCGAAAATATCTATGACTAATGGCTCTAACTTAGCGGCTGAAGTATTTTCTAGATTTGCCACTAGTGCTGACGACTTATTTAAGTTTCGACCAGCAATAAGTATGGTTATATCTTCAATATTGGTAAGGTTCTCAACAATTCTCTTACCAAAGTTTCCATAACCGCCAAGGATTACTACTCTTTTCACTGGCTCGGTTTCCATTTCTATGAAGATTAGTATTACTTCGTTATTAAGTTTATCAATTTTGAAGTGTTAAAAACATTTACTTTGTTACTCTACACCTGTGTACCGAAGCTCTTTCATCCAGACATCAGACAATATTATTTTGGACTCATTATCTTTCCACCAATTAATCAGTGGCGTAAGAGTATCTCTATGGGAGGAATTATATTCTAATACACTATTTGCATATAATGGCGGCTGAGGTACACCGGATATAGCGGCTGAATTTGACAATAAAACTTGCATTCGATTGAACATATTGGACAAAAAGTAACGCATGTGCCCATCTGCCAAGCGATCAAAACTATTAGCATATGAAAATATTATTGTTTCGAAAAAGTCTCCTACCGCTTTCTTATTACCATGTCTGACTAAATTTAACGAGAGCCAAAGTTTCATATCCGGTGAAAGTTGTTCAAGATCCTTCAAATGATGCAAGTTTTCTAATTCACTCACCCCCACTAAAGGGTTGTTAAGCGCTAAATATACTAATGAGGCTACTCGAACTTGATCGGATTTAGCGCTTCTCAACGATTTAATTAAATTGGTTGATAGAGGACTGCCCTTGATCAGTAAGCGAGATGCCAATAAATATCCGTCATCACGGTCCTGCCATTCTTTACCCGTATTTGAGTACTGCAATAAGTAATCAACAATAATGTCTGGCTTCTCAACAGCTAATACATCGAAAGCGTCATACCATAAATCTGTTTCTTGCCATTTAGACGATTTTAAATATTGTTTAAAATTTTGTTCAGCTTGTTGAATATCTAAATTTGTAATTGCAGGGAGATTAAGTGCTTTATTTTCTTCATTATTAATCGTTTGATTAGGATTTCTGAAGTTGTAATATTTAAGCTGATACTCCTCTTGATCAACTGAGGAAATCAAATCATAAACCACTTGAGCTGTTTCATCTGAATAAGGACCTTGCTCAAGGATAGTCAACCTCCCAGATATATTCCAAATATAGTTTACAAGTTCAGTGGCATCTTGGTAGCCCTTCACTTGTTCTAGCCATTGATACTTATTGAATATAACAGGTTCGCCAACATAGCTTCTATAGTCATCAATTTCATATTTTTTATATAGCTCTTTGAGAATAAATAGATCCTGTTCTTCTGGCGTTGCTGCGAGTAAACCTTGTATATTTTTTACAAGTAATTCTGCTCCAGTTTCTTCATCCATTCCCCAATAAAACTTAAGGTGACTATCACTAAAAGAAAATGGGGTTCCCTTTCTATTCGGTGACAAAACCATAATACCTGAGCTTAGGGGTAACCTGTAATCATATGGTAATTCTCTAGCCCAAAGTGGAACGCTGCCACCCGATGAAGTACTTATAAGCCCAATAGGGGCATTTTCTTTAAAACCTGTGATTAAATATCTTTCTCCAACTAAAGCAGTTGGAAAGTGCCCCCCCCAATAATCTGTTGCCATTCGCAATCTGATTAAATCTCCAGTGTTTTCCAAACCCTTTATTGTTTGAATAACCTGATATTCGGCAACAATACCTCCTGACTTTGTACATTCAATTATTCCAATAAAGTCAGCTGATAATGAAAGTTGTGCCCATGTTCTTGGATCAACTTTTGTGGCTAATGTTTGAAACGATATAAAAATAATGAACGCTAAGCACAAACGATTCATAACTTTCATTCTACTGACTCCTTATCTACTTTCTTCATTAATTCAATTCCTTACACGGGATCTCAAAATCAACATGATAGTGTTCATCATGTCTTACCCATGAACGCTTTTTAGAAAACTGAACGTGCTTTTTAAGGTATGGACTATATGATGTTTTGAATAACTCAGGTTGCAACTTAGGATCAAATATAACTCGCCATAAATCTACACCTTGAGTAATAGCCTCTTTATGAAGAGCAATAATATGTGCAGCTAAAGCAACATAATCGATAGTGTATTCATCGTATTTTCCATTACCATCAAACTCAATATCATAACCAAACTTGTTCAGTGGATGAGTTGGCAAGTGATCTGATTGACCTGATTCATTGACAACAGGTGTCATAAAATCTACCGATAAACCATTGCGGTGAGTTTTATGTGGTTTGAATTGCCCACCTTCTTCAAAGCCCGTTTCAGCATACTTAAATACTTTATTAGGCTGTTCAATTTCTAAAGATTTATAGGCGTTTACTATGATATCTGCTACTTGTGTATGTACGTATGTTCTTCCTGCAAGCCTTGCAATAGTACTGTATCCAACATAATTAGGACCTGATGACGGTAACCCGATACCATTATCTAGTCGCCCTTTTGAAGTTGTGCCATAGCAGGTACTTTCTTTAGCCTGTATTAGCGCAGACAACATACAAATGGCGAGAACTATAAACTTCATACACCATCCCCTACAGGTATTTGGTATTGAGTTAGTCCTATTTTTTTCACAATTTTGGCAACACAAGCTTCCTTATCAACTACCCACAAACCATAACTAATCGGTAGCACCTCAACACCAGCTCGCTTGAATAATTTATAGGTATTTAATTCAAAAAAATCTGCCCAAGGGCCTGGATAACCAATAAGGTCAATTGCTAGGTATTGATTGTTATAACGACATAAAATATCTACTTCAGTTCCAGCAATTGTATAACCAGGCCATGTTGATATTTCTAGCCTATTTAACTCGCTAATGACATATTGTTGGAACTCATCAAGTTCAGAAGCTATTGAGTGTTTAGCTTCAAAGTCACTGATTGAGCCTAAATATCTTCGCAATAGGTTATGTTCTGGTAATTGCATTTCATCAATAGATAGGAATAGTATTTGTTTCTGGCGTGCTCTAGTGATTGTAACGTTAAATACATCTGCTTTATTCAAATATACAGCAGCACGATTAGACTCGTTATCTACAGAAAATGAAATAAGCATAATGTCTCTTTCTTCACCCTGAAAACCATAAGGCGTAGCAACACGTACTTTATGCTTAATAATTTCAGCTTCACTAAAACTTGTTTCAATTTCTTTAGCTATATGCTCGGCTTGATGCCTAAAAGGAGAGATAATACCAATGCTATGGCTAATTCCAGCTTGTGTATCTTCATTAATTTGGTGTCTGATGGCTTCTATTACATGCGTAGATTCTATATGGTTAACACCTGACTTATCCCTTGTTCCCTCTACCCTCCTTAAATGAAGATGGCCACTACTTGTACATGGCCTGTGTTGCATTATTTTCAACTTATTTTGATAAAAGCATTCGTTACTAAAGTGAATTAGTTCAGGTTTACTTCTAAAATGCTCATCCAAAAACGCCAATTGCTGATGACTAGTTAGCGCATTTAACGTCAAATCTAAAATTGAATTGTCCCTATAACTCACAACTCCTTCAGTTTCAGGAGTAAGATCATTTTTAGTCGTTAGTTGAGCCTCTTTGCTTTTAGCCAAAAAGGAGTAATGCCTAAGTTGTTTAGTATCTCCAACAACCATCGCTCTTTTGGCGCGATAAAGTGCTGGCAAACAACTACTGATATTACATTGCGTTGCTTCATCAATAATAACCAAATCGAACATTTCTGCTTTTAAAGGCAATACCCGGTAAAGTGTATTCAGGCTAACCAACCATACAGGAAATGCTGAAAGTAATGCTAAATACTCAATATCATCAAAAAGCTCAAACTGCCTTTTAGAAGTACGACTACGGATTGCTTTATTGAACGCTTGTAAGGATTTTCTTTCTTTTTCAACTAATGTCTTAAGGTTCCTAGTTTTTAATGCACTTAAATAACCACTAGCAAGTTCTTCGCGCTCAATATGCTTATTATTGATTTCATTTAAGGAAGCCCATTGTTTCGCAAGCTTTCTAATTCCACTACTAGCTAAAGCCAAATAAAGTCGCTTCATCCATTGCGAGTCTTTTTGCTCTAAACCTTTTAATCTCTGGCCTCTGACTATAGCCCTTTGACAAAACTTAACAAAACGTCTTTCTAATTTAGATAACGAGGTATTTAGTATTTTTAACTCTGACTCACATACTTCTGGTTCTTTATTCAATTCCTCGGAGAAATATCCTGCTAATAGATCAGCAATATAACTCTTTAACTTTTTGAGGAATTCTTTTTGTCCAGCTCGAATAGATACATCACTTAAACCAAAGTTATCATCTAATTTGTCGGCAATAACATCTAAAGCTGCGTCATTATTGGCAACTATAAGGACTGATTCGCCTCGTGCCATATGCTCTGCTGCGATTGCCGCTATTGTATAGCTTTTACCAGTCCCAGGAGGGCCAGAGGCACAACTTAAATTAGCATTAGCTGCAATTGAAATGATTTTCTTTTGTGGAGTAGACAGTAAACCAGGTAAATAGTCATACTTAAGGGGCTGTCGAAATTGGGAACTTGATATAGTATTTTCTGACGGTGTCAGTAGTTCAGATAGCGGATCAGATAATTTATTCGACTCAATAATTTCTTCTAGTTCATGCAGTACACCGCGACTACTCGTTGATCTTTCAACAAAAACCAACATAGAAGCAGGAAGCAGTGTTGGTGTTTTTATTCTTAATGCTTTTTTGATCTCATCGGAGTTAACGAGGTTAGGAAAGTTAAGTAGCTCAAGTAAGTTTAATTCTAACGGGCTATCTTTAAGCCATGTTGTCCACAATGAAGCGGATTGAATATTCCTACTACCTTCAACATCAGGAGTGCTATCACCTTCTGGCATTAGTAATTGAGTTAGTGATTCATTTATTTCTGGCGTTTGTTCATTTACAGAAAAGTAGTAGTTGCCGCTGTCGTTTTCAATGAAAGCCTCATTAAACAGCAGAGGTGTGGCAACTTCCTTTAACTCACCTTTCATTTCCAACTTGCCTACTAAAATAAAGCTAGCATAAAGCAATACACGTTCACGCTGATATACTTCAACACGTTTCATCATTTGCTCTGCAAACTCTGCTGGGATGGGCATGCGAGGAAGAAATCCAGAACCTAAATCATCCTGACCTTCTAATACTAAGCAGTCATCCTTTTTTAGTTTATTTAAATTCCATAAATTTAGGTCTGCACTATCTTCTTTGTAGCAGTCTCGATAATAGGAAAGTATGTTCTGGATTGACACTTTTATAGCTTCCCTGCTTGAATAAGCCTTTGTATGAGTTCGGCTGCTTTTTTGGGCTTTGCTTGCAATATAAAATGTGGCCCCTCTATTTCAACAAACTCAACGTGTTTAAAAACGTAGGCAACTTCTTGGCTTTTCTCTGGTGATATAAGTCTGTCAGAGAGTGCTCGAATATAAATAGTGGGAATATTAAAGGTTACCTGCGGAAGTTGTTGCCTCTTCATAACATCCAATCGGTTACTCAAAACCTGCTCAGGAATTGATTTAATGACATTTATAAATTTTGACAAAAGCGGTTTTGTTGCTTCTTGACCAAAAAATAACAACCTATGAACAATATTTGATAGTGGTAACGAGACTAAAGCTTTAATAGGCAATAGCTTAGCAATCGATAATAATTGGTAAGGTGAGCTGAGAAAGCTGGCAATAAAAATTACACCTTTCATATTTGTTGAATTCAATTTAAGTAACTCTGGAACAATGCCACCGGAAAAAGATTCAGCGAGTAAAATGTAATCGTTATTTGGCAAATGTTTATGTATAGCGTTAGCTAAGATCACATGGTCTTGAGGGCCAGAATTAGGCAGAGGTACTACCAAATAGTCACCAACATAGTAAGACAGAAACTCTGTAAATAACTCCCCTGTTCCATCCATTCCCGGTAATAATACAAGTGTTGAAATAACTACTGTCCTTGTTCTTATATCCTAACAGTTAACTTAGTATTTAATTTAACTAAATTAATGTGTTACGTTACATTTAATTTTCTCTCATGACAATATCACAATTAAATAAGAAAGACCATTTACGCTCTAAAAATGGCCTGACTTTAACTAAACGTTATTGGGTGGAACCATCTCAAAATTTAAAATAGAATATGGTTTGTACTCTTAAGATCAAGTTAATGAACAAATAGAAGTATGCGAACTCTATGTCTTTGACGGTATTTCGCGTTTACCATCAACCACGATAGTTTAATCATTGTTTAAACAACACTTGAGTTATCGCCTTAATTTTAATCGTATAAGCTTGAGACAAATCAACATAATGAGTAAACAGACACCGAAAAGGATAACAAGTCATTTTACCAAGGATAGCAATACACAAAATTCTCATTTTGAAGGCTATTCTGATCTATTAACTCTTTAATGTCCGATAAATCATCACTTAATACTATATACTTTTTACAGGTAAAAACGGCGTTGAAAGAAACTAAATCTTATGATGAATTTATTAACAATTAAGCTGAGTAAGAAATACCTGAAAACGTCAATCTTTCGATTAACGGACTCTTCTTAATATGGCGGTGAGAAAGAGGTTTGAACTCTACTCGAAGGTTTAGCGCTACAAGCCCTCTTTAATAATTCCTGAAATGCAAAGAGCCCGCTAATCTTTCAATTAACGGGCTCTTCTTAATATGGCGGTGAGATAGAGATTTGAACTCTACTCGAAAGATTAGCGCTACAAACCCTCTTTAATAATCCCTGAAAAGCAAAAAACCCGCTAATCTTTCAATTAACGGGCTCTTCTTAATATGGCGGTGAGATAGAGATTTGAACTCTAGAAGGGCTACAAACCCTTGCCGGTTTTCAAGACCGGTGCTTTCGACCACTCAGCCATCTCACCTGAAGTTCAAAAGCATTGCTGCTTGAGAACGGAGCGAATAATAAAGGCTCGAAATTCTCTTGTAAAGGATTTATTCTATAAAAAAGTTTGTTTGCTAAAAAAATCAACAATTTGCCATTTATTTAAGCAAGTTTTGCTGTTTTCGATGTTAAGGAATAGATGTGAGTAATAAAAATCTTTGTCGCTGCCCATGGTTAGATACTACAAAAGCTGATTACGTTGACTATCATGATGAAGAATGGGGAGTGCCTGTTTATGATGATCAAAAAATATTTGAAAGCTTAACCCTTGAATCGGCGCAAGCGGGCTTAAGTTGGTACACCATATTAAAACGTCGTGAAGGCTATCGTGCAGCATTTGAAAATTTTGATGTGAATAAAGTTGCTTTATTTAACGATGAAAAAGTAGAAGCACTTGTAGTAAACCCAGAGATTATTCGACACCGAGGTAAAATTAAAGCGGCTATTAATAATGCTAAGCTATTTATTGAGATACAAAATGAATTTGGCAGTTTTAGTAATTATATGTGGGGCTTTGTTAATCATAAGACAATTGTTAATCAGTGGAGCAATATGGCTGACTACCCTGCCACCACGAAAGAATCAGACGCTTGGAGCAAAGATTTAAAAAAACGCGGTTTTAAATTTGTTGGTTCTACAATTTGTTACGCACATATGCAAGCCTGTGGCATGGTAAACGATCATAGTGTTGGTTGTTACAAACGCTCGCAAATAATCAATGAATTTGAGCAAGTTTAAGTATAGTAATTAAAAATATAGCGTGCCATAATATGTCAATATGGTGATGGGTTAATTGTTAGCTATACAAATGAATTAAAGTTAAACATTTGATTTACTCTTGAACTTTTAACATTTGACCATATCTAAAGAATATATATTTAGCATACTTAGAGGAAATTTTATGCAATCAAATATTAGTGTAAATGCTAGTAGAAGTTCAGCGATTGAAATTAACAAGGTTTTGAAAAACACCTATATGTTACTTTCTATGACTTTGGCATTTAGTGCCGTAACAGCTGGTGTTTCTATGGCGATGGGCTTGTCTCATATGGCTGCCTTAGTAATGACCCTTGTTTCTTTCGGTTTATTATTTGTTGTTAATAAGAATGCCGATAAAGCGAGCGGTATTTTTTGGATTTTTGCGTTCACCGGTTTAATGGGTGCTTCTTTAGGTCCTATGCTTAACCACTATGCTGCAATGCCTGGCGGTCCGTCATTAATCATGCAAGCATTAGGTGGCACAGCATTAATTTTCTTTGCACTTTCTGGCTACGCATTAACCAGCAAAAAAGACTTCTCATTTATGGGTGGCTTTTTAATGGTAGGTTTAATTGTTGCGGTTATTGCTATGGTAGCAAACATATTTTTCCAAATACCTGCATTATCGTTAGCCATTAGTGCTGCAATTATCATGATCATGTCTGGTTTGATTTTATTTGATACAAGCCGCATTATTCATGGTGGAGAAACAAATTACATTCGTGCAACAGTTTCTCTGTACTTAAATATCTATAATATTTTTGTACATTTATTGAGCCTTTTAGGTGTTTTAGGCGGCGATGACTAATTAACAATTAAAAATCCTTCAATGTGATTAGTAATTGTTTATACTTACCGTATAAAATATAAAGCCTCAGTAATGAGGCTTTTTTATTTCCTGTTTTTCTTTATCCTTTTTTAAATATTGTTCGTAATAGTACAAGGTAAAATATGCAACAAACTTTGGCTTTCGTGGTTACTACCCCACCTAATAGCAACTTAACCACTAGCGCAATTAATCTTATTCGCGCTGCGGCTAAAAGTGGTGTCGATATTGTTGGCGTGTTCTTTTATCAAGATGGCGTATTAAATGCGGCAAAAAACTTGTCAATTCCGAGCGATGAATATCAAACCTTAACGCAGTGGCAAACACTAAACCGTGAATATTCTGTACCGCTATTTTTATGTATTACGGCGGCAGAAAAACGTGGTTTGAGTGATGGCCTTGATAAAGACGTTGCTTCAAGCATTGACTCAACATTTACTGTGTCTGGTTTAGGTGAATTGGTTGAGCTAACCTGTAACGCAGTTCGAGTGGTGCAATTATAATGTCTGAAGCTATTCCTAATAACATAACAGATAACATGACTAGCAATAGAACGGTTGCAATTCTTAATACCGAAGCCCCCTTTTCTTCAGCTGCGGGTAAAGAATCTTTAGACGCCGCGTTAATTTTTGGCTCTTATGAGCAAGCTATATCATTATTTTTTATAGGTGATGGCGTATTTCAGGTGATCGGGGATCAAAATGCGACAGAAATTGAAATAAAAGATTACCTGAAAACATTTTCTGCATTGGGCTTTTATGACATAGAAAATATCTTTGTTTGTCAGGAGTCTTTAACAGAAAGAAATTTACCTGAAAATTTTCACATCAGCAATATACAGGTATTATCTAACAAAGATTTTAGTCAACGCTTACATCAACATAATGTAATTTTTAGGTTTTAACATGGCAATGCTACATATCATAAGAAGTTCAGGTTACAACAACAATGCATTAGCGCAATGCCTAAACATGTTATTACCCAACGACAGTATTTTATTAATGGATGATGGTTGTTATAACGTTAACCATAAACTATTACTAAGGGCACAATTAGCTGCACCTGAATTAAAAATCTTCTTTATTGAACAACATGCTAATGCGCGTGCTCAAAAAAATACCGCACAAGCTTTTTCACCGACGACGTTAACAGATGTCGTTACTCTACTCTTTCAACACGACAATTCAATTACTTGGTCATGACAATACTTTATAAGAATCAATCTATCGCGACGGATAAACAAGGTTATTTACTCGATTTTACTGAGTGGAATGAAGACATAGCTGTTTTATTGGCAAACGGAGATAACGTTGAGCTTTCAGAGCCGCACTGGGAAGTTATTCGTTTTGTGAGAGAGTTTTACCTAACTTACAATACGTCACCGGCAATACGCGCTTTAACCAAAGCCATGAAGGCAGAGTTTGGCGAAGAAAAATCAAGTAGCCGATATTTATACCGCTTGTTTAAAGAAGGTCCTGCAAAACAAGCAACAAAGTATGCGGGTTTGCCTAAACCTGCTCGTTGTATTTAAACTTTAATAATTATCTGAGAAAAAACGTGCTGTATTTTAGCAGCACATCGTTGAAATGATTAAAACGTATCAAAGAAGCCGTATCTTATATTTTGAGACTGATATTTTGACCGATATTTCCAACAACATTATTTGATACAGGCAGGCTTTGATCGCCAACAGATGCTGATGCAATAAGTGCTAAAGCCATTTGCCCTTCTAATTCTGTTTGTGATTTTGCTATTTTTGCACTTTGTACAGCAAGTAAAGTTTCTGTGTTCATAGCTACAGGGTTGTTGGCATTTAATTCTAAAGACATATTTACCTCTGTTTTGCTCAGTTAGTTTCTGTAACAGGCTATTTTATTAACTTATAAAGAACATCTAGGCTTTATAGAATATATATCGACATATAGCTTTATTACTTGAGCTAATAATTTTTTGCAAAAAAAAGCGCTTACCTATGAGGTAAACGCTTTATATAAACTATTCACACTAAATGAAGTATAGCGTTGTTTAACTTATCTTAACTTAGTCTAGTTTAATGGTAATGTTGGAACGTTAATGTCTGCCATGGCTAACATCACGCGAACAACCTGACAGCTATAACCAAACTCATTGTCATACCATACGTAAAGTACAGCACGGTCACCGTCAACAATAGTTGCTTGAGAGTCAACAACACCTGCGTAACGTGAACCAACTAAATCTGTTGATACGATTTCTGTTGAAGCCGTGTAGTCAACTTGGTTTTGCAATGTAGAGTTTAATGAAATGTTACGTAAGTAATCATTCAACGCCGCTTTGTCTGTGGCTTTTTTCAAGTTCAAGTTCATGATAGCCATTGAAACATTTGGCGTAGGAACACGAATGGCGTTACCGGTTAATAAACCTTTTAATTCTGGTAATGCTTTAGCTACCGCTTTAGCAGCACCCGTAGTACTGATAACCATGTTAAGTGGTGCACTACGTCCACGACGTGGTGCTGGGTGGTAGTTATCAATTAAGTTTTGGTCATTGGTATATGAATGAACGGTTTCAACATGGCCGTTACGAATACCAAACTCATCGTTCAATGCTTTAAGTACAGGCGTAATAGCGTTGGTTGTACAACTTGCCGCTGAAATAATAGTGTCATCGGCTAAGATCATATCGTCGTTCACACCGAAAACAATATTTTTAATATCGCCTTTTGCTGGAGCTGTAAGTAAAACTTTAGCAACACCTTTAGACTGTAAATGCTGACCTAAACCTTCTTCATCACTCCAAATACCGGTATTATCAACAACAAGTGCATCTTTAATACCGTATGCAGTGTAATCAATTTCTGCAGGAGATTTAGCATAAATAATTTTTATGAATGCGCCGTTTGCTTTAATAACGTTGTTTTCTTTATCAATAGTAATACTACCGTTAAAAGCACCATGAACAGAGTCGCGACGCAATAAACTTGCACGTTTTTCTAAATCATCTTCTTTACCTGGGCGAATAACAATAGCACGCAGGTTTAATTTAGCATTTGGGCCTGCACGTTCAATAAGTAAACGGGCTAACAAGCGACCAATACGACCAAAGCCATATAGCACAACATCTTTAGTCTCTTGTACATCGTTGCCTTTAGCTGTAATGCTTAACAATTCTTTTTCTAAAAATTGTTCAATTGACAAGCCATTAGCTTCACCTTTAAATAAATAACGGTATGCTAATTTACCTACATCGATACGTGCAGGTGCTAGTTCCATTTTGGCTAACGCTTGTAAAAACGGGAAACTCTCGCGTAAACGCAACTTGTTTTCTTCGTGTAAAGCTACTGATCTATGAGCTTTAATGATGTCGATAGCAGAAGCATTAACTAGCGGGCGACCATAAATAGAAATTTCAATTCCTTTATTTCTAAATAATTGTCCAGTGATAGGCTGCATGTTTTCAGCGAATGTTTGGCGCTCTTGCCAACTAGTTTGATATTGTTCCTCAAGATGAGAAGTCATTACGTGAACCTTTTATTTCAGTCAATTGAAGATGGGTTATTAAAAATGTAAAGCTGCAATTCGTAAGTATTAATTACTAATTTCGGCGGATATTGTAATTGAACATGAAATATTTCTCTACTGGTTACAGAGGTTTTTCCAATAAAATTATTAAATAACCTGAACTCTGGATAATGAGTGCTTGATACACAAGTTAATCAAAAGCTTAGGTAGTAAAGTAAATGCTATAGCAGGTATACATCACGAATAGATACCATCAATGCTTCATTTTAAGCCACTTGCAAGGCAAAGCGTTGATGAATAGCGCGCTATTTATCGACATTTAACACAGATAATGGCTTAAAAGGAGCATTGAGTAAGTGCTGCTTAGGCAGAACTCAGGTTAATTGAATACAGTTTATTGCAACACCAGCAGTTTATTTTTTATTTCAAGTAAAACGAGCAAAGAATATCAATAAAGAAGAAGTTTTAATACTTGATAGCACAGGTAATTAAGTATCAGCGCTAAATGTGTATTTAGCTTGATGAATTGGAATGCAGTACCCCGTTAAAGCACTTAGGCTATTAATTACCACTAGTTTATATAATATAAATTAACCTAGTGGTAATTAAAACTTCGCTATTGCAGTGAAGTTAATTGAGCTTAAGTTATTTCTATCATATCACGCGCTTCGCTTGACCAATTAACATGATATTTTTTACCTGTGTTTTTATCAATACGTTCAAAGGTGTGCGCACCAAAAAAGTCACGTTGTGCTTGTAATAAATTTGCAGGAAGGACAGCGCAGCGAATAGAGTCATAATATGATAGTGCTGAAGATATTGCGCCTGTTGGAATACCCATTAGCGCTGAATTTGAAACCGACTTACGCCAGTTAATTTGATGCTTACTTAATTGCTCAGAAAAGAAAGTATCTAATAACAAGTTATCTAAATCTGGTTCGCGTTCAAATGCTTCGGTTATTGACTGTAAAAATGCCGCTCTAATAATACAACCTGCACGCCAAATTTTTGCAATACTGGCAAAGTTTAGCTGCCAGTTATGTTCTTTTTCAGCCAATTTCATTAGTTGAAACCCTTGAGCATAAGCACAAATTTTAGCACTGTAAATAGCGCCATGAAGCTGCTCAATAAATGCTTCTTTTTCAGAAGCGTCAACTGCAGCAATCTCTGGCCCGGCAAGAATTGCTGAAGCTTTAATACGTAAATCTTTAAAAGATGAAATAGAACGCGCGTAAACTGCTTGAGCAATAGTGGGTGCCGGAGTACCAAGTTCTAAACTACTCACCGCCGTCCACAATCCTGTGCCCTTTTGACCTGCTTTATCTAAAATTAAATCTACTAATGGTGTTTCTTCTTCGCCAACACGGTGACGTAAAACTTCAACAGATATTTCCATTAAATAGCTTTCTAGTGGCCCTTTATTCCAACGTGAAAAAATATCGGCTATTTCATCGTTACTCAGCCCTAAGCCATCGCGAAGCATTTGATAAGCTTCACAGATAATTTGCATATCAGCATATTCAATACCGTTATGTACCATTTTTACATAATGTCCGGCACCAGCAGGTCCTATATAAGCAGCACAAGGTTCGCCTTCTGTTACTATTTCACCGGGTTTTGTACGTTCAATTGGCTTACCAGTTTCAGCGTCTACTTTAGCGGCTATTGCTTCCCAAATAGGTTTAATTCGAGTCCAAGCATAAGGAGAGCCACTTGGCATTAACGCCGGACCAAAACGTGCGCCCACTTCACCACCTGAAACCGCTGAAGAAAATAAAATAAAATTGCTTTTATATTTCTTTTCACGCGCAACGGTATCCACCCATAAGCTATTACCAGTATCAATAACAATATCGTCAGGTTGAACACCTGCACCAATTAAGTTTTCACATACTTGGTCGACAGGCGCACCAGCCGGCACAGATAATACAATAAGGTGTGGAGGCTTTAAGCGTGACAGTAATTCTGTATAAGAAGTACATCCAACAACACGTGCGCTAGGTAAGCCACTTTCAGCCTTATCTTGCGCTATAACATCGTCAACTTTACCAAGATCAAGATCAAAAGCAGCAATACTGTAACCATTATCAGCTAAGTTCAGCACTAAGTTTTTCCCCATAACGCCTAAGCCTATAAAACCAATATCGCATACACTGTTGTTTTTCATTATAAAATATCCAGTAAAGTTAAAAATAACGCATTATAGCATCATCAATTAATAGAGATAATTCGTTAAATACTAACGAAAAATAATTATTTTTTTGTATTCTACTCTTAAATGCAGACATTTTAGTAACAATACGTAACAAAACAAGCATTAAATCGATGTTTAGAAAGATTAATCGATTTAAAACTTGTAATTCCCGACAAATGGTGTAATTTTACTACATAATATATTTGAATTTTGTTTTAAAGGTTTCATTATGACAATTAAAGTAGGCATTAACGGGTTTGGTCGTATTGGTAGATTCGTATTTAGAGAAGCATTTGCTCGAACAGATGTTGAAATTGTAGCCATTAACGATTTAATCGACGTTGATTACATCGCTTATATGCTTAAATATGACTCTACTCACGGTCGCTTTAATGGCACTGTTGATATTGTTGATGGGCATTTAGTTGTAAACGGTAAAAAAGTTAGAGTGACTGCAGAGCGTAATCCGCTAGATTTAAAGTGGGATGAGGTTGATGTTGACGTTGTTGTAGAGTCAACGGGTTTATTTCTAACTGACGAATCTGCTCGTAAACATTTAGCAGCTGGTGCGAAAAAGGTTGTGCTTTCTGCTCCTTCTAAAGATGCGACTCCAATGTTTGTTATGGGGGTTAATCACACTGAATATAAAGGACAGGACATTGTTTCAAATGCTTCTTGTACGACTAACTGCTTAGCACCTATTGCTAAGGTATTAAACGACAACTGGGGCATTAAAGATGGTTTAATGACGACAGTTCACGCCACTACAGCAACGCAAAAAACTGTTGATAGCCCTTCAGCTAAAGATTGGCGTGGCGGTCGTGGTGCAGGACAAAACATTATTCCTTCATCAACCGGCGCAGCAAAAGCTGTTGGTAAAGTAATTCCTGAGTTAAACGGTAAGTTAACGGGTATGGCATTTCGAGTACCTACTCCAAATGTTTCGGTTGTTGATTTAACGGTGAATCTTGAAAAGCCGGCTACATATGAAGAAATATGTGCAGCAATGAAAGCAGCTTCACAAGGTGCTTTAGAAGGTATTTTAGGCTATACAGAAGATGCTGTTGTTTCTAACGACTTTATTGGTGAACGTTGTACTTCAGTTTTTGATGCTGAAGCTGGTATTGCGTTAACAGACACCTTTGTAAAAGTTGTTTCTTGGTATGACAATGAGATTGGTTATTCTAATAAAATTTTAGACTTAGCTACTTATATTTCTAAATAAACTATCGCTTGTTAGAGTATTAATGAACTAAAGCCAGATTTAATCTGGCTTTTTTGTAACTAAATTTCATAAATCTGTATAATATACTGGAATTAATTAATGCAATTTTAAGTATAGATCTTTGTTGAAGGTTTATGCTAAGGAAGTATGAAGAAAAGATTTTTAATCTTGATGATATCCGCGTCACTCTTAACCGCCTGTATTTCTACACCAAAGCTTAGCGATTATGCTAACAACCCTAACGGTATGTGGGAGCAAGGAAAAAAATATTCTGATAAAGGCGAGAAACTCATCATTAAAGGTGAAAAAACGCTTGAAAAATCACGAAGTGAACTACGTGAAGGTGAAGCCTTAATCCAAGAAGCCAGCGATACTATTATACGCTCTAGACAGAGCTATCAAATAGAATCTCAAAAAATAGGTACATCAACAAGCCCGAAAGAAATACAATATGAAGCTGATCGTTTAAGCGCCATTGGTGATAAATGGGAAGATGCTATTGATGATGTAAAAAAGGCAATGCTATGGTGACCAAATCAGTTAAATTACAATCTGAAGCCCAAGCTATGCTCAAAGAAGGTAGAGAGTTAGTTGAGACCGGTAGCAACTTTATTCGTAATAGCCAACGAATGAGACTACAACTGCCATTATTGACTGAAACTAAAATCTAACCTTAACCAAAATAAATTTCAGATTAATATAATATCAACTGGTTGATTTGAGTGTTCTTCTTATAAGTTTTATTACGCCAAAGTTATTCATATTAACCATTAAATGAACAGTTAATAAATCAACAATGTATTAATGTTTACCCGAACACATCGAGAAATGAATATATTCCATTAATAAAACCAGGTTATTACCTGGTTTTTTCATAAAAAGCGATCAAGCTTTACAAGCTAAAAAGAGAAGTTTCCTATTTAACGTGTGCTAATGCTTGCTTGGCTAAACGCGTAATCTCTTGCCAATTTGCCTGTTGTATAATTTCGTCAGAAACTAACCAAGATCCACCACAACAAGCAACATTAGATAAGGCTAAATAATCTCTAATATTATTGATGTTTATACCACCCGTTGGACAAAACTTAATGTCTGGGAATGGGCCGCCAATAGATTGAAGTGCCTTAACACCTCCAGAAGCTTCAGCAGGGAAAAACTTAAGGTGATCGTAACCTGAATCTATACCGTCCATTAACTCTGATATTGACGAAATACCAGGAATTAGTGCCAAGTTACCTTCTTTACCCGCTTGTAATAAATCTTTAGTTAAGCCAGGGCTAATGGCAAACTTTGCGCCAGCGTCGTAAGACTGTTGCAACAATTCACGATTAGTAACCGTTCCTGCGCCAATTACTGCTTCAGGTAAGTGTTTAGCTATGGTGCTGATCACTTCTAAAGCCGCTGGAGTGCGCAGTGTAACTTCTAAAACTTTTATATCCGCAGCTAATAATGCTTCTGCAATCGGCAGTGCATCTTTAACATCTTTGATCACTAAAACGGGAACTATAGGGCCCATTGCAAACAGATCTGACGGCTGAATTTGCCATTTATTTGATAAAGTCATAATTCCTCTTAATAATTCGTAGTGTTAGTTGTTTGGTTTATAGTATTGGCTTGGCTTTGTTGTGAGATAAACTGTTTAAGATACGCTGATGCGCCAAGTAAACCAGGCTGTTCCTCTGTAACGACAAATGTTGGAATGGGCTGATTAAAACTTGATAATCTACCTTTTGCTTCAAATCTTTTTCTAAACTCACTGTTTGAAAAAAACTCAATAAAACGTGGAACAATACCGCCGGCAATATAAACGCCACCGTAGCTTCCAAGCGTTAAAGCTAGATTGCCAGCAAAACTTCCAAGAATTCGACAAAACTGCGCTAAGGTTTCTACACATAAGCTGCAATCGTTCGCTAATGCTTTTTCTGTGATCGCTTTAGCCGGCAATACAGTTGCTTCGCCATTTTTTACAAAGCTCAACGCCTGATAAATTTGTTCGATACCAAGACCGGACAATAACTGCTCGCTAGAAACTCGTGCATATTTTTTCGATAAAAATTGTAATATTGCAATTTCCTGTTCATCAACAGGAGCAAAATCTACATGACCACCCTCACCGCTTAAGCTATGCCAGTTTGTATCTACAGGAATTAAATTAGCAACCCCTAAACCTGTACCAGCGCCGCAAATTGAAATAGGTTTGTTGGTAAGTACTTCTCCAACACCAATTTGAACTTTTTGCTCAGCACCTAAGTGCGGAATTGAATGTGCAATCGCGGTAAAGTCGTTAATTAATACCAATTCATTCAGCGCAAGTTGTGCTTTTAATTGTGATTGTGAAAACTGCCAAGGCAAGTTGGTCATCACAATAAGATCTTTATCAACTGGGCAAGCAATGGCTAAACAAGCATTAACTTTTTTACCTATTAACTGATGCTTAGTCATAAAATCTGTTAATACAACTGACAAGCTTTCATGTTCTGCACATGCGTAGATGGTAATATTAGTAATGTTACCTTGCACGTCGACTTGAGCGACACGCATATTGGTTCCACCAATATCAGCAATAATGTTTATTTCGTTTTGAGGCATAATTATGATTCGCCTTGAAAGTTCTCATCAAAAAGTGAACAGGCACCTGTTTCAGCAGAGCTTAAGTTACGACGCATAAAACCAAAAAGTTCACGCCCCATACCTTGGTGATGGCCATTGACTTTAAAGGTGGCGTTTTCACGTTTTGCTAATTCACTTTCTTCAACTAATAATGTTAGCTCGCCTGTTTCACCATCAAGTAAAATCATGTCACCGGTGTTAATTTTAGAAATTAATCCGCCATCTAACGCTTCTGGGCATAAATGAATGGCTGCAGGAACTTTACCTGACGCACCCGACATTCTGCCGTCGGTTACTAACGCAACTTTGTAGCCTTTGTCTTGTAGCACACCTAATGGTGGCGTTAGCTTATGTAATTCAGGCATACCACGCGCTTTAGGTCCTTGAAAGCGAACAACCGCAATAAAGTCTTTCTCTAATTCACCTGCATTAAAAGCAACGTCTAGTTCATGTTGATCTTCAAATACAACCGCTGGTGCTTTAATCACAAAACTACCCTCACGAAGTGAAGATGTTTTTAACACTGAAACACCTAAGTTACCTTTCATTACTTGCAGACCACCATGGCTACTAAACGGCTTAGCAACGCTAGCAATGATTTCGTCATCGCCTGAAGTTGTAGCACCGTCAATCCACAATAGTTTGCCATTTTCTAGCACTGGGCGCTGGGTGTAACGTGTTAAGCCACGTCCACAAATGGTTTCAACGTCTTCATGTACCAAACCTGCATCAATCAGCTCTTTAAATAGCAATGCCATGCCACCCGCTTCTTGAAATTGATTAATATCAGCATGACCATTTGGATAAATACGTGTAAGTAATGGCACAGCATCAGATAAATCATTAAAATCTTGGAAGTTAATAATAATACCTGCGGCTTTAGCGAAGGCTATAATGTGCATGGTTAAATTGGTTGAGCCACCCGTAGCTAACAAAGCAACAATTGCATTAACAATTGAACGTTCGTCAACCATTTTACCTATTGGCATGTAGTTGCCCGACTGCTGAGTTAAACGGGTTACTTGGCGTGCAGCCGCTTTAGTTAATTCTTCACGTAGTGGTGTATTCGGGGCAATAAAAGAAGCACCAGGTAAATGTAAGCCCATTACTTCAACCACTAATTGGTTTGAATTTGCCGTACCGAAGAAGGTACATGTACCTGCACTATGATAAGACGCAGATTCAGCTTCTAATAATTCTTCTTCACCCACCTCACCTTTTGCGTACTGTTGACGAACGCGTGCTTTGTCTTTATTAGGTAAACCAGAAGGCATAGGACCAGCAGGTACAAATACTGTAGGTAAATGGCCAAAGGTCATACTTGCGATTAGTAAGCCAGGTACAATTTTGTCACAAATACCTAACATTAAAGCGCCGTCGAACATATTGTGCGACAAGGCAACAGCTGTAGACATTGCGATTACATCGCGGCTCATTAAGCTTAAGTCCATGCCTGGTTGACCTTGAGTCACCCCATCACACATAGCAGGAACGCCACCAGCAAACTGTGCAACACCACCAGTTTCTTTAACCGCAGCTTTAATAATATCAGGGTAAGTTTGGTAAGGTTGATGCGCAGAAAGCATATCGTTGTATGCAGATACAATAGCAACATCAGAATGATTAACACCGCGTAATGTTGTTTTATCGTCTTTACCACATGCGGCAAAACCATGTGCTAAATTACCACATGATAAATTAGCACGGTGTACTGTTGTTGATCTTTCACCTTCAATTTTTTCAAGGTATGCAGCGCGACTCGCTTTACTGCGATCAATTATGCGTTGTGTGATACTGAGAATATTTTTATTCATAGAAATTTTAGTCATAATTAAAGTGCCCAATAAACTTGTGTATTTACGTCTGGTGCTTGTAAAAATGCTCTGATCGGCATTTCACGGCATTCTTGTCCGGCAATAGCAGTTGCTAACACTTGCTTCTTGCTTGCACCGCTTATATGTAAAAAGGTATTTTTACTTTGCGACAATGCAGCAAAGCTAAAACTAATACGCTGATATGGTGCAGATTTTGGTGTTACTTTTATCAGTGTTTCGCTATCTTCGGCTAAACACTGTGTTATTTCGTCACTGCAAGGGAATAACGAAGCAGTATGACCATCTTCACCCATGCCTAGAATTAATACATCTAAGGGTAATAACTCTTGATTCGCCACTATGTTTAAATCATTAAGCGTTTCATCAGCTAATTCATCACCTTGTTTCAGATGAAAGAAATTCGCATTTACTGCTTCATTTTGTAATAAATTTTCGTGTACTAACTTGGTGTTACTATCGCTCGATGTAATATCCACCCAACGTTCATCTGCTAAGGTAATAGTAATTGCTCGCCAAGCCAGTTTCTTCTTTGATAAAGCTTGAAAAAAACCTTTAGGGGTTGAGCCCCCTGAAACAGCAATACTTGCTTTTCCTTTCGATTCAACTGCAGCGGTTAATATCGCTGCAACTTTATCTGCTAGAGACTCATCTAATAATTCACGTTGTTCGAACTCGTTAATTTGATACATTATTCTACCCAATGGCGATCATCACGCGCTATTAAAGAAATTGATGAAACAGGTCCCCAAGAACCTGCTGCATATGGTTTTGGTGCACTATTTGTTGATTGCCATGCTTCAATAATGCTATCAGCCCAGCTCCAAGCTGCTTCAACTTCATCACGTCTTACAAACAGTGATTGATCTCCTTTAATCACTTCAAGGAGCAACCGTTCATAAGCACCTACAACACGCTGGTTGTCATATGTTTTTGAAAAGCTTAAATCTAGCTTGTTTTCATGAATTTGCATTTGTGAAGCAATACCTGGAATTTTATTCATCATTTCAAGCTCAACGCCTTCGTCTGGTTGCAAACGAATCGTTAATTTATTTGATGGCAATTCAGCATAGCTCTCGTTAAAAATGTTATGCGCTTGTTGTTTAAAGTGTACAACAATCTCGCTGTGTTTCTGTGGCATACGTTTACCTGTTCTCAGGTAAAATGGAACACCCGCCCAGCGCCAGTTGTCTATTTCTGCTTTAATAGCCACAAACGTTTCCGTCGTACTATTTGCTTTTGCACCTTCTTCATTTAAATACCCTGGTACAGCAACACCGTTTAAGTAACCATCTGCATATTGGCCACGAACGGTTTTTTCTTTAACATTCTGTAAGGTAATAGGCTTAAGCGCTTTTATTACTTTTAACTTTTCATCTCGAATACTATCAGCACCTAAATCTGCCGGTGGTTCCATTGCGAGTAGCGACAACACTTGTAATAAATGGTTTTGCACCATGTCACGCATTTGACCCGCTTCGTCATAAAAACCCCAACGCCCTTCAATACCAACACTTTCGGCTACAGTAATTTGCACATGGTCGATACAGTTACGATCCCAGTTATTGGTAAATAAACTATTAGCAAATCGTAAAACTAACAGGTTTAAAACAGTTTCTTTACCAAGATAATGATCAATTCGATAAATTTGATTTTCTTTAAAGTAACGTGAAACTTGATCGTTAATGACCTTAGATGACTCTAAGCAATGACCGATAGGCTTTTCCATTACGACTCTATCAGTATCAGCGATGAGATCAGCTGACTTTAAGCCTTCGCTAATATCACCAAAGATAGCAGGAGGTGTTGAATAATAATAAACACGAGCGCCCTCAAATGTAGCTAAGGTTTCGGCAAGGTTCTTATAGGCAGTAATATCTTTAAAGTCGAGTTGTTGGTAGACCAGGCGAGAAAGAAACTTGTTTACGGTATCTTCATCTAACGCTTCAGGAATAAACTCATTCAAGCTGTCATTTATTTGCTTTGTAAAATCTTCCAGCGCAAGCTCATTCCGAGCAACGGCTATAATGCGGGTGTCATCACTTAATAACCCTACGAGTTCTAACTGATATAGAGACGGTAAAAGTTTGCGACGAGATAAGTCTCCAAGTGCCCCAAAAATAACAATTTCACTTGCTAAAGGTTTATCTAAATTTTTCATAGCATGTATTCTCAATTTTTTATTTTACTGTAACTAAACTACATATATAGCTAATTTATCTGCTATGGCTTCGACAGTAAAGGACTTTTTGTAAGTTTATTACATTGGTGATTTTTCATTTAAAAACAGTCTATCCAGAGCTATTTCTCAAACAGATATATATTAAAAGTTTGCAAAAACTACTACTTTTGTTTTATATTAGCGTAAAATATGAAATTAATTTTCATATTTTCTGTTGTAAAGACAGAAAACAAATTACAGTTACGCTTAATAGAGACAGTATAGTACTAATTAAGTAACCCGCTAAGGCTAAAACGTAATGAATATATTAGAAAAAATCGCCAACGAGTTAGAAACTTTCAGTAAATCTGAACGTAAAGTGGCAGAAGTTATATTATCATCACCCGGTACTGTTATACATGCCAGTATCGCCGCCTTGGCGAAGCAAGCAAATATAAGTGAACCAACCGTTAATCGATTTTGTCGCCGCCTTGATACTAAAGGCTACCCTGACTTTAAACTTCATTTAGCGCAAAGTCTTGCTAACGGTACGCCTTATGTTAATCGACATGTTGACGAAAATGATTCAGCTGATGAATACACCTCAAAAATTTTCGAATCTACTATGGCTAATCTCGAATTAGCTCGTAAAAGTTTAGACACCTCTACGATTAATCGCTCAGTAGATTTATTAACCCAAGCGAATAAAATATCATTTTTTGGCTTAGGCGCTTCAGCAGTTGTGGCACATGACGCACAAAATAAATTTTTCCGCTTTAATGTCCCTGTTGTTTATTTCGATGACATATTAATGCAACGTATGAGTGCTATTAATAGTCGTCAAGGAGATGTTGTTGTTGTTATATCTCATACTGGCAGAACTAAAGCTTTAGTCGATGTTGCAAGTTTAGCGCGTGAAAACGATGCTACCGTCATAGGGATAACAACTGCAGGCACCCCACTAGCAAAAGAATGTAACTTTGTATTGTCGGTAGATGTTGCTGAAGATACCGATCTTTATATGCCAATGGCTTCACGTATTGCCCAGCTTACATTAATTGATTGTTTAGCGACTGGGTTTACCTTACGTCGTGGCACAAAATTTAGAGACAATTTAAAGAAAGTTAAAGACAGTCTGCGCAGCTCTCGGTTTGAACGTAAAGACTAATTAGTAGCTATTGGTGATATAAGCCAAATGCTTTATAACAAATAGAAATAGATAACCTTAAGGAATACCATGCCTAGAAGAACCAAGATTGTCGCGACCTTAGGTCCGGCAACTGATGACAGAAACGTATTAAAACAAGTATTAGCTGCAGGTGTAAACGTTGTTAGATTAAACTTTTCTCACGGCATTCCTCAAGATCACATTGATCGCGCAAATACTGTTCGTGAACTATCAAAAGAGTTAGGTATATACGTAGGTATATTAGGTGACTTACAAGGGCCTAAAATTCGTGTATCAACATTTAAAAATGGTCCAATCAAATTAGCTATTGGTGATAAATTTGAATTAGATGCAACTTTAGCCAAAGGTGAAGGTTGCCAGGAAAAAGTGGGGATTGATTACAAAAAGCTTCCACAAGATGTAAGACCTGATGATATTTTGCTTTTAGATGATGGTCGCGTGCAATTACGTGTACTTGAAACTAAAGGACAGTCGGTATTTACTGAAGTAACAGTAGGCGGTCCTTTATCAAACAACAAAGGTATTAACCGCCAAGGTGGTGGTCTTACTGCTCCTGCCCTTACGGATAAAGATAAAGAAGATATTAAATTAGCCGCAAAAATTAATGTTGATTTCTTAGCCGTGTCTTTTCCTCGGGATGCTTCAGATATGCGAGAAGCTCGCTTGTTAGCGCAAGAAGCCGGTTGTGACGCGCGTTTAGTCTCTAAAATTGAACGTGCTGAGGCAGTTAACGATAACGAAGTACTAGACGGTATTATCTTAGCCTCTGATGTGGTTATGGTAGCACGTGGTGACTTAGGTGTTGAAATTGGTGATGCTGCACTCGTTGGCAAGCAAAAACACATTATCGCTCGTAGTCGCCAATTAAACCGTGTGGTTATTACCGCAACACAGATGATGGAAACCATGATCGAACAGCCTATGCCTACTCGCGCTGAAGTTATGGATGTAGCGAATGCGGTACTAGATGGCACAGACGCTGTTATGCTTTCAGCCGAAACAGCTGCGGGTAAATACCCTATTGAAACGGTTAAAGCGATGGCAAGTGTGTGTATTGGCGCTGAGAAAGAAAGCTCTGTTACTACGTCGAAGCATCGTGTTGAAGCAATCTTTACTGAAGTTTCAGAAACTATTGCTTTGTCTGCTATGTATGCTGCCAACCACTTAGATGGTGTAAAAGCAATAATTGCACTGACTGAGTCTGGCCATACCACAAAAATTATGTCTCGAATTTCATCGGGCTTGCCAATATTCTCTTTATCACGCCATAGTAAAACCTTAACTAAAACGGCTATTTATCGTGGCGTATATCCTGTAGCTTATGATTCTACTGCTGCTGTTAATGCTGAAAAAATGGCACAAGATGTATTGTCTGCTGTTGTTAAAGGCTCTGAATTAGTTGCTGGCGATAAAGTTATTTTAACCCACGGTGATTTAATGGAAACCGTTGGTGCTACTAATACATTGAAAGTACTTACGTTAACTAAAAAGCATTTTGCTTAAAATATGCATTTTAAAATGGTATATCGGTAACTTGTTATATTGTTAATTACGACAAACAAAATAGGCAGTGTTTAAACACTGCCTATTTTTTTCACTATTTAATAGCTTTTATCTCAATTGATATCGTGCTTATTCATTAATAAAAGAGGCGAGTTAAATATCTACTTAGAATAACTGCATAGATAAATACACAGATAATTACAGAGATAACTAAGTACCTGAATACACTCATTCTTTATCTGATTAACAAAATAAAAGTTTTGACTAATCATTAGCCATTAAGTATTCCAGATCGCCTATCACTTTATTAAGTTTTTTGTTTATTCGTTTTCGTTGTTTATCGTTAATTGTACTCATCATGTAGACAAAAATTTCAGCAAAAACCTTACCGTTGTTCTCTGTAATTTCGTTTAGTTGTTCGTCTCTTAAACTTCTTCCGTTGACAAATAAGCGATAAAATTCAAACTTGAATTGATGTTCAGGTAAGTCACCATTTAAAAGTTGAGCAAATTCATTACTCCAACGTTGACGATAAGCCATGCGAGTCATAAAAGATTGTTGATACTTTTTACTCATTTTGGTTACTTGCGCTTTCTGTTCTGAACTTAGCTTGCCAAACCATGATTTGAGCTGGTCTATTTGATCATCACTTCGCTCTTCATACCAATCTTTATCATTTAAATTTTCATAATCGTCGATATTATCTTGGTTATTTTCGGTTAATGCGGTTAATAACTGCTGCTTTTGACTCTTAGATAAACCCAAAGCTAAAGGTTGTAATTTAGGCTCTGCAGCAATTAAAAAGTTTTGCCAATGTTGTAACAATTGATCGAGGTTATTGCTAACCTGTTCAGGGCTCATTTCACTATTAATGAGTAATTTAATGTCATTAAGTTGCTTTAAATATAAAGGCAGCTGTGTTTCTCTATGCCATAGATGAAGTCGCTCAAATTCTTCATCAAATATTTTTTGTTGTTGCTCGTTTAGCGTTATATAGTCATCCAGATACCAATTAGTCCACCAATCTAAATGATTATATATAAACCGGAAACTACAGCCAGAAACAAGTACAGCTAGAACTAAGCAAATGAGTATTGATTTTATTCTTAACATTTTGTTAATCCTTTTGTTTTAGTTTTTGTAGAGATACGCTTATGCATAAATAAAGATCATTATTAAACTTAAATCTTGCTAAATCGTTTAAATTCAAATCTAACATTTAAATTTTTCGCATCAACTAGAAACGATTAGGAACAATAACATTGCGCTGATAATCAATGAAATTTATTTAATACCTTATATAATGCAACGGATTACGAAGTAACCGGTTCCCTAGTATATCGTCTATGAATTCTTACCTATAACGCATAACTCATCGGCACCTTCGTTCATAGTCATATTTTCCTTTATATCGACTGTAAAGGTTAGCTCAGACTTTTCATAGCGCTTAGTCAACGGAAGCCATTAGCAAATATTAAACACCCTAGAATGACAAACGCCCAGCGTTAAATGCTAGGCGTTTATATTTCATTTATATAAGGTCAAATAGTTAACTAGAAGTTCAACCCGCCGTAAACGATGTTAGCCACTGATCAAATGTATCTGCTGTTTTTTCAATAGTTTGCTTATGTTGATTGTAAAACCATACAGCTATATCAGCTTGCGACAACAAACATTCACTCAGTTTGAAACAAAACATATTGCCTTTGCAATCAGAGGCAAACAAAATATGGTCTTTTGGCATACCACTGAGTTCATATAACTTAGATAATGAATATACGTCTTCAAGGCTGAGAAAATCCTGCACTTGAGTAAACTCGACTGATAAGTCGCAAGTTTTTGTCATAACGTTAGGAGAATGAAGCAAACCATAATTTAGCAGAAGGTATTTATATGCGTTTGGTAAATTTGCAGCTAACCGTTGTTCAAGTTCGTCAATATCTTCAGCTGCAATCGGTGTCATTTTTTGTCGATTAGAAGAATTGTTGATGAAGTTTTCCATGAAATTATCAATACTCAACACTTATAACACTCCGCTTAAAAAGGTTTATATAATAGATTTTTAAACTAATAATCAATTGTTCAGTGAACATAATTAAAGTTCAACTGTAATTTGGTCACTGTCGTTATTTTCAGGTTCAATAAACAACCCATATTTTTAATTAACGACATTTATACCAAGGCTTTGTTATATAAATAATCTTTTAAAATTAAGTGGTAACAGATTTTTTCACTTTTTCTTTATAACTTCGACTAACTTTCAACTCTTTACCATTTGACATAACTAAGTAATATTCACCATTAAGTTGACTGCAAAACTTATCAACATAACTTTTATTGACTATGGTGGAGCGGTGGCTTCTCAAAAATCGTCTGGGGTCTAACACTTCTTCGAGTTGCTTCATGGTTTTACGTAAAATATGAGTATTATCATGCGTATGAACACACATATAGTCGCCAGCAGCATCTATCCATAAAATGTCTTTTACTGGTACCCTACTAACTTCACCTGCATCTTTTATCGCAAGTACATCAGAGTAGCTTGATATACTAACAGGTTCATTATTTTCTAGTTCTTGGAGGATTTTTTCACAATCATTACCCGTAACATCACTAACAAGTCTTACGAGTTTAGATTTATGCTTCGCGTTGACTTCACTGCTGATGTTCTGACGAATTTTATCTAAAGTTTGTGCAAGTCGTTGTTCATCGGCAGGCTTTAGTAAATAGTCTTGTGCATGTACTTCAAAAGCTTGCATAGCATATTGATCGTAAGCAGTAACAAATACCACCATAGGCAAATCCAAACCTTGAGCCAATATAGCCTCAACCACTTCAAAGCCATTCAAGCCTGGCATTTGAATATCAAGAAATAACAAATCAGGCTGGAAAGTTTTAACCGCCTCTAATGCTTCTCTTCCATTGCTGCACTGTGCAACAATGTTTATATCTAGATGTTCTTGTAAACGAACCGCAAGACCTTTTCTAGCCAAAGGTTCGTCATCAACAATTATTGTGCTGAGTAGCTTGCTCATATTCGGCCGCCAACTTCATAGGGAATTCTTATGCTGATTTTAACACCAGTTGGTACATTGTTGGCAACAACTAAAGAAAAATCATTCTGATACAAGGCTTGTAAGCGCTCTCGCGTATTGACCAAACCTACACCATTTTCTCGAAATAGATTACCATTTTTAATATCTGCACCTGGGCCATTATCAGCCAATTCTATTAGTAAATCGTTACCAAAACGACGTACTGATATATTGATGGAACCACCTTCTTCCTGCACGGCAACAGCATGTTTAATTGCGTTCTCAGCTAGAGGTTGCAGTATCATGCTAGGTACTAAAGCTAGATTACAGTCGGTAGCAACTTCACAAATCACTTGTAAACGTTCTTCAAAGCGTACTTTTTCAATATCTAAATACAGTCTTAATGCTTGTAGCTCACTATCGAGGGTTACCCGCTTCATTGGATCTTTATCAAGTGAATAGCGCAAGAATTCACTTAGCTTAGTTACCATACCATTGGCTGTTTTATTTTCTTCGACCAAAATTAACGTTGATATAGCATTTAGGGTGTTAAACAAAAAATGTGGATTTAACTGATAACGCAACATTTTTAATTGGGCTTGATGAGCAACATTATTGGCACGCAAAACGTTTTGCTTTTCTTTTTGCAGCATTTGATAATACTTAGTACCAAAGTATAAACCACTCCAACTTAAAATAATGAAGAAAGAGAGGAGACTGTTTTTGGTGTAATAAAGCCAAAAATCAGGTCTGTAACCGTGCTTGTATATTTCCCAGTAATTAATATTTTTAACTACCTGCCAAAGCACACCCGTACAATAGGAAGTTAAAATAACCACGAAGGCTATTTTTAACGGGGTAAAATTCCAGACACGACGATAGATATATCTAAGAGGAGCAGTAAACAACCAACCCGCATAGGCATTCAATAAGATAATAACAAGGAAAATATCGCGTAAATCATGCAGCAAAGAACCTAGGTAATGTACCAAGGCAAAGCCACACCAACCAGCAGTGTGTACTAGCCAAAATAAGCGATTTCTATTTTCTATAAATTCTTTCCAATTCACATAAAAGACCTATTAGTGAGATTAGGGTAATTATGCGCTATGCAACTTACTCTCGCACTACCACTAGTCTTAAGATTAATACGGCTTATCTCATTTGATCTAAAATCGTATTTGCTTGTGAATAACAGACCGATAATAACGACATCTGATTTTCAGCTAAAATTTTGTAGCTTTGCTGCTTGTTAGCTTGATATTTAGTGAAATACCACAAGTAATTGACTAATATGGATAAATCATAGTAACACGTAACCACACCACTAGATATATTTACCTCAAACTGGCAGGTATCTGATATATTGTCGACAATTTTTGGTAGGTTCTCGCAGTTGTTTGCACTACTTTTGTGTTGCAGGCCAAATAAATTAATTGTTTTAATTTTATTACGCTTAATCTCATTAACGGCCAATAACATTGCAATATCATATTCTCTGGGAGCAATACATGCACATTCAAAATCGATTAATTGATATAAAGCTGTTGAACTTTTATGTTCACTTTTTATTCGCATCGCATTAGCGAAATTAGCATCTCCGTGGCACAACACCTTTTCGCTATTTAGCACTATATTAGTTATCTTACTTAAATTATGTTTTAACACCGCTAATAACGAATCTAGGCTATGTTTTAATGCTTCATCGCACTCTAAGTTGGTTAATAACGGCTTAATAGTGTTAAGAATATCTAAGATGGGTATTGGCTGTGTTGTTGTTATTTGATCATCATTCGGTAGATTTAACCCTACTGATTTTTCAAGGTCAAAATGTTGGGTATTTGATTGCTTGTAATCAATAGTATGGCAGCGTGATATCAGCGCTAACATAATGGCTATTTTTTTACTTTCGCTTACTGATGCAGTATTTAAGCCCTCACCGACTATAAATTCGGTTATTAACCAGTTATGCCCTACATAGATTAAATCAGGTGATATACCTTGCTTAGCAGCTAGCTGAGCAACGGTTGCCTCAATACTTTTAGAATCGAGATACTTCGCGAAATATTTATTATTGTTATAAACAACACAAAAACAAGGTTGACTTAACCCTGCTGCAATTATACTGATGTCATCTGCCCTAAGGTTTTTAAAACAAGGCAGCTGACATAGTTTTTGAATTAGAATTTTCTGATCCATGGTTGTGAGCTCACATTCAAAGTAGATCTTGCTGTTTACTCAATTTATATACTACTTAGCTGATAACTGAATTATTCATACAAATTTCATCATGTTGTTGACGAAATTGCATTTTATAATACTTACGCCACTGCCAATAACCATAAATAGAAAATATAACGAATCCAGCAAATAAGGCAGCCGTTGGTAGCAAGCCTTTTTCAATATAAAGATAAATTGATACTATATCTATAACAAGGAAGTAGAGCCAATTCTCTATAACTTTTTGGGTAATTAAATAGGTAGCAAATACTGAGAAAACCGTTGTAGCGCTATCAAGATACGGAAAATGTGCAGGAGTATAGTTTGCCATTAACCAACCCAAAGCTAAAGACACTAAAGCCAAGCTCAGAATTATCAGGCTATGTCGCTTTAACGGCCACTGACTATAGAGTAATGCTTTTGTTAATGTTTGATTTGTTGATTCAGTATTTTTATGCCAACAAAACCAACCATATAGCGCCATCAGCAGGTAATACAGCTGTAACAGGCTGTCCATCCACAAATACACGTTATAAAAAATAACTGTATATAATATGGTGCTTACTATGGCCGCAGGCCAACACCAAATATTTCCTTTTGCAGCTAACACAACATAGAGCACTGATGTTAATACCGCGAGTAACTCGAATAATGGCAAGGTAGTGAAATAATGAATAATCTCACTTGTTGCACTCATTGAACTGTCCATTAAGACTCAGCTTCTACTTCAGAGCGGTCACCGCCAATAAATTTACAAATAAAAACAGCAGCATTCAGCTTTTGGTGTACATGCTTTATTTCAGTCATCACATGAGAGGTAGCAAGATCGTAGTCTCCAAATACTTGCGTGCTCATACCATTCGTTACAACCGTTAAGCCTTCAACTAAACGCAAACGTTTAATAAACGCCCAAATTTCTGTTTTAAACTTTTCTTCCGCCAATGGGTATAAGCTAATTTCAATTGATATTTTCATAATTACTACTTAATAATATTTAAATAAGGAGCACGCTAACCTTGATAAATGCGTGCTCGAGATAAGCTGTAAATCCAACTTATAGCAATTATTGCTAGATAAAAGCTAATAAATTGCAATACGTTGTAAGTTATAGCGTTTAAAAGTTGTAGTCAAATGTTGCGCCAAAAACTGCAGGTTCAGCCAATTGATAGTATGCTTTTGCCGTGTATTCATCTCGTGGATCATTACCAAAATAAAAGCCACGTGTTGCATACGTTTCATCAAATAAATTACGTGCCCATAATTTTACTTGCCAATCATCTTTAGTGTAACTAAGAGATAAATTTACAATCTCAATAGCTTCCGACTTTTCTTGATGGGTGTCAGAAAATAGAAACTCATCTTTACCGTCAACTGAAATATTTAATAGTAAATGATCAGACAGTTGATAATTCAAACCAAGGTTGAATTGATAACTTGGCGCATGCGCTTGTTCGTCACCGGATTTATCGTTACCATCTGAATCGATAAAACCTTTATATTCAGTATCTAACAGCCCTAAAGCGCCATAAAATTCAAGTTCAGGTGTGATCTGCCAGCCAGCTTCTAGCTCTAAACCAAAGTTGGTCCCTGTTGCGGCATTACCTAAATATGAAACAAAGTCTGTACTACCATCTTCCCGTAACGCTAAAGAAGAGGTACGCACTTGCATATCGTCTCTGTCCATGTAGAAAATAGCGCTGCGAACATAAGCTTGGTTATTTAATAAATTTACTTTATAACCTAGTTCGTAGTTCCATAAATATTCCGGCGAAAACTCACGTAAATCAGCGGGTAAACTTCCTTCTGTATTAGCACCACCAGCCTTGTAACCTCGATTAATGGAACTGTAAAATAGGTTATTTTTATCCATTTGATAAGACAACACAACTTTACCACCCACCATGGTATCGTTTGGTGAAAACGCTAGAATTTCACTGTCGTTGTAATCCGAGTTTCTGCGCTCTAACCTAAGACCTGTAGTAAGACTTAGCTTTTTATCAAGTTGGCTATCAAACTGAACAAATGCGGCAATATTATCGGTATCAAACGTTGATGTAAAATCAGCAGAAAGGTAAGTATATTTTCTTAATAAATCAGTTTTCTCTTGCTTGAAATACAGGCCTGTTACCCAAGCGGTACTCTTGTTGAAAATTTCTCCACCAGGCTTTGACACAGCTCTTAACTCAGCTGTAGCTGAGGTTTTATCACGAAAATACTGATCTTCTGAGCTATATTCCCAGTCGGGACGTATACCAACAAAAGCCCAATCTTCATCATAGCCATAATCTAAAGTTGAGTCTGCGTAGCTAAAAATGCTCTCTAAGGTAAAGTCGTTAAAACCTTGATAAGTAAACGTTGTTGCTAGGGCTTTGGTGTCTTGACGATCAAAACCTGGTTGGTCAGATAATGTATGGCGAGTATTATCAAGTGAGAACGCATCATAACCATTATCAAAATCTGCAACAAAAGTCGTTATATCAATAGTTAAATCGTCGGTTGCTTGAATAGCCAACTTACCACGCATAGTAAATTCATCGCGATTATTAGTATCGTCACGATTTAAAAAGTCATTCTCGATGAAACCATCGCTACTATACTGCTCAACCGCCAAACGATAGTTTACTTTCTTTGTTGCCGGCCCTGATAATACCAAACCAGCACTGTAACTATCGTAATTACCAGCAGATAATCTAACTTTACCTTCAAAGGTATCGCTAGGTTTATTTGATGTAATATTTATCATACCCGCCATGGCATTAGCGCCAAAGCGTGTACCTTGCGGGCCACGGTAAACCTCTACTTGTTCAACGTCAAACGTTGACGCTATGCTACCAACACTTGAAAAATCGATACCATCAATGACTAAACCCACAGATGGGTTAATGGGCTCTTTAAATTGGCTACGTTCACCAATACCACGAATTTGATAATATCGAGCACGTTGCGTACCACTAGAAAAATTAACATTCGGTGTGCGAGCAATAATCTCTTCTAAATTTTGTGCGTTTCGTGCATTAATTTCTTCACTGGCGATAACAGATAAAGAGCTTGCAGTTTTTTGTAGTGATGTTGCACGAAAGTCACCATCAATGGTGATAACTTCTGTTACGGGTGTAGCAATATCATTTGAAGTTTCTTCAGCAAATGTTGTTTGAGCAACAAGGCTAGTGAATATTGCTAAAGCAACAGGTGTTTTTATAAATGTCATTATGATCTCATAAATTCGACTAGGAATACGTTATGGGATCCGGCATATGGGAAGATAGCTTAAGGTGTATAACCTGTATAATTAACAAATACCTCAAGCACAATTCGAGGCAACAAAAGTTAACATACAGAATGGTAATACGATGAGCTTAACCATTCCTACGCCGGTACTATCCGGTTCAGGTTCTAAGGGTTCGCTTCGCATCTCAGCCATTTAAACGATAAAATTTATCAGGCACCCCTTGGTTCGGTATGCATACTAACAATTTTTACTGGAAAGTACAGAGTAAAAACTTTAAAAGCTACAATTAACTCAGCTTGTTGCTACTATTGAGTTAAATGATGCTAGCGCACTCACATCTTACAATAGTCGCTTAAATGCCTTAGCAATATTGAGGTTTTATAGATTAATTGGGGGTTAACTATGAAGAACAATTGTGAGGAATAACGAAGGGAAATAACGAGTAATACTACAGCAACTGTTTTGTATCGCTTGAATATACACTCACCTCTGAGCATAAAAAATAACACAGAGGTGAAAATATAAATTAGATTTTAATCACTACACTTTATGAATCCAGCCGAATTTATCTTCATGCGTACCGTATTGAATTCCCGTTAATTCATCATACAAATGCTTAGATACTGGGCCGGTTTGGTTACTATTAATAATATGTTTATTACCTTTAAAACCAAGTTCTCCAACAGGTGATATTACTGCAGCAGTACCACAACCAAACACTTCAGTTATTTTTCCACTGTCAATATCTGCTAAGATTTCGTTTATATCTAACTTCTGTTCACTTACTTCATAACCAAGCGTAGGGGCTAGTTTTAAAATTGAGTCTCTAGTTATACCCGGTAAAATACTACCGCTTAGCGCAGGGGTTACTATCTTTTTCCCTTCGTAAACAAAGCATATATTCATCGCGCCAACTTCTTCTATATATTGGCCGTTAACTGCGTCTAACCACAACACCTGTGAATAACCAATTTTGCTCACTTCTTCAGAAGCTAAAAGACTTGCAGCATAATTACCACCTGTTTTAGCTTCACCTACACCACCTTTTACAGCACGTCGATATTCGTCAGAAACGAAAACGGCAATTGGGGTTAATCCGCCAGAAAAATAACTACCTGCAGGTCCTGTAATAATAAAGTGACTATATGCACTACTAGCTCCAAGGCCAAGTTTAGGGCTTGTTGCAATCATGGTTGGTCGAATATATAAAGAGGCACCCTTTTGATCTGGCACCCAAGCCTTATCAATTTTTACTAATGATTTTATAGCGTCAAGATGTAGAGTTTCATCTACTTCTGGCATAACCATACGTTTTGCTGAGCGATTAAATCGTTTTATATTTTCTTCAGGACGAAATAAATTAATGCCACCGTTAATATCTCTGTATGCTTTTAAACCTTCAAATATTTCTTGACTGTAATGAAAAACTGCCGCCGATGGCTCAAGTGATAATGGTCGATAAGGACCAATATTTGCATCATTCCAACCTTTATCTTGGTCAAAATTTTGTAGGAACATATGATCAGAAAATGTTACGCCAAAACTGTATTCTTCAGGGCAGGCATTACATTGTTCTATCGGTAGTGAATTTATTTCTATCATCATTTATACGCTCATTTTAATAAAGTAATATTTCAAATATTGTATGGTTAGCAAACTAGGCTATTGCTTCAGCGAGACGTTAACATATGCAACGAACTTTCTAATAAGTCATGTCATTTTATTTAACTATTTTCGGAGAAATCACTCAAGCATAATGTTCCACTTTTTCGTAAAGTTTTTAAACTACGAACTTTTTATAATTCTATCACTTGGAATATACGCTAAATCAGCGCTTATTTGGCAAATATAAAGTAAATTTATGTAATTAAATTGCGATTAAATCGGAACAATTATTTTGCACCATCACTTTATTGGAATCACTATGGTTTTTTCTTGAATAA
The DNA here is from genome assembly GCF_057550865.1 of Colwellia sp. NW0002-52-1. Taxonomy (NCBI): domain Bacteria; kingdom Pseudomonadati; phylum Pseudomonadota; class Gammaproteobacteria; order Alteromonadales; family Colwelliaceae; genus Colwellia; species Colwellia sp. NW0002-52-1. The sequence continues at coordinate 85,315 of NZ_BAAJLU010000003.1, read as the reverse complement.
TTAAAAATAAGCATAGACATTGCAATGTTGATTAGTGCCTGCAGCTTAAAAGCTTATTTACTGTTAAGTTTATTGTTCCAGGCTGATATTTTTTATGACTACTTCTCTGAAATAACCCGTATTTCAGAGAAGTAGTCATAATGGTTTAAGGCAATAGCTAGAGATAATGACTAAAGATCGAAGCTAAATTAGCTAATATTTAGCATTTTACCCAAGGGTTCGCCGCCTACTAAATGTAGGTGGATATGATAAACTTCTTGGCCACCATGTTGATTGCAGTTCATGATCAAACGGTACCCGTCTTCTGCAATGCCCTCTTCTTTTGCCAGTTTTTTAGCAACACTAAACATACGGCCTATGGTCAACTCGTCTTCTTGTTCAATATCATTAGCTGTGGCAATGAGTTTATTTGGGATCACCAAAATATGACTTTTGGCTTGTGGAGAAATATCGCGAAATGCAGTTACTAAATCATCTTGAAAAAGTAATGGGGTTGGTATTTCCTGGCGAATAATTTTAGAAAATATAGTTTCTTCTGGAGAGTTTATGTTGGCCATCAGATTATCTCAGTTGGGTTAAATACTATTTCACCTTAGTTTAACCAAGAGTTAAACGAATAACAAAGGCTTATCATTCGTTTAACTGCATTAGATTTTATATATTTTAGCTATGTAAACTGACCAATCAATTTTTGCTTACCTTTGTTTGATACTTTTTTTATATCTTCAACTAATAAGTAATTTACTGGCACTAGAATTAACGTAATAAAGGTTGCAAATATTATCCCAAAACCTAATGAAACCGCCATAGGTATTAAGAATTGAGCTTGTGTAGCTTTTTCAAACAGTAAAGGCATTAAACCAATAAAAGTAGTTAATGATGTTAGCATTACTGGACGAAAGCGAGATTGAGCCGCAATTAATACTGCGTCATAAGCTTTAATGCCAGAACGAACTTTTGCGTTTATAAAATCAACTAAGACTAAACTGTCGTTTACTACAACACCAATAAGCGCCATTAAACCTAGTATGCTCATTATGGTTAAATCCATACCCATGATCCAATGCCCTATGATTGCACCAATGGCCCCAAACGGGATAACCGACATAACGATGATCGGCTGTACATAAGATTTAAAAGGTATCGCTAATAAACAATAAATAATAAAAAATACAAAGACTAAGCCCCAAGCTAAACTGCTAAAAGAATCAGCTTGCTCACGTGCTTCACCTTCTAAACTATATGAAACACCTGGGTATTTGTTCATTAACTCGGTTAAAAACTGATTAAGATCAGCATTTAACGTGGTCATATTAGTGGCATTTTTATCAACATCAGCGGTTACATTAATCGTACGGTATCGGTCTATACGAGTAATAGCAGACGCACTCTTACCGGGCTTTAATGTGGCAACATGTGATAAAGGTACTTTGCCACCACTTGGAGTATTTATCAGCATATCGTTTAGTTTTGATATTGATTGCCGCTCTGACAATGGAAAACGCAACATAACTCTTACATCATCACGGCCACGCTGAATACGCTGAACTTGTGAGCCAAAGTAAGCATCTCTAACTTGTCTTGTAACCCAAGTGTTATTCATACCCATGGCATAGCCCTGCGCTGTTAATTGTATTTGCAACTCTTCTTTACCATTGGATAAACTATCAGCTATTTCAAAAGCGGTAGGGTAAGTTCGAATACGGTTTTTAACTTCATCAGAGACCAGTTTCAATGTTTTCAAATCTGTTGCGGAGAGCTGAACATCAATGGGATCCCCCCCCCTACCTATTTCTGCTCTGAACGTAACACTTTCGGCGCCCGGTAATGGGCCAATTAATTCTCGCCATTCTTTAACTAATTGTGCAGTACCAATGCCGGTGGTATTTTTATCAGCAGCTAATATTTCAAAACGTACACGACCTTTTTCTTCACTGGTGATAGCTAAGGTATTTAAAATCAAGCTTTGGCCTTGTTCATCACGATATTTATCTTGCAGTAATTTCGCAGAATTAGACATTTTTTCAACATATGAATCTACTACATCAAAACTCGTACCCACAGGCATAGTGACACTACCAAGCGCTGTTTCACTAGCAATACGTGGGAAGAATACAAAGCGAGTCCAGCCACTAGTAATAAAGGCTACAATTAGAATAAGAACACCAAAAAACAATGCCACTGTAGTTAAACGATTACGAATAGACAATGCCAACAATGGTTTATAGTATTTAAGGATCGCATTTTCAAAGCCATCAGCAAAGCCTTGTTGCCAAACACTAAATTTAGATTGTTTGGTACTTTCACTGCGCAAACGTAGCGACTTTAAATGTGAAGGTAGTACAAACTTAGACTCTATTAAACTAAACAATAAAACCGGGATAACAATAATCGGAATTTGTGCAAATAAAGCGCCTCGCTGCCCTTCAATAAAAGCTAACGGCAAAAAGGCTGCTACTGTGGTCAAAATACCAAAAGTTACTGGGGTTGCAACTTCTTGTGTTCCTTTAATGGCGGCCTCTAAACCGCTAGATGCTGTTTGGGTATGCCGATAAATATTTTCGCCGGTTACAATGGCATCATCAACAACTATACCCAACACCAAAATAAAACCAAATAAACTCATGATATTAATAGAAATATCGAAGAATGGCATAACGATAAATGCGCCCATAAAACTTATCGGTATGCCTATAGATACCCAAAAAGCTATCGAAGGACGTAAAAATAATGTCAGTAGAATTAAAACAAGAAAGCCACCTTGTAACGCATTGCTAATTAAAGTGTTAAGTCGACTTTTTACAATTTCAGAATCATCATCCCAATAACTAAGCACAAAGCCTTGAGGTAAGGTATCTTGACGGTCATCGATATATTCTTTAACCGCATCAGCAACGTCAATTGCGCTTTGATTACCAATTCTATACACGTCTATTAACGCACCTTGCTGACCGTTAAAACGGGCGCGCAGTGGCGTTTCTTCAAAACCGTCATTTACTGTTGCTATATCTTGTAATAAAAGAAACGTACCATCGGTATTAGTTTTTATTACAATTTTTTCAAACTCGTCACGACGATAGGCTTGACCAATATTACGTACTAGTACATCACCCCCATCGGTACGCACATTACCTGCTGAAATATCCACAGAGCTATTACTAATGGCTGTTGATATTTCACTTAGGGTTAATTGATACTGTTCTAATTTACTTTGATTAATATCGATACTAATTTCATAATCACGAACAGCATCTAACGCTACTTGCGTTACCTGAGGTAATTTCAGTAAGTCATCACGCACTTGCTCGGCAAATTCACGTATCTCTTTTTCACCGTAATCAGAGGCAATAGTAACTGATATAACATTACGAATACGTTGCGCGATTGCGGTAACGGGCTTTTCTGCATCAACGGGAAAGGTATTTATCGCATCTACACGGCTTTTAATATCAGCCAGTAAATCTCGAACATCGATACTCGAGTCTGCTTCAATTCGAACCGAAGCGCCACCTTCAACAGAGGTACTAATAATTTTTTCTATACCTTCAAGATCTTGAACCGCTTCTTCAATGCGTATGGCTACGCCTTGCTCTGCATCTTCTGGTGTAGAGCCCTGTAAAGTAACAGAAACATTCACTATTTCAGATTCAAAAGACGGAAAAACTTCTAATGGAATACTACTTTTTATTGAGAAAATACCGGTCAATAAAATGGTGATCATCAATAAATTAGCCGCAACATGATTTTTAGCAAACCATTCGATCATGACTTAGCTCCTTTATCATCAAACGCTTGCTTTTCACCCTGTTTAGATTCTGCATTTTTTTCAGGTCTTTTATCAGGTCTTTTATCAGGTCTTTTCTCAGGCCTTTTGTTAGAGTTAGCTTTTTCTCTGGTTTTTTTAGCTGTTTTTACCGACTTCCCATCGATGCTATTTATACTCACTATTGTGCCTGAAGTAACTTGACCTAAAGGGGTTAATACTAACAATTCATCAACTTCTAAACCCGATTTAATAACCGCTACGTCTTCACTTTGCCAAGCGATCGAAATGTTTTTACGTTTGAGTACATTATCATCAACAACATAAACGTAGCTGCCTTGATAAATCGCTTTATTTGGAATACTCAATGCATTTTCAATAGTTTTACCCTTAATTTTTGCGCTCACATACTGGCCAATTTTTAAAGGTAAACCATTGCCTTCATTTTCTCCGTACGGATCGTCAATTTGTGCTACAACAAATAATTGTTGCGACTCTTCATCAAACGCCCCTTCAGTACGCACAACTTTACCTTGCCAACTTTGACGGGTGGCTAAATCTGAGAATATTGTCACGCCTGGTTGTTCTCGAACTGCAGCATTTTCAAAACGATTGCTTTCAGGCAATATCATATATGCTAAGTCTTTATTTTTTAATGGTAAGCGAATTTCAACGTAATCAACGGCATAAATTTCAGCAAGTTGAGTACCTATACTCACCACTTGTCCAACATCAACAGATTTGCTTAATACTCGGCCTGTATAGGGTGCAATAATATTACTACGCTCAACCGCTAATTCAGCTTTAGATAAACTGGCTTCGGCTGAAAATACTGAGGCTTGCGCCGCCATTAATTGTGGTTTTCGAAGCACTAAATCAGGAGCTTTTTTGTTATTACCTAAGCGCTGCCAATCTTGCTCTGCTTGCTCAACTCGGGCTTGCTCTTCGCTAAAACTCTGTTGTGCACTAAATAAATTTGCTTGGGCAATTTTAACTTCAGCGAGTAAATCTCTTTGATCCAATTGCAGTAAAATATCGCCTTCTTCGAAAAATCCGCCGGCTCTAAATTTAGGATTAATACTGATAATTTGTCCTGACACTTGCGGTAATAACACACTCTGAGTACGCGGTTTTATCGTGCCATAACTATCGATCCCAATAGGAAGATCCTTTCGTATTAATTTTGCAACTTCAACGCTGATCTGTGGCGTTGTACTGGGCTGACCTCGCTTTGCTGAAGGTGGATTACTCGTTACTATATACGCAGCGAATAAGAGCGATAATAAAACAATGATTGGCAGTAGTTTTCTTAATTTTAACGACATTATTTTTCCATGCTTGTGCGGTTAGTTAACGATGTGGGTGATGAGTTACCGCTAGTTTTTGGGCTATCAATTCTTTGGTTATCATTTTTTGGGTTATTAGCTATCTGGTTGTTCTGTACTTCGTTATTGCTCAATTTATTCGTGGTATCAAGGTAATCACCACCTAACGCCAGATGTATTTCAATTCTATTTTGCAGTAATTGATTAGTTAACTGTATAACGGTGGTTTGTGCGTCAAACGAACGACGTTGAGACTCTAATACTGTGGTATAGGTTACTAAGCCACGCAAATATTGATCAAATGAAAGCTTTTCTGCCGCGATGGCATTTTCTTGCGCTTTTAAATAAAAACTATATTGTTGATTAAGGGATTCTCTTTCGCTTACGCTATTTTCAACATCAGCAAACGCTTGATAAACTTGCTGTAAATATTGTTTTTCTTTTTGCACAACAGACAATTTTGCTTGTGCTTCTAGTGACTCTAATCGACCTGAATTAAATAACGGACTGGCTATCCCACCAATTAAAGACCAAGCTAATGCTCCGCCATTAAGTAAACTAGTGAGTTCATTGGCACTATCACTTAGCCCTGCATTTAAATTAAAACTAGGAAAACGTTGTTTATGTGCTACAGCTAACCCAGCATCTAACGCTAACAATTCTAACCACCCTGCTTGAATGTCTGCTCTTCTGGTGAGTAGTTGTGCAGGTAAGCCTAGGTTGATTTCTTCACTAATAACAGGAAGGCTTTGTTCACTTACTCTATTTGCTAGCGGATAATCACCCATGAGCAACTCAAGTGCTCTACTTTTAATGTTTAAGGTTTGCTGTTGATCTGCCACACGCGCTAATTCTTGATTAACGGTATTTTTAGTTAGGTAAACATCTAACGCATCATTCAAACCCAATTGATAAGATGATTGAATCATTGATAAATTGCGTTGTAAGTTATCTGCTCGTTCTTGATATAAGTTAAGCAGCTGTTGTGCCTGTGTTAAATCAAACCAAGCTTTAGTGATATCAGCGACTAACGTGAGTTCACTGTGCCGATAATTAGATATTGCTGCGGCATAATTTAGTCGGTCTTGATTTTGTTGGTCAGACAGCTTCCCCCAAAGATCAAGCTCGTAAGTTAAATCAACACTGAGATCAGCGCTGGTTTGATAACTAGTAGTATTACTTGTTACTTGTTTGCGTCTTGAATTTGCTAAAGATAAAGAAAGTTCAGGTAGATCAGTTGACGAGCTTATGTTTATTCTTTCTTTTGCAAGTGCCACACTCACTTTTTCAGCATTCAGTGTGTAGTTACTTTGTAACGCGTAACTTATTAATTCTTCTAAACCCCTGTCATTAAAGCTTTTTATCCAGCCATCATTTACTTGGATTACTTCATTCGTTGTTACATCAGATTGCCATTTAATAGGTATATTTTTATCAACTAGAGCCTCTGGTTTTGAATGAGATAGTCCACTTGGGCTGCTGCAAGCGCCAACGAGTAGCGCTAAGCTAATAGCTAAGCAACACTTAGAATTTAGCTTGTTTTTTGGCGAACTAAGTTGCCTCGAACTCTGAGAAAACCCCAGCTCTACCAACTCTGTTGCTTTGTTAAAACGAACGTTCAAAATCCTTCCTCATAGTAACAATTACATTTTTAAACTATTGATTTAACAATATAGTATGACTGAGTAAAGTTACACACAATATTCTTTACACTGCTTTACATAACCTGAACTCTGGATAAGCAGCACTTGCTCAATGCTCCCTTTTAAGCCATTTTCTGCGTTAAAACGTCGATAAATAGCGCGCTATTCATAAACGTTTTGCCTTAAAAATGGCATAAAATGAAGCATTGATGATGTCTATTCGTGATGTTCACCTGGCTAGAGCATTTACTTTATCAACTAAGCTTTTGATTCAGTTGAGTATCAAGCACTCATTATCCAGAGTTCAGGTTACATAAGTTTTTGAACAATAAGACGAGTGGTTTATTTCATACGCTAAACAACGTTTTTAAAGTAAGAACACGAAAAGCTTTAAATGAATATTTTGTTTTTCCGTTGTTTATTATTTTACTGCTATTAAAAATTTGCTTTTCTAGTAAAGCTATAGTTCAGATGACATAAAAGCGCCAATCAATGGTTAATTGATTGGCGCTTCTATGTCTTTTAAAACGACAAAACTCAGTAAAAACAATTAAAGTGTTTTAATTATTTACTCAGTTTAAAGTTTATTTATTAGCTCTGCGGTCTGTAACGGCTTGATCTAACTCAGCAAGTAAGGTTTCTGTATCTTGCCAGCCTATACAAGCATCGGTAATACTTTGTCCATAAGTACCTTTTTCACCTTCCGCTAAATCTTGGCGGCCTTCCACTAAATGACTTTCTACCATAACACCAAAAATGTCATCATTACCGCTACGCATTTGAGCACAGACATCTTTACACACCAGCATTTGGTTTTCGAATTTCTTACTGCTATTGGCATGACTAAAATCAATCATTATATTGGTATTTAAACCTGATTTTTCTAGCTGCTGAGTAACTGATTTAACACTCTCTGCATCAAAATTAGTTTTTCGGCCGCCACGTAAAATGATATGACAATCTTCATTACCTGTAGTTTCAACTATCGCTGAATGACCATACTTAGTCACTGAAAGAAAATGATGCGGAGCACTTGCAGCACCAATAGCGTCAATAGCAACTTTAATCGTGCCATCAGTACCATTTTTAAAACCTACTGGGCATGATAAGCCTGAAGCGAGTTCACGATGAACTTGGCTCTCGGTTGTACGCGCACCTATAGCGCCCCAACACATAAAGTCGGCCATGTACTGCGGAGTGATCATATCTAAGAATTCACCTGCGGTAGGTAAACCCAAATTATTTAAATCAAGTAACAATTTACGGCCAATGCGCAAACCATCATTTAGTTTAAAACTATTATCCATGTAAGGGTCGTTAATAAGCCCTTTCCATCCAACGGTTGTTCTGGGCTTTTCAAAATAAACACGCATGACAATTTCTAACGAGTTTTTATATTTTTCGCGAAGCTTTACTAAACGTTCGCCATACTCCAAAGCCGCTTTTGGATCATGTATCGAACATGGACCAATAACGACAAGTAAACGATCATCTTTGTTATTAAAAATGTTACTGATGGCTTGTCTACCAGTAAAAACCGACTTGGTTGCCTGCTCTGAAGAAGGGTATCGCTCAAGTAATGCGATAGGAGGTAAAAGTTCTTTAATATTATTAATACGAACGTCGTCGGTTTGCTCAAACATATTGCTTCTCTTTATACTAAAATTTTGTTTATTATTTACGTCTAGACACCTAGATGATTATTCCAAATTTAACTTATCAGTGTTCTTACACTAATAGCAACCTAAAATACGAAAAAAGCGGTATAATAAAAATATTCGACTTTAGCGGATAATAATTAGCTTTATTTTATTAGATGCTTGTCGTATTTTTTATCAAACAAATATATAGGTTGCACAGTATTATGAACCACTCTCACCTGCCGTTAATTGATTTACATCGTCATTTAGACGGAAACATTCGCCCTAAAACCATATGGGCATTAGCACAACAGCACAACATAGCTTTACCTGAAAATAACTTCGAAGCATTCATTCCTCATGTACAAGTTCAAGGTAGTGAAAGCGATTTATTAGCTTTTCTAAGTAAACTTGATTGGGGTGTCGCTGTACTCAAAACTTTAGATGACTGTAAGCGTATTGCCTATGAAAACGTCGAAGATGCATACAACGCCGGTATTAATTATGCCGAATTACGTTTCTCACCTTATTATATGGCAATGAATAATAATTTAGTTATTGCTGATGTTGTTGCGGCTGTAATAGACGGTGTTAATGCAGCTTGCAAAGTATATGATGTTAAAATTAACCTCATTGGTATTTTAAGTCGTACTTTTGGTGTTGATAAATGCCAAGCAGAGTTAGATGGCCTTCTCGCTCATAAACAACATTTGGTTGCGATTGATTTAGCGGGAGATGAGTATAATTTTCCTGGTGAAATGTTTGTTGAACACTTCAAACAAGTCAATAAAGCACAATTACAAGCCACCATACATGCGGGTGAAGCAGCCGGGCCAGAGAGTATATGGCAAGCCATTAACCAATTAAACGCTAAACGCATTGGTCATGGTGTTGCTTGTTATCAAGATGAAAAGCTGATGGATTATATGCTCGAGCATAATATTGCTATAGAGTCATGCCTTACTTCTAATTTTCAAACCGGTACGATTAAAGACTTAAGCCAACATCCAATTAAAGAATTTTTAGCACGTGGACTTTTGGTATGTCTAAATACCGATGATCCGGGTGTGCAAGGCTTTGAACTTAAAAACGAATTTAAAATAGCACGTGAGACTTTAGGCTTTTCAGATAAAGATATACAACAACTACAAGAAAACGCCTTAAAGGCAAGTTTTTTATCAGATAGCGACAAAGCGCTTTTAAAACAAAAAGCAGCAAATAAACAGTAATCCGTGTTGTTGAAATTGTTAATGATAGGTTAAAATAACTGATTAACAATCAACTAGGAGAACACGTGTTCGAAGTTATAATTGCGATAATCACAGGTATATTTGTTGGATTGGTTTTTTCATTTTTGAAATTACCTATACCCGCTCCGCCGGTTTTGTCTGGCATTGCTGGTATTTTCGGCATTTATTTAGGTGGTATCGGTTATCACTGGATCACTGAACGCTTTTTCAGTTAGAATCCTACTTTAAACATTTAAAAGACATATCAGTAAAACATCCTTGATAGCAGCTGAATTACAAATTACCAGCAAAGGCTAGAAACTTACTGTGATTGAACACCACTAACAAAGGTTAACACTCATGGCAACAGCACATATTGAAGCAAACAATGGCGATTTCGCAAAAACGGTACTTATGCCGGGCGATCCACTTCGCGCAAAATATATAGCAGACAACTTTCTTGACGACGTAAAATGCGTAACACGCGTACGTAACATGTTTGGTTACACAGGTACCTATAAAGGTAAGCCTGTTTCTGTGATGGGCTCAGGAATGGGCATTCCGTCAATCTCAATCTACGCAACAGAATTGTACAAAGACTACGGCGTTGAAAGTATTATCCGTATAGGCTCTTGTGGCGCCGTACGTGATGATATAAAAGTACGTGATATAATTGTAGGTATGGCTGCAAGTACCGACTCAAATGTAAATCGCTCACGCATGAATGGTTGTGATTTCGCAGTTACAGCTGATTTCAATTTACTACATAACGTTGTAAAAACGGCTGAAAAAACTGGTAAAAAAATCCGTGTAGGTAACATATTTACTTCTGATTTATTTTACACTCCTCAACCTGAAATGTTTGCATTAATGGAAAAATATGGCATTTTAGCCGTTGAAATGGAAGCGGCCGGATTATACGGTGTTGCTGCAGAATACGGTAAAAAAGCATTAACAGTATTAACTGTAAGTGACCATATTAAAACCGGTGAACAAACTACAGCAGACGAACGTGAAACTACGTTTAAAGGTATGATGGAATTAACATTAGATAGCCTGCTTTAACTTGATAGCTAATTTTAATAGTAGAAAGCCAGTCGAATGACTGGCTTTTTTAATTTTGATAGCTTCACTTCACACAACTTCACTTAAGATTGACTGAGCCTATACAAATCTATTTATTAAAGTAACATTGATTAATTCAAGTCATTAAATTTATATGGTCTTTTGTTCACGCTTAGGTCATGAAAAAGCATCGAAGCGCTTTATCACCCTACCATAAGAAAGTTGAGAAGCTATCAGTATTACAACTTAATTCTTCCTTTATTGAGTTGTAAAGTATGCTCCCCTACGCCTTTTACATTCAGTAAATCATCAACAGAATTAAACTGGCCATTTGACTCACGGTACGCGACGATAGCTTTTGCTCGTTTTTCACCTACACCTTTCAATAAGGCTAAAGTTTCAATATCTGCAAGGTTAATATCTACCACTTGTATTTCTGTAACGGCAGCAACGTCTGGAACGTCATTAAAACCTGCTGCTTGTAGTGGCATTGACAGTACTGTAAATAAAACGATAAGAGCGTAATAGATGTGACTTTTCATGTAACTTTCCTTCTAAATAGAGTTAATTTCCTTATAAGTGAACCATTATAGATAATAATTCACTTCATTAGGTTTAGAAGTCTTGTTTAGATTTGTCAAATAGAAGTCAAATTAATTGACTTTTTTGTTAGCTTTAGCTTATTGATTGGTTAATTTCTTGTAAAACGCTATGTGGGTTTTCAGATTTGGTGATCGGGCGACCAATAACAAGATAATCAACGCCAACATCTAACGCTTGACGAGGAGTCATAATACGTTTTTGATCGTCAGCATTGCTGCCCTCAGGACGTATACCTGGTGTTACAAGTTTAAAGTCTTTCCCTAGTAAGCTTTTTAATGTTTCTGCTTCCATTGCAGAGCAAACCACACCATCTAAACCAGCCTTTTTAGTTAATGTGGCTAAGTGTTGTACATGTTCAGCTGGAGATTTAGTGATACCAATACCAGCCAGATCTTCTTCTCCCATACTGGTAAGCACTGTAACAGCGATTAATAAAGGTGCTTTGTCACCATAAGGTATTAGCGCCTCTTTCGCCTTTACCATCATTTTAAGACCACCTGACGCATGAACATTGACCATCCAAACACCTAATTCAGCAGTAGCAGCGACAGCTTTAGCCACTGTATTGGGAATATCATGAAATTTTAGATCAAGAAAAACATCAAAACCACGATCGACAAGTACTTTAACAAAGTCTGGGCCAAAATGTGTGAACATTTCTTTACCTACTTTTAAACGACAGTCGCTCGGTTGAATTTTATCTACAAAAGATAATGCCTTTTCTTTGTTATCAAAATCTAAGGCTACGACAACTTTTGCATCTCTCATGCAACTCTCCTCAATAATAAATATTTTAATAATACAACGAACTTTGCGCTAAAAAGCCTGTATAAGCAGGCTTTATATAATTTACAAAACAGCCACGTAGTTTACTTATTCGCCATCTAACCCACGAATAGGTTTTAATTGTTCCCAATCATGACACGAAGGACATGACCAATAATGCGTACTTGAATTAAAACCACAAGTTCTACAACTATAGCGATGTTTAACATTTAAATAGGCGGTAACTAACTCACGAATAACTTCAAGGTTATCAGCTGTATTTTCAGATTGATTACCATCCATTTGCATTTTAACAAAGTGCTTGAAGCCACGAATAGTTGGTCTACGTTTCAAGGCTGTTAGAATAAAGGTTTTTGCGTGACTACCACCTTTAGCTTGCTCAATGTGTGATAAATACATGATCAGCGCACTAGTACTGCCAGTTTCTTCGTAAACTTTTCGAATAAATTTAAAAAATTCTTTTTCAGCATTAAGTGCCTGATAACAGAGAAACATTTTCTCAATCACATCAGGAAAAAATTCTTTGTCTTGCTCATAAATGGCTTTATAGCATTGGCATGCTTCATTGTATTGTTGGTGATTTTCATATATTTGTGCCATCAACCAATTTGCACGAGAAGAATTAGGATCATGACTCAAGGCATTATCTAGAAGTTCTATAACTTCAATAAACTCGTCTTTCTCAAGAGCGGAGGTTGCAAGTTCACAATAAAAGTTTGCTAAGGTATGTAAAAGTTTAGTGTCACGGGTTTTCGCAATCGCCTTTTTGAGCGCAATACCCTGCTTCCAATCTTTAGTCGATTGGTAAATCTGCATTAATGAGGTTAATGACTTTAAACCGTATATTTTTGACTTTAATAATTTGTGGAACATGTCTTCAGCGCGATCGTAAAGACCAGCACTGAGAAAATCTTTTGCAAGCTCAAATACAGCTTGTTGTTTGGCACTGTTAGGTAAGTGTTTCTGGCGTACTAAATGCTCATGTACTTTCAGCGCTCTATCAAGCTCTCCACGACGCCTGAATAAATTTGCCATAGCAAAATGTGCTTCTACAGTATCATCTTCAACTTTTAAAGCTTCAAGAAGGTAATCAATAGCTTTATCTTGTTGATTTGAAAATAAATAATTTAAACCTGTAGAATATTTAATAGAAAGCTCTTGCTGTGCGGAATGATTGTTTTGTTTGACGCTATTGCGCCCCATAAACCAACCATAGCCCATAGCAACAGGTAGTAATAAGAATAATAACCCTAGCATATTAAGACTTCTTTCCTGTTAACGCTTGCTCTTTCTTAGCCGGTTTTACCATGCTAAGAAGTTTCCAAAACAATACAAACAGTAAGCCTAATAAGAAGCCGATTGCAGTAAATAATCCTACAGCACTCGCCACAGAAATTTGCGTTTGTGCAATCAAATAATTCAAAGTAAACATTTGATCATTTTGACTACCAAAAATAAAAGCGATAGCAAGTAAAATTAGAAAAAGTATAACGGTAATATAAAGTCGCATAACAGTTCGTCCAAAACAACACAAAAAAAAGGCATGCTGATAGCATGCCGTTTATTCATTAATTCTGCAATTACGCTATTGAAAGATTAACTCTTTCACGCAATTCTTTACCAGGTTTAAAGTGCGGAACATATTTACCGTCAAGCTCTACTGACTCGCCAGTTTTTGGGTTCCGTCCCACGCGAGGAGCACGATAATGCAACGAAAAACTGCCAAAACCTCTAATTTCAATACGCTCACCTTTTGATAAAGTGTGCGCCATCATTTCAAGAATTTCTTTAATAGCTTCTTCAACATCTTTCGCAGCTAAATGATTTAATTTATCTGCTAATCTTTCAATGAGTTCTGATTTGGTCATTTGACCTCCAGTGTTCACTATAGCTTCGCGCCATCGGGGTTAAACATTAAGAAGAACTGCTTAAATGCAGTTCTTCACTTGGTATAGCTAGGAATTAAAGCTTAGCGTTTTTAAACGCTTCTGCCATTGCACTAAGACCAGAATCTTCTTCTGGAGCTTGGTTCAATGTATCCATTGCTTCACGCTCGTCTGCTTGATCTTTAGCTTTGATTGATAAGCTGATTGTGCGGTTCTTACGATCAACACCAACAAACTTAGTTTCAACGCTGTCATCAACAGATAATTCAGTAGTCGCATCTTCGATACGCTCACGTGAAATATCAGCAACACGTAAGTAACCTTCAACACCTTCGGCTAATTCAATTTTAGCGCCTTTAGCATCTACTTCAATTACCTTACCTGTAACAATAGCACCTTTTTTGTTATCTGCAAGGTATTGATTAAACGGATCATCTTCAGTTTGTTTAACACCTAAAGAAATACGCTCACGCTCAGGGTCAACTTGAAGTACTACAGCTGAGATTTCATCACCTTTCTTGTATTCACGAACAGCTTCTTCACCGCCAGCCCATGAAATGTCAGATAAGTGAACTAAACCGTCAATACCGCCGTCAAGACCAATGAAGATACCAAAGTCAGTGATTGACTTGATCTTACCTGATACTTTATCACCTTTGTTGAAGTTCTTAGCAAACTCTTCCCAAGGGTTCGGGATACATTGCTTAAGACCAAGAGAAATACGACGACGTTCTTCGTCAATTTCTAATACCATAACTTCAACTGTGTCACCTAAGTTAACAACTTTAGATGGGTGAATGTTTTTGTTAGTCCAATCCATTTCAGAAACGTGAACTAAACCTTCAACGCCTTCTTGGATCTCAACGAAACAACCGTAATCAGTTAAGTTAGTTACGCGACCTGTAAGCTTAGCACCTTCAGGGTAACGTTTAGCGATAGCAACCCATGGATCTTCGCCTAACTGCTTCATACCTAAAGAAACACGAGTACGTTCACGATCGAATTTCAATACTTTAACTTGGATTTCATCACCAACATTTACGATTTCACTTGGGTGCTTAACACGTTTCCAAGCCATATCTGTGATGTGAAGTAGGCCGTCAATGCCGCCTAAGTCTACGAATGCACCGTAGTCAGTAAGGTTCTTAACGATACCTTTAACTTCAATGCCTTCAGCAAGAGAAGCAAGAAGCTCATCACGTTCAACACTGCTTTCTGATTCGATAACAGCACGACGTGAAACAACAACGTTATTACGCTTTTGATCAAGCTTAATAACTTTAAATTCTAAGTCTTTACCTTCAAGGTGAGTAGTGTCACGAATTGGACGAACATCTACTAATGAACCCGGTAAGAAAGCGCGAATGTTGCTAACTTCAACCGTGAAACCACCTTTAACTTTACCGTTGATAACACCGATAATAGTTTCTTTTTCTTCGTATGCTTTTTCAAGCACTTGCCATGCTTCGTGACGTTTTGCGTCATCACGAGAAAGAATAGTTTCACCGAAACCATCATCTGTAGCTTTAAGCGATACATCAACTTCATCACCAACAGATACTTCAACTTCGCCTGTAAGGCTTTTGAATTGATCGATTGAGATAACAGATTCAGATTTTAAGCCAGCGTCAACTAAAACGTTGTCTTTAGTGATAGCAACTACAGTCCCTTTAATGATTGAACCAGGGCGTGTTTCGATTGTTTTTAAACTTTCTTCAAAAAGTTGTGCAAAATTTTCAGTCATAACTTGTATATAAACTCAGTTATTAATCCAGTCAACGTCATTGTTTCATGGGGTAATTAAATAATTGCCCAGTGCATCCGTACAGTAGGCATAAGGTTAATTTTCAGCTTACATTAATTTTTCATTACTAAATGAAAGGATTTTACCAACCACTTCTTCAATAGAAAGTTCAGTAGAATCAATAATTAATGCACCTTCTGCAGGGACAAGCGGCGCAACCTTGCGGTTTTGATCTCGCTCATCTCTTAGACGTATGTCATCCAAAAGGCGCCCGATTTTAACATCAAAGCCCTTGCCTTTCAACTGATTAAATCTTCTTTGTGCTCTTTCTTCTGCACTGGCTGTTAAAAAAACTTTAACGGGTGCATCAGCAAATACAACGGTGCCCATGTCACGACCATCGGCAACTAAGCCTGGTGTAACTTTAAAAGCACGTTGGCGTCTTAGTAATGCTTCTCTAACACGAGGAAATGCCGCTACTTTAGAGGCCAATGCGCCAATTTCTTCGGTACGTATGGCATTTGAAACATCTTCGCCCTCTAAAATAACACTACCTTCACCGGCAGTAGATATTTGAAACTGCACATCAAGATGCGCAGCAACGGGTAATAAAGATGCTTCATCTTCAACACTAATATTGTGGTGTTGGGCTGCAACCGCTAATACGCGATAAATTGCGCCACTATCTAATAAGTGCCAACCTAACTGTTCGGCAACAATACGGGCAACTGTTCCTTTACCGGCACCACTGGGTCCATCTATAGTGATGACTGGAATGCTTTCCTGCATTTATTTATCTCCTAAAGTCGAAAATCGGCGGCATTATACGGGATTTACAATTCAAAATCGCGTAATAAATTATTCTGTAACACTTTTTTAAGATGAAACGGTCGATAACTTATCGAAATAATCAGGAAATGTTTTAGCCGTACATTTAGGATCATTAATTGTTACAGGCGTATCACTTAAGGCCACAAGTGAAAAACACATAGCAACTCGATGATCATTGTAAGTATCAATATCAGCATGCTTTAAAGCAGTTGGTGGTGTGATAGAAATAAAGTCTTCGCCTTCTACTACTTCAGCACCCACCTTTCTTAGTTCGGTTGCCATGGCGCTTAAACGATCAGTCTCTTTCACTCGCCAATTATAGATATTTCGAATAGTTGTTGTGCCGGTGGCAAAAAGAGCTGTGGTAGCTATAGTCATGGCCGCATCAGGAATATGGTTCATGTCCATATCTACAGCCGTAAGCGGCTTGCCAATCACAGTAATAGATTCATCATTCCAAATAACTTCTGCGCCCATTTTTTCCAGCACATCAGCGAAGTGTTTATCACCTTGAACACTTAATTTACCCACGCCATGTACGGTAATTTCGCCACCTTTTATAGCACCTGCAGCTAAAAAATATGATGCAGATGATGCATCACCTTCTACCATGTATTTATCCACAGCTTGGTAAGATTGTTTACCTTTTACTGTAAATGATTGATATTCATTATTTTGTACCGTGACGCCAAACCTCGCCATAATATCGAGCGTAATATCAATATAAGGTTTTGAGACTAACTCACCTTCTATAACAATGTTTGTATCGGTGTTAAGTAAAGGCGCTACCATCAAAATCGCTGTTAGAAATTGGCTTGAAATAGAGCCATCAATACTAACAGTATTGCCAGATAGCGCTTTACCATTAATTCTTACCGGCGGGTAATCTTTATTTTCCATGTATTCGATATCAGCATTAAGCTGCGCTAATGCATCCACTAAGTGACCAATAGGTCTTTCCTTCATTCTTGGTTCACCCGTTAATACAAACTCACCTTGGCTTGCAGCAAGTGCGGCACATAACGGTCGCATTGCAGTACCTGCATTACCAAGATATAGCTCTAACGATTCACTTGTCTTAAAAAAGCCATTATTGCCAATAACTGTACACTCAGTACCACAATCACTTAAGGTATATTGAATACCTAAAGTTTTTAAGGCGCCTAACATGTAATTAATATCGTCACTCACTAACAAATTAGTGATTTTTGTTTCACCCTTAGCAAGCGCTGCTATTAATAAAGCACGATTCGATAGGCTCTTTGAGCCAGGTAAAAACACTTCACCATTTATTTTATTAATTGGTTGTAGAGTTAGTTGCTCCATATTATTTAGCCTCTGCTGCAAATTTTTTCATAAAATTAATTAACGCTTCTACACCTTCAATTGGCATTGCGTTGTATATACTGGCTCGCATTCCGCCAACCATACGATGACCTTTTAATGCTGTTAATCCTTCAGCCTCAGCTTGTTTTACAAAATCTGCTGATAAACTGTCGTCAGTTAACCAAAATGGTACATTCATCAAGCTTCTATTCTCTGAAACTATTGAATTTGTATAAAAGCCACTTTGATCAATATACTGATATAAAAGCTGTGCTTTTTGTTGATTAATATCAGCAATAGCGCTAACGCCACCCTTTCCTTCTAACCATTCAAAAACCAAACCGGCTAAATACCATGCATAAGTAGGTGGCGTGTTATACATAGAGCCATTTTCTGCTAAAACCTGATAATTCATTATCGAAGGGGTATCTATATGTGCATTACCCAGTAAATCTTCTCTAACAATAACGATAGTTAAACCTGATGGGCCGATATTTTTTTGAGCACCGGCATAAATCAAACCAAATTTACTGACATCAAATTCACGAGACAAAATAGTAGAAGACATATCGGCAATCAATGGGATCTCTCCGGTATCAGGAATATCAAAGATTTCGATTCCATCTACAGTCTCATTTGGGCAGTAATGAACATAAGCTGCATTAGCGCTTAATGCCCAATCATTACTAGGTTTTACACGTTGTTCACCATTAACATTATCGATAGCATTGATAACGTTAATATTGCCATAATGACCTGCCTCTTCTGCTGCGGCTTTAGACCAAGCACCTGTGACTATGTAGTCAGCATTTTTAGTCTCACCTAAAAGGTTTAATGCTACTGCTGAAAATTGGCCGCGACCACCGCCGTGACAAAACAATACTTTATAATTATCGGGAACTGCCATTAAAGATCGTAAGTTGGCTTCAGCATTTTCGGCTACGGCAATAAACTCTTTGCTACGATGACTCAATTCCATTACTGAGCTGCCTGTATCGGCAAAATTTAAAAATTCACTTTGCGCCTTTTTCATCACATCAACAGGTAACATTGCAGGACCTGCGCAAAAATTGTAAACACTAGACATCTAAAACTTCACCTTTAGTTAATTTAATTTATCACCCGATATTGATATAAAATGGTTTAACACTCTCTAAAATAGTTAACGCCATCATTCAAACATTATGTCTTTATTGAAAACAGTTAGTTGAATACCAAATTGATTAATGAAGAGTTCTATTCTTTCACAAGTGATTTGGATAATTACAGGGTATATAACCTAGTTAGGAGTATATATTCTATAACCGTGTAGTTATTCATTTTTACCGTTAAATATGATCTGCTAATTTATCCAGGTAGTTTAACTGTTTCATTTGATTTTTAAGGACTCTAGCATACCTATTTAATCGTTATCATCAATTCAAAAATCAACTTTGATATAACTTTTATCTCAAATTTTGCTCATAAAAAAAGGCGGTATAAACCGCCCTTCTTAATTTAATAACGGTTACTCTGCAGTATCGTCATCATTGAGTTCAGAATTTTCACCTTCACTCTCATCAGATTCAGGTGTTTCAACTTTGTCACCTGCTTCTGCTTGAGTTGATGTAGGTTCACCATTCTCATCTACTTCAAAGGTCTCAACTTCTTCAATTTCATCGATACGTTGTAAGGCAACTACATGCTCGCCTTCAATGGTACGGATAATACGAACACCTTGAGTATTACGACCAATAACGCTTACTTCGCCTACACGAGTACGTACTAATGTACCGTTGTCGGTGATTAACATTATTTCATCTTGTTCTTCAACTTGTACTGCGCCAACTACAGGGCCGTTACGCTCACTCACTTTAATTGAAACAACACCTTTAGTCGCTCGACTTTTCGCAGGGTATTCTTCTAAAGCAGTACGCTTACCAAAACCATTTTCAGTAATGGTTAATATCGGACCATCATTTTTCGGAACAATTAAAGATACAACTTTTTGATCGCCCTCTAACTTAATACCACGAACACCAGTACCGGTACGGCCAATAGGTTTTAACGCCCATAATTGCTCGCCAGTTTCAGGATCAACTTTTATCTCACCCGTTTCACTGTCACGTTTCTTCTCGTTAAAACGTACAACTTTACCAGCATCTGAGAACAACATAATGTCGTTATCGCCATCGGTAATATCAACACCAATTAAGGTATCGTCATCACGAAGGTTTAACGCAATAATGCCGTTAGCTCGTTGGTTTTTATATGCCGTTAATGCTGTTTTCTTAACCGTACCAGAAGCAGTCGCCATAATAATGAACTTGTCTTCTTCGTATTCACGTACCGGTAAAATTGCCGTAATACGTTCACCATCTTCAAGTGGTAAAATATTAACAATTGGACGTCCGCGAGCGGTTCTGCTTGCTAGAGGCAATTGGAACACTTTTAACCAGTAAAGCTTACCGCGATCTGAGAAACATAAAATAGTATCGTGGGTATTAGCGATTAATAAACGTTCGATGAAATCTTCTTCTTTCATCTTAGTTGCCGCTTTACCTTTACCACCACGTCGTTGTGCTTGGTAATCACTTAATATTTGATATTTAACATAACCTTCATGAGAAAGCGTAACAACTACGTCTTCTTCTGTGATCAAATCTTCCATCGATAAATCGTGTGAAGCATTGGTAATTTCAGTACGACGTTCATCACCAAATTCATCACGAATGGCTTCAAGTTCTTCGCGAATAACTTCCATCAAGCGAGAAGGCGTTGCTAAAATATGGAGTAATTCTGCAATAACTTCTAATAATGCTTTATATTCACTTAAGATTTTTTCGTGTTCTAGACCCGTTAACTTATGTAAACGTAAATCTAGAATGGCTTGTGCTTGTGGAGGCGTTAAGAAATATTGACCATCACGAATACCAAATTCATCTTCAACCCATTCAGGACGAGCAGCGTCATCACCAGCAGCAGCTAGCATGTCAGACACAAGACCTAAGTCCCAACCTTGTGCTAACAATTGTTCTTTTGCTTCACTTGGGGTTGGTGAGTTTTTAATTAAGGCAATGATAGGGTCAATATTTGAAAGCGCAATCGACAAACCTTCAAGTAAATGTGCACGTTCACGAGCTTTACGTAATTCAAATATAGTTCTACGTGTTACAACTTCACGACGATGTAAAATAAAGGCATCTAGCATTTCTCGTAGGTTGAATAACTTAGGCTGACCATTGGTCAACGCTACCATATTCAGACCAAACGACACTTGCATTTGAGTAAGCTTATATAAGTTATTTAAAATAACTTCACCTACTTCGCCACGTTTTACTTCGATAACCATACGCATACCGTCTTTATCAGACTCATCACGTAAGGCAGAAATACCTTCTAAACGTTTCTCTTTTACCAAGTCAGCCATTTTTTCAATTAAGCGGGCTTTGTTAACTTGATAAGGTAATTCATGAACAACAATCGTTTCTTTACCCGACTTCTCGTCGACTTCGATATCTGCACGAGCACGAATTTTGATTTTACCACGACCGGTCAAGTAAGCTTCTTGAATACCCGCGCGACCACTGATAATACCCGCGGTTGGAAAGTCTGGTCCTGGGATAAACTCTAATAGCTCTTCAAAGCTAATATCGCTGTTATCTATAACCGCTAAACAACCATTGATAACTTCAGTTAAGTTATGTGGTGGAATGTTAGTAGCCATACCTACGGCGATACCTGAAGTACCATTAACTAGTAAGTTAGGAATTCGAGTAGGCATAACGGCTGGGATCATTTCCGTGCCATCATAGTTGGCAACGTAATCAACCGTTTCTTTATCCAAGTCGGCTAAAATAGAGTGGGCAATTTTCGCCATTCTAATTTCGGTATAACGCATTGCCGCTGCTGAATCACCATCAACAGAACCAAAGTTACCTTGGCCATCTACTAACATGTAACGCAATGAAAATGGTTGCGCCATACGAACAATTGTATCGTATACAGCTGTATCACCATGCGGGTGATACTTACCAATTACATCACCAACAACACGTGCTGATTTTTTGTACGGCTTGTTAAAGTCGTTCCCTAATACGTTCATCGCAAAAAGTACGCGACGATGCACTGGTTTTAATCCATCACGCACATCTGGTAGTGCACGACCTACGATAACGCTCATTGCGTAATCTAAATAGGAGCTTTTTAGCTCATCCTCAATATTGACAGGAGCAATATTATTCGCCAAATCGGTCATAAATTGATGGTATCCCTTAACGTAAATCTAATTCAGAAAATTTCGAAATTATTATTTTTAATTAACACGGCATACTAGCATAAATATTTGTCATGCCATACCGCTTTATTTTGCTTAATTCTGCCGTTAAAAAACTAAAGTTTCAAGTAAATGTAAGATATAAAGCGTTAAGCCAGTACCAATATGATTTAAAAGGTATTTGTTGATTGATTTTTATACCAAATGTAATAAGTTATTGACCAATTTTAAGCGAGGATAAATTGTTCAATAATATGGCGTTTGATTGAGTAATAGGGGGTTATTGGGATTGAAAACAACGCAGTTATTGGCGATTTAAACCACCTGATAATGCTCGATTATTTATTTCAATTGGTATTACATGCTGATCTGTTTAAAGTTGCCGATTGTACGCATTTCAATCACATGTCGATTTAAACAGCAATTTTGCCATCGCCTAACCTATAATGTCAGCATTTAAGGGTTACACTTAAGTGGAACAAAAATCTTAGGGCTATTTAATACAGATAAAAGCTTTATTTAAAGTGAATAGGCTTTGCCACTAGGCTTGACGTAATTATTGGTTTAGAATCTCAAATATTAGTAGACCAACAATGATAAATATTTATGTCTAACACGTTTAATGTTAATCCTGATGAAATTGCCAAGTTTGAACAAGTTGCCAGTCAATGGTGGGAACTAGACGGTGATTTTAAACCTTTACATCAAATCAACCCGTTACGCCGACAATTTATTTGTCAGCATGTTGGCGATATATTTTCTAAAAAAATAATTGATGTTGGCTGTGGCGGCGGTATTTTAGCCGAGAGCCTAGCGCAGCTTGGCGCTGACGTAACAGGTATTGATATGGGACAAGAGCCGCTGAACGTTGCTAAACTACACGCATTAGAAACGGGTGTTAGTGTTGATTACCAAAAAATAACCGCTGAAGAAAAAGCGCAGCAACAACCAGAATATTATGATGTAGTCACCTGCATGGAAATGCTTGAACATGTTCCCGACCCAGCTTCTATTATACAAGCCTGTGCACAAATGGTTAAACCTGGTGGCTTTGTTTTTTTCTCTACATTAAATAAATCTTTAAAAGCTTATTTGCTCGCAATCGTTGCTGCTGAGAAAATTTTAAAGTTAGTCCCTAATGGCACACATGATCATAAAAGCTTTATCCGCCCTTCTACTTTAATCGGTTGGGCTGAATCGTTTGATTTAAAATGTATAGACGCTGCAGGCATTCATTACAACCCATTAACTGAAAACCATAAATTAACCTCATCACTAGATGTTAATTATATTTTGTGTTGCCAGCGTCTTTAATTTTTATAAGACACGCAATCATCGCGTTGTTTAATGTTTATATTAAACGTTTAAAAACAACGCGCCTTCCCTTTTAAACTTACCTTTAACTTAGAGCTGCATTATGCCTTCAACTAACAATAAAAAACAAAACTTAGCAAGCGTACTATTTGATCTTGATGGCACCTTATTAGATACCGCTGATGATTTAGGCGCAGCTTTAAATTTTGTTTTAGCACAACACAATAAACCGCAAGTGGCGGCAAAAGATTATCGACCTGTTGCCTCAGATGGCGCCTTAGGCTTATTATCTCTTGGTTTTGGCGATGCTATTAAAGAGTTTGATTATGAAACATTGCGTAAACAGTTTTTAGATTATTACCAAGAAAACATCGCCGTACATACTTGTCTTTATCCTGGTGTAGCTGAATTACTGCTGCATTTAGAGACTAATAAAATACCTTGGGGTATTGTAACCAACAAACCTGAGGGCTTAACTAAAGCGTTACTTCCTCACTATGCTGAATTTAAACAATGTGCGGTTATGGTAGCTGGTGATACATTACCACTGCGTAAGCCTGATCCAGCTCCTATTTTATATGCTTGTGAACAAATAGGAGTCGATCATAAGCAATGTTTTTATGTCGGCGATGCACTTCGAGATATTCAAGCAGGTAATAGTGCAGAAATGACAACATTTGTTGCTAAATGGGGCTACATTCTTAGTAATGAAAATTGTGCTTCATGGCAAGGTGATCACATAATAGCAAACCCAATTGATTTAATATCCTTTATTAATGTATAAACCCGTTGTTAATTAACACAGCTTAACGCTATTTCTAATACAGAAAAGAAATAGCGTTTTAATATTTCTTTTAGCTTAATTTAAAGCTATTAATACCGATTTTTGACATCCACTATTTTGCGTCTCTTTTTAATTTTTTAAAATATAAGGTAGCTATATTATAAGATAACGCTAACCTAAACACTTAGTCACTGGCTTGACGATAAAGCTCGCGTTATTAGTTTTATCCCATCTAAACAATCAAATGTTTTTTCCTTATGTATTAAAGGTAATCTTAAAGCGTTGATAAAACAATCACTCGTCAATTTGTCTGTTCAATAACTAAACTAAAAACATAAGATACTGTTAAATAAGGATATTGTTTTTTATATTACCTTTAGTCATATAAAACGCAAAAATTAACTTAAAATAATTTAGTCGTTAAAAATAATTTAAAATAACCGTTGCGTTTTACAAAAACCAAAATTAAAAAGCACTACTAAGTTAGTTGTCACTAACAGATCTTTTACTCTAAAAAAATCAACTAAAAAACGATCTTTTTTATCGCTTGCATTGTCATGCAAACCTCACTATCTTGTGATTAGATTTTTAAAAACCCCAAGATATAGTGCATTTTTCATTCAGAGACACTATGAGTGACATACGATTTATCTCGTATAAAAGGCAACTTGAGGTAATTAACATTTTAATCACCTATTGTGGGTAATTAAAACAACAAATAGATTTACAGGTCATTCATGAATAACAACCTTTTTGTTACAAAACGCAACGGCTCTAAAGAGCCAATCGACTTAGAAAAAATCCATAAAGTTATTGCTTGGGCTGCTAACGGCTTAGACAATGTTTCGGTATCTCAAGTTGAACTTAAATCACATATTCAGTTTTACGATGGTATTAAAACTGCTGATATTCATGAGACCATTATTAAATCAGCTGCTGATTTAATTTCAGAAGAAACACCTGACTACCAATATCTATCTGCTCGCTTAGCGATATTTCATTTGCGTAAAAAAGCTTACGGCCAGTTTGAACCACCAGCCCTATACCCACATGTTGTAAAACTAGTTGAAGCTGGAAAATATGATGAGCATTTATTAACTGATTACACGCCTGAAGAGTTCGAGCAACTAGAAAGTTTTATGGATCACGCACGTGATTTAGATTTTAGTTACGCGGCTGTAAAACAGTTAGAAGGTAAATATCTTGTACAAAACCGTGTAACTGGTGAAATTTATGAAAGCGCGCAATTCCTTTACATACTAGTGGCAGCCTGCTTATTTGCAAAATACCCTAAAGAAACACGTTTAGATTACGTTAAAGGTTTTTACAACGCTATTTCAACTTTTAAACTTTCATTACCTACACCTATTATGGCCGGTGTACGTACACCAACACGCCAATTTTCATCTTGTGTGCTAATTGAATGTGGCGATAGCTTAGATTCAATTAATGCAACGTCTAGCTCTATCGTTAAATATGTTTCTCAACGAGCAGGCATAGGTATCAACGCTGGTCGTATTCGAGCATTGGGCAGTACCATTAGAAACGGTGAAGCTTTTCATACTGGTTGTATTCCTTTTTACAAGCTCTTTCAAACAGCCGTTAAAAGCTGTTCGCAAGGTGGTGTTCGTGGCGGCGCAGCTACCCTATTCTACCCATTGTGGCATTTAGAAGTTGAAAGTTTATTAGTACTTAAAAATAACCGTGGTGTTGAAGAAAACCGCGTTCGCCATCTTGATTACGGCGTGCAGTTTAATAAGCTTATGTACCAACGTTTAATTAAAGGTCAATCAATTACCTTATTTAGCCCTAGCGATGTACCGGGTTTATACGACGCTTTCTTTGAAGATCAAGAAAAGTTTGAAGAGCTTTACGTTAAGTACGAAGCTGATGACTCAATTCGTAAGAAATGCATAAAAGCGATTGAATTATTCACGCTATTTGCTCAAGAGCGTGCAAGTACAGGTCGAATTTATTTACAAAACGTCGACCACTGTAATACACACTCGCCTTTTGATCCTACTGTTGCGCCTATTCGTCAAAGCAACTTATGTTTAGAAATTGCCTTACCAACTAAGCCAATGGAAGATGTAAACGATCCAAATGGTGAAATTGCCCTATGTACTTTATCTGCTTTCAACTTAGGCGCGATTGAAAACTTAGACGAACTAGATGGTTTAGCCGATTTGGCCGTACGTGCTTTAGATAGCTTGTTAGATTATCAAGACTATCCTGTACCTGCAGCACACACAGCGACTATGGGGCGACGTACTCTTGGTATAGGTGTTATTAACTACGCTTACTACTTAGCAAAAAATGGTGTTTTCTATTCAAACGGGAGTGCGAACAACTTAACGCATCGAACATTTGAAGCCATTCAATTTTACTTATTAAAAGCATCTAACGCGTTAGCAATTGAACAAGGCGCTTGTCCTAAGTTTAATGAAACGCGTTTATCACAAGGTATTTTACCTATCGATACTTACAAAAAAGAAATCGATAACATTACCGGTGAACCTTTGCATTTAGATTGGGAATCATTGCGTGCAAGCATTAAAAAGCATGGTGTTAGAAACTCAACAGTCTCAGCATTAATGCCATCAGAAACATCATCTCAAATTTCTAATGCCACTAACGGTATTGAGCCACCACGCGGTTTAATCAGTATTAAAGCAAGTAAAGATGGCGTTTTAAAACAAGTTGTTCCTGAGTATCAACGATTAAAAGACAACTACGAGTTACTTTGGAATATTCCAAATAACGAAGGCTACTTGCAATTAGTTGGCATAATGCAGAAGTTTATTGACCAAACTATATCTGCTAACACTAACTACGATCCTGCGCGATTTGAAGGCGGTAAAGTACCCATTAAACAAGTTTTAAAAGACATGTTAACTGCCTATAAACTCGGTGTTAAAACTATGTATTACCATAACACTCGCGATGGCGCTGACGACAATCAAATTGAAGTTGAAGACGATTGTGCCGGCGGTGCTTGCAAGATATAGCGTCTACAAGAGGAAAACAGCAAGTTTTCCTCTTTTTTTACCAGCCAATTTGTAAAAAATTAAACATAATAACAACTAGATTAACCAACACTTAGTAATGAAATACTGCCCTATGAGCGTACTATTTCAAGGAGAAATAAATGTCGTACACTACGTTTAACCAAACAGCTAACAATGCTTTGTTAGAGCCAATGTTTTTGGGGAACAGTGTTAATGTTGCACGATACGATCAACAACGCTATATGGCGTTTGAAAAACTGATTGAAAAGCAGTTATCCTTCTTTTGGCGTCCAGAAGAAATTGATGTATCTAAAGACCGTGCCGATTGGCAGAGTTTAACTGAGTCTGAAAAACACATTTTTATTTCTAATTTAAAATATCAAACCTTATTAGATTCTATGGCAGCGCGCTCGGTAAATGCTGTTTTACTACCACTTGTATCTCTGCCAGAAGTAGAAACTTGGGTAGAAACTTGGGCATTTAGTGAAACCATTCACTCTCGTTCATACACGCATATTTTACGTAATTTGTTTACAGACCCTAGTGAAGTATTCGATGACATTATG
Source organism: Colwellia sp. NW0002-52-1 (assembly GCF_057550865.1). Lineage (NCBI taxonomy): Bacteria > Pseudomonadati > Pseudomonadota > Gammaproteobacteria > Alteromonadales > Colwelliaceae > Colwellia > Colwellia sp. NW0002-52-1. The sequence goes on along the minus strand of NZ_BAAJLU010000003.1, from coordinate 57,547 downwards.
GTTAATCCGGCAATTTTAAAGCGTGCTTCAAGTATCGCCCAATATTTTGATGCCGTAATTATCACTACACAGTTGTTGCAGTCGCAAGGCCCTGGTAGTTATGAAGTAGACGGCAACACTATTGAAGTTAGCGAACGTAAATTAAAAGAACGTCTTTTCTTAGCAATTTGTTCGGTTAATGCGTTAGAAGCGATTCGTTTTTATGTTAGCTTTGCCTGTTCATTCGCCTTCGCTGAACGTGAGTTATTAGAAGGTAATGCAAAAATTATTAAACTGATTGCTCGTGATGAAGCCTTGCACTTAACCGGTACTCAACACATGTTAAATAACTGGATGTCAGGCAGAGACGATCCAGAAATGCAAGAAATTGCCACTACGTTACGTGAAGAAGGCAAACAAATATTCATGGACGTGGTAGATCAAGAAAAAGAATGGGCTGATTACCTATTCAAAGATGGCTCAATGATCGGTCTTAACGCTGCAATTTTAAAACAATATATTGAATACATCAGTAATCAGCGTTTGGCTGCTATTGGTTTCGATGCTCCATACGACGTGAAGAGTAACCCATTGCCTTGGATGAATTCATACTTGGTTAGTGATAACGTGCAAGTTGCCCCTCAAGAAACTGAAATTTCTAGCTACCTAGTAGGACAAGTTGACTCGTCTGTATCTAGCGACGATTTTGACGACTTCGATTTATAGTATTTATGTCATTTAGTATAACCATCGAGGAACAAGAAATAACGTTCCTCGATGAAGATAAAAATATATTGAACACACTAGAAAGAAAAAATATAGAATCACATTTTCATTGCCGAGATGGTTTTTGTGGTGCATGTCGCTGTACCTTAAAAAAAGGGTCGGTTGAGTACCATGAATACCCACTCGCTTTTATCGGCGACAATGAAATTCTCACCTGCTGCTCCTACCCTACTTCTGATATTGAATTGGTTATTGAATAATTCACATTAACCCATGCTCAATTAACATCATTTAACAAGTCTTACCCAGCTAAACATTATTAGCGTTAACAATGTTAAATACCGGCGATAAAAACCTAGGATAAAAATATTTACACATAAAAAAAGCAGCGTATTAACGCTGCTTTTTGGCTATAACCGACTGATTATTTAATAAGTTAGCCTGTGATAGTTTGATAGATAACAGGTACTTGTTCAGCTTGCTTCTCACCAATATCTAACGCGGCTAAATACTGCTGGCTTGCTCTAAGCGCTGAATCTTCATCTTTAGCATGAACGCGTGCTAACACATCGCCACGATTTACTAGGGTGCCGGTAGGTAATACACGGTCAAAGCCAACCGTATGATCAATTTGCTGACCATTGGCTGTACGGCCACCTTTCAAACCTACAACCGCTAAACCAATATCACGAGTTTGCATGCCATTAATGTAACCATGATCTGAAGCAATAATATCTTGAACGCAGTTTGCACGTTCCATCGAGCGCCATGGATCTTCCATAAAGTCGCTTGGCCCACCTAATGCATGGATCATTTTGTTGAACTTTTCAGCAGCAGCACCAGAAGATAATGCATGATTAATTTTTGTTAAAGCCTGCTCTTCATTGTCAGCAACTTTAGCACTCACAAGCATAGCCTTAGCTAATGAAACAACAACAGCATGTAAACGAGGCTCACGTAACGAGCCGTTTAAGTATTTAACGGTTTCAGCCATTTCTAAAGCATTACCTGCAGTAGCACCTAATACTTGGTTCATGTCAGTAATAATTGCTTGTGTTGGCACACCAGCGCCATTAGCAACATTAACAATGCTTTGTGCTAAGGCTTTAGCATCGTCAATATTTGACATCATGGCACCATTACCAACTTTTACATCCATCACTAAGCTATCAAGCCCTGCTGCTAGCTTTTTAGATAAAATAGAAGCCGTGATCAATGGAATAGATTCTACCGTCGCAGTAATGTCACGAATACCGTATAAACGTTTATCTGCCGGTGCTAAATTGTCAGTTTGCGAAATAATTGCCATACCTAAGTCTTTTACAATACCTTTAAACTCAGCAATACTTGGCTGAACATTAAAGCCTGCAATACTTTCTAATTTATCTGCTGTTCCGCCAGTATGACCTAAGCCACGACCTGCAATCATAGGTACATAAGCACCACAAGCTGCAACAATAGCCGCTAGCATAAAGCTCACTTTGTCACCCACACCGCCCGTTGAATGCTTATCAACCACTGGGCCATCTAATTCAGGCCAAGATAACACATCGCCTGATTGTTTCATCGCCATGGTAAAGTCAATAATTTCACGAGTTTCCATACCTTGTTGGAAAATCGCCATGGCCATTGAGCCGGCTTGAGCATCATTAAAATCTTTTGTTACTAGGCCATCTACAAAGCTTTGAATTTGTTCTTTAGAGAGCGAGCCACCATTACGTTTGGTGCGAATAATTTCTTGAGGTAATAACATTAACTAGAGTCCTTATATTTCCAGTAAATCTTTAGGTGTAAAAGCATCTGGTAATAGTTCGTTAACTGTCCATTGCTTTTTATCATTATTATGGTTAACAGCCATTACGAGTGCGTCAGGTGCTAAAAACTCAACAATAACTTGTCGACAAGCACCGCATGGTGGCGTTAATTTTTCTTGATTGGTATAAATAACTATCGCTGAAAACGATTTCTCACCTGAGATAACACCTTGCGCTAAACAGTTGCGTTCTGCACAAACCGTTAAGCCGTAAGAGGCATTTTCAACATTACAGCCTTTAACTACCTTGCCATTAGCTGTTAACGCAGCAGCACCCACATGAAAGTTACTATAGGGCGCATAGGCGTTTTCAAAGCCTTCTTTAGCAGCATTAACCAGTGTTAATAATTTATCTTCTTCTATCTTCATCATTATAAAAGCCTTTATCTGACCATGTGGTCAACTTATATCCTATCCTAGTAAATCACTAGAGGAAAAGCAACCTATATAATCAATAATTACCGGCTTTGAAGTACCAATAAATAATTTCTAATACCGTGAAAATAAAAAAGCCAACATAACTGTTGGCTTTTTAAAAAGGTATCACTTAGTAGATATTAGAAAGTGTATTTAACACCAATCTTCATACTCCAAGTAGACTCTCTATCTTGGAATCTAGCTGGTGTCTCACCTTCACTAACATTTGCAGATTCATAAACGTATTGACCCGCATCGTTGATACTATAATCTAATATCTCTGTTGCTGATTGACCAAATGGTAATTGGTAAACACGTGCAGCACCTTCATCAAAAATAGCTAGCGCATTTTTAATGTCGATGTAAAATAAACCTTTATGACCTTCTAAGAAACCTGGGATTTCTTGTTCAAAACGTAAGTCCATAGTCGTTGTCCATGGGGCAGTATAGTCGTTTTTACCAAGGTAGCCGCCATCAGAGCTAATACCAGCAGTTGCTAATTCAGCCATAATTTCGTCGTAGCTTAAACCGTTAGCAAAATCAACCGCACCATCGCTAGCACTTGTTGGAATGTAAGGTAAATTAGCTGTAGTAAGATCTAACTCGCCAGATAAACCAGTACGGTTATTGTAGCCTAGCAAGTAGCTAAATGGACGACCTGATTTGCGTTCCCAGAACATGTGCATGCCAGTGTTGTAACCTTCAAACATTTCAGTGTTATATGAAAGGTTGAACGTTAAACGATGCTTAACTTGGTAAGCTGATGTGCCAATAGTTGGGTTCTCAGGATCTATAACGGGGTTAAAGTTGTATGCCGTATTTGAAGAAGTACCCGTTGCATCTACACGATTACGAATAGTTGAATGCGTGTATGAAAAGTTAGCTTTAAAGCCATTTTTCCAATTTTTAGCTACTGATAATGTCTCAATCATTGTATGACCACCAGATGTATTGGTTAATAATACATCTCGTGCATCTCTATCAGGATTAGCAAAAGTATAAATTGGACGACCTTCAACAGTTAAACCGCCATTTCCTTTTGAAGTATCTAAAGTACGAGAAAGATCAGACCATGCCATATCTTTCTGAATATCTTTATAGAGAATTTCACCACTTATACGCCAATCATCGCCTAAGCCAATATCACTTAAATCAGCAACGTAATCAGCAGCTAAGCTATACTGCCATGTTGTAGGAACTTCGAAGTTTGGATCAATTGCGTCAATATTTGAATTTGGTCCACCTAACTCAGATTGAGCAATTTGATCTTGTGCATGTTGTGGAATACCACTTGGATCAGCATTTTGTAAGAAAGTATTAGCGGCTATATCATCACCGAAGCTTCGATATAATGCGATTCTTGAGCCATCATTTGTAAATGCATTAGAGATAAATACATTTGGGCGACCGCCACTAAATAAGCCAGCACCACCACGAATGGTTAAATCATCAGTTGCAGTCCATGTAAAGCCTAGACGAGGTAATAACACATCTAAACCATCAAGATTTTCATTGTTTGAAAAACCATAACGGTCATAAAAACTTTGGTTAAAATTAGGAGCATCATCATTTACAGTTAATTCATAGCGTAAGCCATAAGTTACGTTAAGTGAGTCATTAACATCCCAACTATCTTCAATGTATAATGCATGGTTACCCAGGGCAAATTCAGCGGCTGCATCATCACGGTTTAAGCTTGGGTTATTTTGGTATTCAAACCAATCAGCTTGACCTGCTTCAAAGTCATCTATGCTATCGAAATACCAAGAACCTAAGTAATGTTGCATGAAAATGTTATAAACTTCTACTTCTTCGTATTCCCAACCAAAAGAAATAGCATGATCTTCGTATAAGTATTCACCACTTGCACGGAATTGGAAAGTTTCATTAGTTAGCTCATTTGCATGACGACTGTCATCAGAACCCAACATAATTTCGCCACCGTTAACGGTGTCAATTTTAACTTCACCAAACTCATAACCACCAAGTGAAACTTGTCCGTTAACAGATTCTTTTTTTGACACTTTAATTTCTGTTGAGAAATCTTCAGTCCATCTTGAGAATAATTGAGCAACGTAGGTATCAAATTCATTCGAACGGTTATACCAATGAGAAGAAAGGTATAAATCATCTGAATTACCAGAGCCTTGGTTACCCGCACTGTTACTAGAACCATGTGAATAGGTAAAGGTTGCACGATGATCTTCGTTGATGTTCCAGTCTAGTTTCAATGAGTACTTTTCATCTTCTAGTGGAATAGAATCGTCCCAGCTTCCAGCATCATAGCCATATTTGTCACTAGCAATGTTAATTACACGATCAACTTCAGCTTGAGATACTTGAGTAACTTCATTAGCAACACCAGATCCTAAAGGTCCTTTGTCAACAGAACTAGGTGATTCAAAAGTTTCGTAAGATGCAAAGAAAAATAGTTTATCTTTAATGATCGGACCGCCAAACGTAGCACCCCAAGTTTCTTCATCAAATTTTAAATCAATTTTATCACCGTCGTCAGTTTCTGGTGTACCAGCCCAAGCATCTTTTGCTTGTTCTATAAACATAGAACCATGGAATTCATTTGTACCTGATTTTGTAACAACGCTTACTTTACCACCAGAAAAACCGCCTTCTTTAGCGGTAAATGGTGCAATGGCAACACTGATTTGATCAATTGAATCAAAAGAGATTGGAGAACGCTCTGTAGGATAACCGTTACCGGCTAAACCAAAATCATCATTAAGGTTTACACCATCAACAGCTAAACTGTTATATCTTGGGTTACTACCTGCTAGAGATAAAGTATTGCCATCGTTACCAACAACAGCCATAGGGTTTTGACGAACAATGTCTTTCAAATCACGGTTGAAAGCAGCTGATTTAGTTAAATCGTCGCCACTAAATACACTAGATGAACCTTTTGACGGATCAAAGAATGTTGAAGAACCTGTTACAGCAATACGCTCGATATTAACATCTTCTAAAACTTCATTAAGACGGAATACATCGCCTAACGAGATATAAATACCTTCTAATTTTTTATCAGCATAAATATCAGAGTCAATCGTTACCGTATATGGACCACCAACACGAAGACCTTGTGCAGAGAAGTTACCCGTATCGTTAACTTTTAAAGTTTTACGAGTACCTGAAGGCTCATGAACTATGGTAATCGTTGCATCTGTAACTACATTTCCGCTTGCAGTTAAGATATTGCCACGAATTGACGATGACGTATCATCAGCCATGGCTGATGTTGACAATCCTAGTGCAAGTACAACTGCGCCAGTAATGCGTGAGAGACGATGAGTTTTCATCATAATATTCCTTGGTATAAGTTAGTTTTTTGTTTTGTAAATATTTTATTAAAATGTTTTAAAGTTTTACTTAGCTAATTATTAATCTTTTTATTGTTTTATAAGCTTCTGCATATGAAATTAAAACAGAGTTTTATTACATTTTCATTACAAAATTTTACACCTATTTGTTTCAAAATTTACATTTTACAAACAAATAAAATACAAAAACACAGAGGCACCTAATAAACACTTCAATAACAACAACTTAAATAATCTATTTAAACATGACAAAAAAACACTTATAACCATAAGTCTCTCACTAGACATTAATTATAACAAAAAATGATAAAAACACACCGTCTGGTCAAGATAAAATAAAGTATGATTTTAGCTCTATTTTTTAAGGGCTGTATTAGTGTAAAGAATATAACCACGACAAAAAATGAAATTATAAATAGGTATATTTTCTTGTGAAATTCTACAAAACGTATTAAAACAGTACCTTAAATATGTATTTAAATTAAACTGACCAAGAACTGTCGAGCATGGCTATATTACTTGAGAATAATCAACCCGATTAATTGGCAACACATATAGCAAGATTACGCTAAGGTTCGTATGGACCGAATAAATGTAATATTGGCTTAATAGAATTACGTTAACAAAAATATAATTATAAAAAGGTTAATCACGTGAGTAACAATAACAGCAATGAAAAGCAAGGAAGCATTCGCGCTAGAAGTGAGGCTATAATTTTAAAGGCCGCCCAAAAAGAGTTCATATTACAGGGCTTTAAAGGTGCTACCGTTCAGTCTATAGCCGATAACGCAGGGCTACCTAAAGCTAATGTTTTGTATTACTTCAAAAATAAAGAAAATATATACCATGCAGTATTACAGTTAACGCTTGATACTTGGGACCAAGGCATCGGTGAACTTGATGTTGAGGACGGCCCTGTTGTTGCTATTGAAAAGTTTATTGCCTCTAAAGTTAAAATGTCTTTCGAACATCCAGAAGCCTCTAAAATTTATGCAATGGAGATTATTCAAGGCGCCTTGCACTTAAAAGAGTTTGCACGTACGTACCTTCGTCAATGGGTTCGTGAGAAAGCGAAAGTATTTCAAGTATGGATTGATAGTGGCGAAATGAAAGATATTGATCCCGTAAAACTTATTTTTTTAATTTGGTCTTCAACTCAACATTATGCCGATTTTGAACAACAAATATTAACGATAATGAATCGCGCTGATTATGAAGAAGATGATATTACTCAAGTAACACAATTTTTAACTGACTTTATATTGCGTGGTTGCGGGTTAAAGTAGGAACTTTGATGAAATTATTTACATTTTTATTAACAACGTCCTTATTAATAAGCCCAGGGATAGTAATGGCAGAAAAAATCAGCAAAACAACATCTTCCATACGTATTGCCACTTTCAATGTGAGTATGGAAGCTTTAAATTATCTCCCCTCTGAATTAGGTAGAGAAGCTAAACCTACGGGTAAAGAATTAGCGCAAGCATTGGAACAAAACCATCAACAAATTAGAAATATTGCTGAAATAATTCAACGGGTAAATCCTGATATAATTTTGTTAAATGAATTTGACTCAAATGATAAAACTCATCAATCATTGAAGCTTTTTTTGAGTGAATATTTAGCAAAGAGCCAGCAAGGTGAGAACGCTATAAACTTCCCTTACTTTTATCAAGGGCCTGTCAACACGGGTGTTGCATCAGGTTTTGATTTAAATAATGACAACAAAATAGGAGAATTACCCAGCGATGCCTTCGGCTATGGACTTTTCCCCGGACATTTTGGTATGGCGTTATTGTCTAAGTACCCAATAGTAGAAGATAAAATAAGAACATTTCAGCTATTTAAATGGCGAGATATGCCTAATGCCATGATGCCTATCGATCCAGAAACAAAAGCACCATGGTTTAATAATAAAGCCTGGAACAACTATCGCCTATCTTCTAAATCTCACTGGGATATTCCATTAAATGTTAACGGAGAAGAGTTGCATATTTTAGCAAGCCACCCCACTCCACCCGTGTTTGACGGACCTGAAGATCGCAACGGAAAAAGAAACTTTGATGAAATACGTTTTTGGATTGATTACTTAACCCCAAATGCCGCCAGCTATATTTACGACGACAAAACCCAATATGGTGGCCTTAGCGAAAATAAAGCCTTTGTTATCTTAGGCGATTTAAATGCTGATGCTGTCGATGGAGATGCGATTAAATCTGGTATTCAAAGCTTAATTACCCATGCTCGTATAAATGATCCTACGCCTTTTAGTGAAGGCGGAAAACTTCACAAAAAAGATAACCCTAACGCAAAATATCACACAGCCTATTGGGGCATGCGTGCCGATTACGTATTACCTGCTAAACAGCAACTACAGGTCATTAACTCGGGTATTTTTTGGCCCACAGTCAAAGAAGCTGAGTTTAGATTAATTAAAGACCGTGCTGCTTCATCAGATCACCGACTAGTTTGGATCGATGTAGCATTTAAAGAATAAATTTATGCACAAACAACAGCTTAACTTAAGCTGTTGCATTTACTTTTTACCCTTATAAAGTTAGCGGATATCAATATGAAAAAATTCATTCCAAGCTTATTAACCAGTTTGTTAATCATGTCTTGTAGTCAACTTCAAGCGGCACCAACCAAATTAAACACTAGCGCGGCAGATAATATGCCCAAAAATATTATCATGGTTGTCGGTGATGGCATGGGGCCAGCTTTTACCACAGCTTATCGTTATTATAACGACAACCCAAATACTCCTGAAATTGAAAAAACTGTGTTTGATCGTAATTTCACAGGTACCAGTAGCACCCACCCTGATCCTGAATCTGGCTATATTACCGACTCAGCAGCAAGCGCTACAGCGTTATCTACCGGCATAAAAACTTACAATAATTCGATTGGCCTAGATATAAACAGATTGCCGGTTGAAACCGTTTTAGAATATGCAAAAAAACAAGGCAAGAAAACCGGCGTTGTTGTTACCGTACAAATAAATCACGCAACTCCTGCTTCGTACTTAGCTCATAACGAACATCGTTATAACTATAACGCTATCGCTGACAGCTATATTGATGACGGTATAAAAGCAGATCTATATTTAGGTGGCGGCTGGAAATATTTTATCCGTAAAGATAGAAACTTAGTTGATGAGTTTATTGGATCTGGTTTTCATTACATCGATAAATATAGCGAAATAGACTCTATTCCTAACGGTAAGCCGGTATTAGGGTTATTTGATAAAACCAATTTACCTTGGGCATTAGACGATACCAACAAACACCGTTTGGCAATGATGACCAAAGCCGCTACCAAACAATTAGAAAACAAGCATGGTTATTTCATGCTAGTTGAAGGCAGCCAAGTAGATTACGCCGGACACGCGCGAGATATTGCTGCGGCAATGGCAGAAATGGACGACTTAGCAAAAACCATTGAATACCTTGAAACTTATGTAGCAGCAAACCCTGATACATTAGTAGTGATCACGGCAGACCATAGTACTGGTGGTTTAACTATTGGTAAAAAAACAGCACGCACAGACCCAAACATTAATAGTAAATATTTGTGGCGACCTGAATTTATTAGAGCCATGACTATGTCACCACAAACAATGGCGAGTAAGTTTGTTGAAAATGATTTAAGCATAGAAAACATTAATGAATTCATGACTTTTGATATTACCGAAGCTGACTTAACTAACTTAAAAGCAGCAAAGGTTATTGACCTAGATATTATGAAGCAATTCAACCAATTATCTGCTGCCGAGAAAAAGGGCAAAAGAGCGCCAAGAGCTTATCAATCTGTACTCAACGTAATTACCAAAATCATTGATATGAAAACAAATACTGGCTGGGGATCAATTAGCCCATCAGGAACGCATACTGGCATTGATGTCCCCGTATTCGCTTTTGGTAAAGGTAGTGAAAACTTTAATGGCTTTCAAGATAACACCGATATTGCTAAGAAAATATTTACCTTGTTAGGTAAGAAATAACTTAGTATTCGTTAGCCATAGACAGCCAAAAGGCATGATTTTTTAATACAGTTATATAGAAATTAATCATTAAACGCTAATATTGAATCAAGTTAAAAACGTCGAGTAATTCACTCGGCGTTTTTGTTTATTAAGCTTAAATGATTAACCTTAAACGACTTACCACACAATAAGTCAAATCTATAAAGCCAAATCTATAAAGCCAAATCTATAAAGCCAAATCTATAAAGCCAAATATTAAACATAATAGCGATCAACAGCTCAACGCCTATATTTCTCACTGAAATTCAGAGTATAAAAAGCCATCATCAATTTCACTCTTTGATGATGGGATGATGGCTAGCAGAATTTCGAAATTAAGCTTCCTTTAAAGCAGATAAACTAACAAAAAATAGTGAGTTAGCATCTTGCAAAAACCTTAATCTTTATTGAGCTCATCGTGCAATTCAATATTAAGCTCTAAAACGTTTAAATCGCCTTCTTTTTTATCAAGATTTATCGAGAAACTTTCATCTGATACTTTAATATATTTACGTAAAACCTTCAGAATATCTTCGGTGAGTTGCGGTAAATAATCTGGCTGTTTATTACGACTATTACGTTCGTGAGCAACAATAATTTGCAAACGTTCTTTAGCCTTAGAAGCTGTTGTTACCTGCTTTTCTTTTTTAAAAAAATAATCAAGCAATGCCATGTTAACCTCCAAATAAACGACTAAGAATGCCTTTTTTCTCGGCTTGTATAAATCTAAATTCAACCTCTTCGCCAAGTAAACGTTCAATAACGTCCTGGTAGGCTTTACCTGCATCGCTTTCAGTATCTAAAATTACCGGTTCACCGGCATTCGATGCTTTAAGTACAGCTTGGGATTCAGGTATAACGCCTAATAAAGGTATTGAAAGAATATCTTTAACATCTTCAACGCTGAGCATCTCACCTTCTTCTACACGTTTTGGTGAGTAACGTGTTAGTAATAGGTGTTCTTTTATTGGCTCTAAGCCAAGTTCTGCTCGGCGAGAGCGACTAGCTAACATACCTAAAATACGATCAGAGTCACGTACTGAAGAAACTTCAGGATTGGTAGTTACAATGGCTTCGTCAGCGTAATACAAAGCCATTATAGCACCTGCTTCAATGCCTGCAGGCGAGTCACAGACAATAAAATCGTAGCTTTTACCTAGCTCTTCAAGCACTTTACCCACATTTTCTTTATTTAACGCATCTTTATCACGTGTTTGCGAGGCAGGTAATATTGACAGACTACTAACACGTTTATCTTTAATCAACGCTTGATTTAATGTTGCTTCGCCATTGATAACATTGACAAAATCATAAACAACACGACGTTCGCACCCCATGATTAAGTCAAGATTTCGTAATCCAATATCAAAATCAATTAAAACAACTTTATGACCTTTCAACGCAAGGCCAAGGCCAATAGCAGCACTTGAGGTAGTTTTACCCACACCGCCCTTTCCTGATGTAACAACTATTATTCGTGCCATAGACCGAATATCCTTTATAAGTTAAATGTTAAAGTTAAATAAGTTTTGACGACGTTAATTCGCTGTCAGTCAAATGAATATATACAGGTGAGCCCCAGTGCGCTTCCATTGACTCACTAAGCCAATAGTTGCCATTAATAGAAACCAACTCTGCTTCAAGATTTTGGCAATATATTTGTGCTTTATGATGACCTTTAGCACCTGCAATTGCTCTGCCGCGTAGCGAACCGTAGATATGTATATTACCATCGGCGATCACTTCAGCGCCGGCTGAGACTGAACCAATAATGACAAGGTTTTGTTCTTTCGCATAAAGCTGCTGGCCAGAACGAATTTGCCCTCGATGAACTTTGTCGGTATATAAATGACAAGTTGTTGCTGGAGTTGTTGAACCTGTTTGTGATGCTGAATTTTGTTTAGCTGCAGTGTCTTTAACTACCGTACTTTTATCAGCAGCGCTAGCTTTTGCAGTGCTAACAAAAGAAAAACCTAGTTGGCGAATAACTTGACGCTGTTCTTTTTCAATTGCACCGGTAAAACCAACAAAGATAAAATTAAACTCTTCTACTAAGGATTTTATCGCTTGATAATCAATTGAGCCTGATAGATGCTCAATACTGACGACAACAGGAACTAAATAAAAAAAATCAGGAGCTTGTGCTACTTTATTTGTTAAATCAGCACGAATATTGGCTAACGAGGATGTTTTTAGATGTAAAACAGATAGGGTAAAGCTTGACCCTTTAAATTCAATACTGGCATCAGCCATAATGAAGTTATTCCTAAATGAAGCAACAATCTGTGTTTAGACACTCATTATCTAAATTGATAATATTTACAAAGTGTTGCCAGTATTACCGTTATCTTAACTAACCGATAACGGTAATACTAATAAATGAAACTTTGCTAATCCAAGCTATTAATAAACTTACTTATTTACTTGGCTTAAACTATTTTTTAAAGTCGAAATTAAAGCAGCTTGCCCATCTTGAATACAATTAACTTTATTATTTGCTACAAGTAGTGAATAACTTAAATTAATTGACGCAACTAATAATGTACGCTCATTGGTAGCCATACCTTTTTGTTGCTTGATATCATCACATATAACAGCCAGGTTAGCCGCAGCCTGCTTAAAATCTTCTGCTTGCTCTGCTGAACAAGAAAACTTGTGCTGCTTGCCCATAATTTCAACGCTGATACCGATAGGGTCTTCAGCAAACATTAACTAAGCTCTTCTACACTTTGTAATTTGTCTAAAATGCTTGTTACAGCATTGCTGGTTTGCTTCTGCTTTTCTTCACTTTCAAGTACTTCGAGTTGCAACATTTCATTTTCATCAGCCAATAGTGACTTTTGCTGCTCTAAAGTTGCCACTTGGCTTTTTAGTAAGGTATTTTTCTCAATGATCTGTTCAATCAGTTGTTCGAGTTGAGGGAGAGTATTTTCTAACATAAGGCGCTCTTGTTAACTGTATAAATAAAAGCGCAAACTTAATCTAAACTGAGGAAAAATGCTACTGTTTAACAAGATTTAAAGCTGAATTTATGTAACAAATATTAACGACAAGCCAAATGAACACATAGAGTATAAAAAACAAACATTTATAACAAAAAACATACAGTTAATTTAACTTTACATAGCAGTGGCTGTAACGGTTTATAATCTGTTAACTCGGCTATAAAAAATCAATTAATTAACCCTAGGTAGTGTATAACCATATAAAGCTACAGGAACAACAAAAGAGTTTTTTGTCCTATCTAGTTAATATAATCTATTCGCGAGTCATTACGTTAAAATCTAGCTTGTGAGAATTGAGTATAATAGCTAATATTAACATAGTTAATAGCCATAAATGGATAGCATCACTATGAAAAATAAAGTCAGTATATGGGTATTAATGCTTTTCTCAATCTTTTTCAGCATGACGAGTGCAGCAGAAAAATTAACGGTAGTTTTTGGTGAAAAATTAGCACCTTGGGTTTTAGCTGATACCGATGAAGGAATTATCATCGATATATTAAAAGCCACACTTACCCCCTTAGGCTATGAGATTCAACCGTTATACATGCCTTATGCTCGACGAACATATGCTTATAAATACGGTAATGTAGATGCAGTTTCTGATATGAATTTGAATACGATTAACCAACACAATTTAAAAGGTTACTTCTCAGATAATGCTTATGCTTATGAAAATTTTGCTTTTAGTTTGCATAAAAATAAATTTAATTTTACCCAAATAGAAGATCTTAAAAACCATAGTTTACTTTCGTGGCAAGATGCTGCAATTCATTTAGGTGAAGCATACGCGAAAATGGTGAATAGTCATGACAGTTATAGCGAGACCTTTGATCAATTAGTACAAGTTAAAATGCTTTATTTAGACAAATTTGACGTTGTACAAATGGATGCGAATATTTTTGATTACTATCGAGTGCAGATAATAAATGATGGCAAAATAAATGCCACTCAACAAGTTGACCGTTTTGGGCTATTTGGTGAAAGTCCGAATGGTTTTTTATTTAAATCAGAAGCGTTACGAAACAAGTTTAATACACAGTTGCTACGCATAAAGAAGTCAGGTGAATACCAAAAAATATTTGATCGTTACTTAACTGTCGGTAACACTGGCACGGAAAAGATAAAAAATTAAATCACTGAATTTGTACTCAAGCTAGAGTTAATTTTTTTCAGCTAATCAATAACGTAAATTTTAAAGTTTATTTTGCATTTAGATTTTAATAAATCATGCATCACTAATAATAACACACATCATAAATAATCTAACTAGCAACAAAGTCATGCTAGACACAAAATATATTATGGTAGTACCCGCAAAGCTTCCTATTGAGCCACCCATAATAACTTGTTCATATTTTTATGAGTAAACTACACTTAGTTCACAATTCTAAATGTGGTGATTATTATGCCTAAACCTCGTTCTCAACAAATCAGTTTAACCGATACGCCGAATTATCATATTTGCAGTCGCACCGTTCGCAAGGCCTTTTTATGCGGTGTTGATAAAGAAACCGGCGTTAGTTATGAGCACAGGCGTAGCTGGATTGAAAAGCGTATATTTCAATTAGCTCAGGTGTTTGCCATTGATATTTGTGCTCATGCTGTGATGAATAATCACTTACACCTCGTTCTTCATGTTGAAAGTGAGCAAGTGGAAAACTGGACAACACTAGAGGTACTTACTCGTTGGCATAAGTTGTTTAAAGGTACCCACCTCACTGTTAAATTTCAACAAGAACAACCGTTAACGCAGTTTGAATTGGAGATGGTTGAAGACACAGTACAGGTGTATAAACAGCGCCTCATCGATATCAGTTGGTTTATGCGCTCGTTAAACGAGCCTATTGCCAGGCAAGCCAATAAAGAAGATAAGTGTACTGGCCACTTCTGGGAAGGACGCTTTGAATCTCAAGCCCTGCTTGATGACGCTGCATTACTGTCTTGTATGGCTTATGTAGATTTAAATCCTGTCCGTGCCGGTATTGCTCCAACGCCTGAGCAGTCAGGCTTTACCAGTATTCAACTGCGTATCAAAGCAGCGATTAACGGAGAGCAACCTAAAGCCTTATTACCTTTCACTGACAATGAACATCAAGAAAAAACTGCAGGCATTGCTTTTTGCTTAAAAGATTACTTAACACTAGTTGATGAAACTGGACGCGTGATGAGAGAAGATAAACGCGGCGCTATCAATGCTAAAACGGCTGACATACTATCAAGACTGCATATCAGCGATGAGAGCTGGTTAAAACTCACCACCAACTTTGAAGGTATGTTCACTGGCGCGGTAGGTACTGCAGAGCATTTGTATGAATTTACAGAGCACGTCGGTTTAAAGCTAGCTCATGGTATCGCCAACGCTCAGGCTTGTTTGAATAGCGCTTAGCAAACTAATTCAGTTCAATAACAAAAAATACGGTTTTCTGAGGATGACATTAAAAGCTTGCCTGAAATTCAGCAGATGATGAGAAAACTCTGCAAATAGATAACACCCCCCTCATTTACATACTGAATAGTCCTACTAAAGCAAAAGTAACCTTCCCTTTCTTTGTTCGGCTATTTTATACAGTTATTATGGGTGGCTTAATAAGTTAATTAAAATGTCAACATATATACTGTATGAATATACATACATGGTCTTATATGAACTATACTTACTCTCTAGGAGCTTTTCCAACTCCATCAGAACGCCCTAATAATGGGCAAAAAATTGTTGGCTAAAATGTTGAGGAACGAAAACAGCCAACTGTTTTTTGTCCTTATTTATTAGCTTGTTAGCTGTACTTTTAGCAATGGTAATCATAATACTCTTTTGCTTCGTTGCATACTGCTATATTGAATGAATCACTTTTAGATACTCTACTAAGTAAATCTATGTATTGGCTTCTCTCAGGCTCAGTAACATCTGAGTTTAAAATTCGGTGAAGCATAGAAATTGTAGTTGTAGAAGGCGCTTTATTGATTGAGTTTATTAACTTTGGAACATAGCTAGGAAAATGTTCTTCTAATAGATGCACAAGGGGGCCGGGAGAGCCGATATCACTTATAGGGTTATCTTCCATAAACTTGAAAATAGAATCATAAGCACCAGAAATATCTGTTTGGTTTTCTATTAAATCCACTAGGTCATATAGCTTATCTATAACGAAATCATCACACTCTAATTGTGCTAGTCCGTTACAGAATACGGTAATGCAATTTGACACGAAACCTCCTTGTACTGCTAACAATTTAATAGGAGGCAACTTGCCTCTTTTACAGAGAAAAAGTTTCCACCTTATTTATTTTATATATTAATAACAAATCTTTGCAGCCAACACCACTACTTACCTACAGATAAAAACAAAAATTCGCTAATAAACGAAATGAGGCAAGTTGCCTCATTTCATGACTTTGGTGGAAACAAGTTACAACTGCATTTAAATACTCAGTTATTAAACTAAATTACGAATAAGAAGATGTAGCATGAATGTCAGCTTCAGGCTCTTTGCTGCCGAAAGCAGCGACATAAAAGTATGATACTTTTTTGTCGAGCATGGCACTTTATTGTCAGCCTACACCATTAAGCTTTATTTTATCTGTAGATATAAAAAATCTTATCTGTAGATATAAAAAATCCAATACCTAAGTATTGGATTTTTACACAAATACAATTAATTCACCTACTTGGAACTAACCAACATTAATGTTAGTACACCCTTTCATATAAGGCTGTAAAACGGTAGGAACGTTAATGCTACCATCAGCTTGTTGATAGTTTTCAAGTACAGCGACTAAGGTGCGACCAACCGCAAGACCTGAACCGTTAAGCGTATGAACTAACTCTGGTTTATTCGTTTCGCTACTACGATATCTTGCTTGCATTCTACGAGCTTGGAAGTCGCCCATATTTGAACAAGAAGAAATTTCACGGTAAGTGTTTTGCGCGGGTAACCACACTTCGATATCAAAGGTTTTAGTGGCACTGAAACCAATGTCTCCAGTACATAACACTACAGTTCTGTATGGTAATTCGAGTTTTTCTAGAATCTTTTCAGCATGACCGGTTAAGTCTTCTAAAGCTTGAAAAGAGTCTTCTGGCTTAACGATTTGTACCATTTCAACTTTGTCGAATTGATGCTGACGAATTAAGCCACGAATGTCTCTGCCATAAGAACCTGCTTCACTACGAAAACATGGTGTATGCGCACACATTTTAATCGGTAAGTCTTGCTCTTCAATAATTTCATCACGCACTAAGTTCGTTAACGGTACTTCTGCGGTTGGGATCAAAGACAGTTTTTTATTGTTCAATTCGGTATGGAATAAATCTTCACCAAATTTTGGTAACTGGCCAGTACCGTACAAAGAGTCATGGTTAACTAAATAAGGTACATACATTTCTTGGTAGCCATGCTCTTCACTATGCACGTCTAACATAAACTGTGCTAATGCCCGGTGAAGTTTAGCAATTTGGCCACGCATAACAGCGAAACGAGTACCGGCAAGCTTTGCGCCACTTTCAAAATCTAAACCTTTGTCTAAAGCGGTAGCAACGTCAACATGGTCTTTCACTTCAAAATCAAATTCGCGCGGTGTACCCCAACGTTTTATTTCAACGTTGTCGTCTTCACTTGCGCCAGCAGGTACTGACTGATGAATTAAATTTGGAATAGCAGAAGCGATCAGGTCGATTTTCGCCAACACTTGTGTTTGTTCTTCTTTCGCTGCTTCTAGCTCGTCACCAAGTTTACTCACTTCAGCCAACAAAGGCTGAATATCTTCGCCACGAGCTTTGGCTTGTCCTATTGACTTAGAGCGAGTATTACGCTGATTTTGTAAGTCTTGCGTATTCATTTGAATGGTTTTACGCTGCTCTTCCAATGCAATTAATTGCGCGGTATCTAACGTATATCCACGTTTAGCAAGTTCAGCTGCGGTGTTTTCTATGTCTGTTCTAAGTAGTTTTGGATCAAGCATGATATGTCACGTGTTTTCTTTGTTATTTACTTGTTAAAAATAGATACAATATACATGCCTAATGCTGCTGCAATAATGCAAAAGCCAACATTAAGTAAAATGTTTATTGTTGCTTTAAATATGTCACCTTGCTGAATTAATAACAAGGTATCTAATGAGAAGGTTGAGAAAGTGGTAAATGCGCCTAAAAAGCCAATACCAATAAGTGTTCGATAAACACTCACTTCAATCACACCTTGTTCAATTAACCCATAAAGTGCTCCCATGATCAGGGATCCGGAAATATTAACCGCCAACGTCGCAAAAGGGAATCCTTTTCCGAGCCAATTTAGAATTAATTGTGAAATATAAAATCTAAGGCTCGCACCAAAGGCACCACCTAAGGCAACAAATAGATATAAAGTGAAGTTACTGAGGGTATTAGTCATATCGACGTTGGTCACTTTGTTGATTTAACTGGTTTAAATAATTGAGTTTCTCACGCAGTTGTTTTTCAAGTCCGCGATCCGTAGGTTGATAAAGCATGGTTTCGGCGATTTCTTCTGGAAAATAATTTTCCCCCGCAGCAAAGCCACCTACTTCATTGTGCGCATAACGATATTCATCTCCATGCCCTAGCTCTTTTGTAATCGTGCTGGTAGAGTTTTTTAAATGTAATGGCACATCAAGATCACTGGTTTCTTTTGCTAAAGCCTTTGCTTGAGAAAATGCCATATAAACTGCATTACTTTTTGGCGCCAGCGCCATATAAACGGTGGCTTGAGCTATTGCTCGCTCCCCTTCGCTGGGGCCAACTCGTTGAAATGTATCCCAAGCATTAATCGCTAATTGCATGGCACGTGGGTCTGCATTACCAATATCTTCACTCGCTATGGCGAGTAGGCGTCGAGCAACATAAAGTGCATCGCCGCCGCCGGTAAGAATACGGGCATACCAATAAAGTGCAGCATCGGGATCCGAGCCTCTAACCGATTTATGAAAAGCACTAATGAGGTCGTAAAATGCATCGCCGCCTTTATCGTAAAGGGCTATTTTATTACCCGCAACTTGGATCAATTGCTCTTTAGTCAAGACTTGTTGGTTGTTTTCAACCTGAGTAATTTCTAAACAGTTTTCAAATAAATTGAGCAATCTTCGGGCATCGCCATTAGCTAATGCAATAAGTTGTTTATTGGTTTCTTGATCAATAACAATTTCAAGCTGAGTACTCTTTCGTTGATAGCTAATGGCTCGCGCTAATACATTACTTAAGTTTTGTTCGCTCAATTTTTTTAAGGTATAAACACGGGCACGTGAAAGTATCGCTTGGTTTAATTCAAAGGCTGGGTTTTCAGTGGTCGCGCCAATAAATATAATAGTGCCATCTTCTATGTGCGGTAAAAAAGCATCTTGTTGGCTTTTATTGAAACGATGCACTTCATCAACAAAAAGCACCGTTCGACGTTGCTGATGTGTCGCGCGATTTTTTGCGTTTTCAATCGCTTGGCGAATATCTTTAATACCTGAAGTTACGGCAGAAACACGTTCTATATCGGCATTGGCATGGTTCGCAATAATTTCAGCAATCGTCGTTTTGCCGGTACCTGGTGGCCCCCAAAAAATAATAGAGTGCACTTTGCCTTGTTCAATCGCTAAAGGTAATGGCATACCTTTAGCCAAAATATGCTCTTGGCCTTCATACTCTGCCAGTGATTTCGGCCTCAATTTAGCCGCTAAGGGTTTAAAGCGGTCATCTTCAGCAAACTCTAGGTCAAGTGAGCCGTTAGCGTTGGTCATCTAAATAAACACCTTCGGGGACGGTAAACTGGAATATACTCTGTTTAGGTTTAGTATTGCTTTGCTCGAGCGTTATTACACTGAGTTGGCCAGTTGCGTCTAAAATATTGAAGCTTGAAAGTTCAATGCTGTTTGCCACATTAGTAAAACTGAGCTCTAAACTTTTAACACGCGAATTTTCATTCGTTGCGGTAACCAAGTAACGATTGTCTGTTAATTGACTTACGGTGTAATCTTGCCAAAGTTGTTCGTTATTACTGGTAATAAGTAATATGGGTGTATTGGCAATAGCACTCTCTAAGGTATAAACACTAACTTGCTCAACAAAAGGATCATAAAACCATAAATTTTCGCCATCTGAAACGATTAATGACTCGTCTGGCATAACAGTTTGCCAATGCACTAAATTAGGTTTACTGACCGAAATAAGACCATTACCTTGCTGTAATTCATTACCTGCTTCGTCAAATATAACTTGAGCAAAACTTGCACTAAAAAAATCAATCTTAGCTAATTTAGCCATTAACTCACTTTTATAAGCATTTGATTTTTCAATAGCATTAACAGCAACATGCTGGTTATTTTGTTTATCGAGCATTTGATTATCAGCACGATTTTCACTGATATTTGCTGATACTGACTTTTGTAAGTCTATTTTATTAGCCGCTTTAACTTTATTTACAGTCACCTGTGACGTCTTAAGTTCTAAGTCATCATGACTTAGCGCTAAGCTCGACGCTGAAAATACAGCACTGCACAGAGTTGCTATGGCAGCGCCATTTTTTATAAGTTTACTTTTACTTTGCATATTAATTGTCCTTAACGGGTGGTGGCGCTAAAACTTCACGCGCACCGTTGTTACCTGGTCTGCTTACGACACCGTGCGACTCCATTTGTTCAACAATACGTGCAGAACGGTTGTAACCTATTCTAAATTTTCTTTGAATACTAGAAATTGAAACGCGACGACTTTCTGTAATAAACGCTAATGCTTCGTCGTATAAGGTGTCAATTTCTTCTTCGCTGTCAGCGTCGGCTTGTTCACCAGGTAGCAAAATATCTTGTTCTGAATCGCCTGAAAGAATATCTTCGATGTAATTAGGTTCAGCTCTAGATTTCCAGTCATTTACAACGGCATGTACCTCGTGATCATCAACAAAAGCACCATGAACACGAATAGGCACCGCCTCACCAGGTGGTAAATAAAACATGTCACCCATACCAAGTAATTGGTCTGCACCTTGTTGATCAAGAATAATACGAGACTCAATACGTGACTGCACTCTAAGTGCCATACGGGTTGGAATATTCGCCTTAATTAGACCAGTAATAACATCGGCTGAAGGACGTTGAGTTGCTAATATTAAATGAATACCCGCAGCACGCGCTTTTTGAGCGATACGTGCAATAAGCTCTTCAACTTTTTTACCCACTATCATCATCATATCAGCAAATTCGTCAACAATAATAACAATCGATGGTAATTTCTCTAAAGTCGGAGGCGTTTGCGTGAATGCATCACTAGGTTGCCATAATGGATCTATAAGAGGCTCTCCGGCAGCAATGGCTGTGGCAACTTTATCGTTGTAACCTTTCAAATTACGTACGCCTAACTTAGACATTAATTGATAACGTCGTTCCATTTCACCAACACACCATCGTAAAGCATTAGCCGCCTCTTTCATATCGGTTACAACTTCAGATAAAAGGTGCGGAATACCATCATAAACTGATAACTCGACTTGTTTAGGATCAATCATTATCATACGTACATCTTCAGGAGATGATTTATACAAAATACTGACAATCATGGTATTAACAGCCACTGACTTACCCGATCCAGTAGTACCTGCAACAAGTAAATGTGGCATTTTAGCAAGGTCGGCAATAACCGGTTGACCAGAAATGTCGCTACCAATGGCCATGGCTAAGTTTGATTTAGACTTGGCAAATTTTTCGCAAGATATTACGTCAGCAAAAAATACCGTTTCTCGGTGTTTATTAGGTAATTCAATACCAATAACTGATTTACCTTCAATAACTTCAACAACCCTGACACTTTTAGCAGATAAAGAACGTGCTAAATCTTTAGATAAATTGGTAATTTTGCTCGCTTTAACACCTGGTGCTAAGTTTAGTTCAAAGCGAGTAATTACTGGACCAGGGAATACACCAACCACTTCAGCCTTTATGCCAAACTCCAATAGTTTAGCTTCAACTAAGCGAGAAACCATATCGAGTTGTTCTTGATCTATTGGGTTTTCTACTTTGTCTTTACGGTCTAATAAATCTAAAGATGGCATATCAGTATAGTTAGGCTCATCGGGTTTATCTTTTTCTAGTTGTTGATAAATTTTGTCATGTAATGTTGTTGGCTCTTCAATGACAATTTTTTCAACTGGCTCAAAAGCTGCAGCAATTTCATCATCACTAACATGCTCTTGAACATTCATAGCAAGCGGTTCACCCATTAATTCGTCTATATCAACGTAGGGTTCATTTTCTCGATAATTATAAGCACTGTCATCTTTACTTTTTGCGATCAAACTTTCATGTTGCGTATCGCTGATGGCTTCCATTGCCTCTTTAATTTCATCAGACTCTTTTTCAAAAGCGATGTAATGATCAGTGGAATTATCGTTTATTGCGGCTTTATTACTGCTATTGGATGTGTCATCGGTTTGTTCAGTATTTAAGGCTGAAGCTTTGTCTGAAGGTTTCTCAGGACTGGTATCTAAATGATGTTTAATTAAAGAAGGTATAGTTAAACTGTATTCAATAGCATTAATGGTTAACTCCCCTACTTTATCAATAGCTTTAAGCAACGAAATGCCGGTTAATAAAACAAAACCTGAACCACAAAATGTCACAAATAATAATGTGCTACCAACAAATGAAAAATATGGAATAAGAGAATTGCTTAATACATCACCTAAAATACCACCGGCCGAAAAATAAAATACGTCGTCAAAGTTCATGCTGGCTATTGAGGTTATGCCAATATAAAACAAAATAAAGCCAATAAACTTTAAGCCTAAAGTTAAATAATCTAGACGGATTAATTGATGATATTTTTGAAATAAAAGCCAACCTGTTATGGCGATAACAAAAGGTAAACTATATGCAATTAAGCCAAATAAATTTAGCAATAAGTCAGATAAATAAGCACCGACCGCGCCGCCTAAATTACGAACTGGGCTTTGATAGCCGGTTTGAGACCATCCGGGATCAGCGGGATCGAAACTAAATAATGCTAGCATGATAAACATAGCAAAAACGCAAGACACTAAAAGTCCGGCTTCAAGCAGGCGTTGAACGCCATTTAACTTTGGAGATGGAGAAGACAAGAGCACACTCTTCTGAAAATTATCATTATAATAGTGCTAAAATACCAAACATTAGCGATGAATAAAACGTAATACCGAATATTTACTGTGAATAAAGCTTTTTATCGCTTTATAGGTAAATTATTTGAAGATTTTACCTCTTCCATAACAACATAAGTTCTACTTTCACTGACTGCTGGTAATCTTAACAAAGTGTTACCTAATAACTCACGATAAGCGGCCATATCTGCAACACGGGTTTTAAGTAAAAAATCAAAATTACCTGACACCAAATGACACTCTTGAATAACGTCTAATTCATGCACTGCTCTAGAAAAATCGTCAAACACATCGGGGCTGGTTTTAGTTAAAGTAATTTCGACAATAACTAACAATGCAGCATCTAATTTTTTGGGGTTTAAAATAGCTTGATAACCTACAATAAATTTGTCGTTCTCTAATCGTTTTACCCTTTCAAGGCATGGGGTAGCACTTAAACCGACTCTTTTAGAAAGTTCAATATTAGATAAACGTCCATTTTTTTGTAACTCAAACAAGATATTTTTATCAATTCTATCTATTTTTTTTTCTACCGAAGAATTCATACATAATCCACTAGCAAAACACATATTTGCAGGATTATATCCTAACATAATAAAAATAACGACACGTTAATTCGAGATAAAGCCACTATACTAGTGCCATATTTTACAACAGAGATAGAAACTATGATTATCGGTGTACCTAAAGAAATAAAAAACCACGAATACCGTATCGGCTTAACTCCAGCAGGCGTTAAAGAATTAGTTGTTAATGGCCATGACGTTATCGTTGAAAACAATGGTGGTGCAGCAATCGGCTTTGAAAATGAGCAATACATTACAGCTGGTGCAAAAATTATCGATACTGCAGCAGAAATTTTTGCTACTGCAGATATGATCATCAAAGTAAAAGAGCCTCAACCAAATGAATGTAAAATGCTTCGCCCTGGCCAAGTACTTTTTACTTACTTACATTTAGCGCCAGATCCAAAACAAACCGAACTTCTTATCGCTTCTGGTGCAACTTGTATTGCTTACGAAACGGTTACACAAAATGGTGGCGGTTTACCACTTTTAGCTCCTATGTCTGAAGTTGCCGGTCGTATGTCAATTCAAGCAGGCGCACATGCACTTGAGAAAGCTCAAGGCGGTTTAGGTGCTTTATTAGGTGGTGTTCCAGGTGTTGCTCCAGCAAAAGTTCTTATTGTTGGTGGTGGTGTTGTTGGTACTCAAGCAGCACGTATGGCTGTTGGAATGGGTGCTGATGTTACTATTTTAGATCGTTCATTACCGCGTTTACGCCAGTTAGATACAGAATTTGATGGTCGTCTTAAAACAGTATATTCAACTGCTGATGCTATGGACCAACTTATTGTAGAAGCTGACTTAGTGATTGGTGCAGTATTAATTCCGGGTGCAGCTGCACCTAAATTAGTAACAGCACAACATATTAAAATGATGAAAAAAGGCGCTGTTATTGTTGATGTTGCCATTGACCAAGGCGGATGTTTTGAAACATCTAAAGCGACTACGCATCAAGATCCAACATATGTAGTAGATGATGTTGTGCATTACTGTGTTGCTAACATGCCAGGTGGTGTTGCAAGAACATCTACAATGGCATTAACCAATGCAACTATGCCATTTACAGTTACACTAGCTAACAAAGGTGCTAAGCAAGCCTTGCTCGACGACGCGCACTTAATGGCCGGTTTAAATGTATTAGGTGGTAAAGTAACTTACAAGCCAGTTGCTGACGTACTTGGTTATGAATACGTTGCACCAGAAGTAGCAATAGCGACTCTGTAATTTGTAACAATAAAAGTTTTAAAGCCGCTTATTTTAAGCGGCTTTTGTGTTTTTTAAGCGTTTAACTTAACAGTAAAAGTACAAACCTAAAGGTACATTTGTAAAAATTGCCTTGCAGATTTGTGAAAGAAATTATTATTTATAATTATTTCTTTGTTGCTCTCTTGAGATAATCACTTAGAATCCCAACTATTAAGACATTAACATATTTATTTTGGAGTAGTTCATGAGCGAAGCAAGACATTGCCCGTTACTCATATTGGGTTCAGGCCCTGCAGGCTATACCGCCGCAGTATATGCAGCACGTGCTAATTTAAAACCTGTGATGATCACAGGTTTACAACAAGGTGGTCAATTAACCACAACCACTGAAGTAGAAAACTGGCCAGGTGATGCAGATGATCTTACTGGACCTGCACTAATGGATCGCATGCAAAAACATGCAGAAAAGTTTGATACTGAAATTATATTTGATCATATCAATGAAGTAGATTTTAGTGAGAAACCATACAAACTTAAAGGTGATTCAGGGTTATACACCTGTGATGCACTTATTATTTGTACTGGTGCATCTGCGATGTATCTTGGTTTACCTTCTGAAGAAGCCTTTATGGGTAAAGGTGTTTCGGCTTGTGCAACTTGTGACGGTTTTTTCTATAAAAATCAAAAAGTCGCTGTTGTTGGTGGCGGTAATACCGCAGTTGAAGAAGCGCTTTATTTATCTAACATAGCTTCTGAAGTTCATTTAATTCACCGTCGTGATACTTTCCGTTCAGAGAAAATATTGACTAAACGCTTAATGGATAAAGTGGCTAATGGTAATATCGTTTTACACCTAGACCGCACATTAGACGAAGTACTAGGCGATAATATGGGTGTTACTGGTGTACGTGTTAAAGACATGAACTCAGATGCCACGGAAGAATTTGATGTTATGGGTGTGTTTATTGCCATCGGCCATAAACCAAACACTGATATATTCAAAGGCCAACTTGACATGAAAGATGGTTATTTAACTATTCAAAGTGGCACTGATGGCAATGCTACACAAACGAGTGTTGAAGGCATTTATGCTGCTGGTGATGTTGCTGATCATATTTACCGTCAAGCAATTACATCTGCAGGTGCCGGTTGTATGGCTGCACTTGATGCAGAGCGTTACTTAGACGCAAAAGGTAGTCACTAAGCAATGACTCGGGCTATTCCTTGGATAACTTCGAATAGCTCGACTTTCCCTGATTTAACTACCGCTTTAAACGAGCCTAATGGTCTACTCGCTTTCGGCGATGACTTATCACCTCAACGAATCTTTCAAGCATATCAAAACGGTATTTTCCCATGGTTTAGTGATGGAGAGCCAGTAATGTGGTGGAGCCCAGATCCACGGGGCATTATTAATATTTCACAACTTGTTATTAATAAAACCTTAAAGAAAGTAATTAAAAGAAACACTTTTACCGTCACAATAAACAAAGACTTTAATCAAGTTATTTCACTATGTGCTGATGCACCCTTTCGTCAAGAAGAAACTTGGATTGTTGACCCTATGATAGCTGCTTATAGGTTATTGCATGAACAAGGTAAAGCACACTCGATTGAAGTATGGCATAACGAGCAATTAGTTGGCGGATTGTATGGTGTAGCAATTAATGGTTATTTCTCTGGCGAATCTATGTTTTACCGACAAAGTAATGCATCGAAAATAGCACTTGTGTATTTAGCTAAATTACTTAAATCAATTAATGTTGAATTTATAGATTGCCAAATGTTGAACCCTTTTTTAGCTAACATGGGTTGTATTGAAGTTACAAGAGAGCAGTTTTTAGGATACCAAAGTGCTGCAAAAAAAATAATCCCGCCGATAAACTTTTGGCAAACTAAAACCCTTGCTTTTATTTAACAGAAAAAGCTAAATAACCTCCTAACATTCAATTCCAAAACGTTAACATAACTATAAGACAATCGATTTATACAGTATAAAAATTACATTAGTGATGATAGCGTCACCAAAATACTGAATTTATAAGTAGGCATAATTGTTGAAATTTGCTAATAATGATAATAGATATTAAATTGCTTAGTTATGGTGAAGGTTTGCGTAAAAATTCAACTTGGTTAATGGTAATAATCATTACACTCTATTCAAATTATGCTCTTTCGTACAACCTTGCAAATATTGAACGAAAATTAAACAACCAAATTTCTATAAACCCGAAAGCTGTATTTTATGAAATCGAGTCTTTATTAGTTGATCCTGAGCTCAACGTAAATTTAAAAGCGAAATTAATGGTACTTCAGTCAGAAGTCGCTTACATCATTGACCAACCAGAACATATTCTAAAATATTCAAAAGCAGCTTTAGCGACTGGTTTACTAACTGATACCTGGCATGCGAGAGTACTTATTAGTCAATCAAGAGGTTACTTTCAACGCGGACAGTTTAATGAGTTCTATGCAGCAGCTAATATGGCGGTAATTAAAACCGAGCAATTTAACTTATCGACTTACAAAATTTCGGCACTGGTTGAGAGAGCTTACGCTAATAATTTATTGGGAAGTAATGATAAAGCGATAAAAGATTTAGCCCTCGCCATAAAATATTTAGAATTAATGCCCAATGTTTTTGATAAAGCCATTATTTTAGAAAGGTTTAGTGCTGTAAATAAAAGGCTAGGCAACATAAAAGTTGCACTGAAATATCAACATCAAGCAAATACAATATATGAAAAAATAGATACCCCACATTACTTATCTATTGGTTATTATAATCTTGCTAGAATTTATCAAGCAATAGAAAACTGGCAAGATGCCAGTGTCTGGATGTTAAAGTCTTACCGACAAGCATTAAAAGATAAAAACAAGCTCAATCAAGCATTTTCATTGTCTAGGTTGTCAGAGTATCAAAATAATCTTGGGAACATAAAAGAGGCTAAAAAATACTTGAATGAAGCTATTATTGCTGCAGATTTAAGTGCATCTGAAAGAGTTAAAATACATGTACGTAAGAATATGGCAAAAATATTAGCGCAAAATAAAGCATTTATTGAATGTAAAACCTTACTATTAGAGACCATTACACTTGCCGAAACCTACCAAATGGCACGAGATAAAATCGAATTAATGCAAATGTTAGCTGAAACGTATTTTAGCCTTGGCGATTTTGAGTCTGCATATATAACGTTAAAATCCGCAAAATAACCTTAAGCCTACAACATTTATATCATGCAGACCTTAAGCCTTACATTTAAAGTCTGCGAGTAAAATCACCAATGAATAATAATTATAAACTTGGCATTACAAAGCCTTTTTCTTGCAATTATTTACCAGAACAAGAAGAGCGCCTGTTAATTGCTGTTGATGAAAGTTTACATAATAGAGAACATTATGGTTGGCTAATGCAGCAAGGTTTTCGCCGCAGCGGTGATGATATTTATCGGCCTCATTGTGTTGCTTGCCAAGCATGTAAATCGTTACGAGTTCTAGTTCAGGAGTTTATTCCATCGAAAAGTCAAAAGCGTATTTTCAAACGTAACCAACATTTTAAAGTTTTGTTAAGCCGGACGATCAAAGCAAGTTACTATCCGCTTTATGAGCGGTATATTAACACTGTGCATCACGATGGTAGTATGTTCCCAGCCTCAGAAGAACAATTTAAAAGTTTTACCCAAAACAATATTACTGAGCAGTGCTACATCGAAATTTGGCATAATGATATTTTAATCAGTGTTGCAGTAACAGATGACATACCAAACGCCCTTTCTGCTGTTTATACTTTTTATGATCCCAATTATAAAAGCTACGGTTTAGGGGTGTATTCTATACTAAAACAAATTGAAATCGCTGCTCAACAGAATCGACAGTTTCTCTACCTTGGCTACCAAATAGAAACATGCAGTAAAATGAATTATAAAGACCGCTACAAAGCCCATCAAATATTAGTAGAAAATCAATGGCAAACGGTAAATAAATAACACTATAGCTTTACATTAGCGCCGCAATTCGGCATTATCTGCGCAGCTTTTTATTTACGCACTAATTTAGAGGTTCGGCGCCCAATGGCGAAAGAAGAAAATATTGAAATGCAAGGTACTGTTTTAGATACTTTGCCAAATACTATGTTCCGTGTTGAACTAGAAAATGGCCATGTTGTTACTGCTCATATTTCTGGGAAAATGCGCAAAAACTACATTCGTATATTAACTGGCGACAAAGTTACTGTTGAATTAACACCTTATGACTTATCTAAAGGTCGTATTATCTTCCGTGCTAGATAAATATTTCAAGTTTTAGTTTTAAAAGCGCTTTTGCTTAACAAAGCGTTTTTTTATAACTAAAATTTTTGTTATTGCCAATTTAAAAACAAAAAACCGAGCTTGCTCGGTTTTTTTATATCTTAAAAAAGATAAACTTAGTGTAGCTTGTGCTATTTAACTATAAATAAAAAGCACATAAATGCTATTGAACATCTATGTGCTAAGTATTAGCTAAACATTAGTGTTCGACTAACTCTTTCTTCGATTCATAGTTAATAACGAGTTTGTCTTTCTTAACCGCAACCTTTGCTACTCCACCTTGCGTTAACTCACCAAACAAGAGTTCATTAGCCAATGGTTTTTTCAAATGCTCTTGAATCAACCTTGCCATTGGCCGTGCACCCATAGCTTTATCGTAACCCTTATTAGCCATCCATTTTTTAGCATCTTTGGTGACTTCTAACGATACCCCCTTCTCGTCAAGTTGGACTTGCAGCTCAACAATAAATTTATCTACAACTTGTTGAATAACCTCATCACCCAAATGGTTAAACCAAACAATATTATCTAAGCGATTACGAAACTCAGGTGAAAATACTTTGTTTATTTCTTCCATAGCGTCAAGGGTATTATCTTGCTGTTTAAAGCCAATAGA
Source organism: Colwellia sp. NW0002-52-1 (assembly GCF_057550865.1). Lineage (NCBI taxonomy): Bacteria > Pseudomonadati > Pseudomonadota > Gammaproteobacteria > Alteromonadales > Colwelliaceae > Colwellia > Colwellia sp. NW0002-52-1. The sequence goes on along the minus strand of NZ_BAAJLU010000003.1, from coordinate 27,426 downwards.
TTGCTTAACAGTATGCGCAACACCTGCATTAGTTGTTAACACTAAAATAATATTTCTAAAATCAGCTTTACGGCCGTTATTATCAGTTAACGTACCGTGATCCATCACTTGTAGTAGAATGTTGTAAACGTCTTCATGTGCTTTTTCTATTTCGTCTAACAACACAACAGCATGCGGGTTTTTAATCACTGCATCTGTTAATAAGCCACCTTGTTCATAACCCACGTAACCTGGAGGAGCGCCGATTAAACGACTAACGGCATGTTTTTCCATATACTCAGACATATCGTAACGCAGTAACTCTACACCTAAGACTTTCGCGAGTTGTTGAGTAACCTCTGTTTTACCAACGCCTGTTGGGCCGGCAAATATAAAAGAGCCTATTGGTTTGTGTTCATTACCTAAGCCCGCTCGAGATAAACGAATAACAGAAGATAACTCATCAATTGCATGATCTTGGCCAAAAACAACCAATTTTAAATTACGGTCAAGCGTTTTTAAACTATCGACTTCTGTTGAAGATACCGACTTTTCAGGGATACGTGCCATTTTAGCGACGATATTCTCGATGTCGGTATTGTTGATGGTTTTTTTACGTTTAGATACCGGAACTAATTGCTGACGAGCACCCGCCTCATCAATTACATCAATAGCTTTGTCAGGTAAAAATCTATCGTTAATATATTTTGCTGAGAGTTGCGCGGCAGCTCTCAAGGCATTATTAGAGTATTTAACGCCATGATGGCTCTCGTACTTTTCTTTTAAGCCATGTAAAATTTTTGTTGTATCGTCAACGCTAGGTTCAACAACATCAATTTTTTGGAAACGACGAGCTAAGGCACGATCTTTTTCGAATATACTTTGGTATTCTTGATACGTTGTTGACCCCATGCATCGAAGCTTTCCTGATGACAGTAACGGTTTGATTAAGTTTGAGGCATCAAGCATACCACCAGAGGCAGCACCAGCGCCTATAATAGTATGAATTTCATCAATAAAGAGAATTGCATTGCCGTCTTGTTCAAGTTCTTTTAACAAGGCTTTGAAGCGTTTTTCAAAATCACCGCGGTATTTAGTACCAGCCAACAATGCGCCCATATCTAAAGAATAAATAGTCGCGTCTTTTAAAAACTCAGGTGCTTTATCTGAAACAAGTAAGTTTGCTAAGCCTTCAGCTATAGCGGTTTTACCAACGCCTGCTTCACCGACAAATAAAGGATTATTTTTTCTGCGGCGACTCAATACTTGTAAGGTTCGTTCTAATTCATTATCGCGCCCCACTAGCGGATCTATATTCCCCTTTAAGGCTACTTCGTTTAGGTTTGTAGAGAAATTATCAATAGTACGTGGTTCTTCTTCACCAGCGGGAGCTTGAGACTCACCACTATTTATCCCTTCTTGTTCAACTTTTGCGATACCATGAGAAATAAAATTAACAATATCTAAACGGGTAATGTCAGATTTTTTAAGGAAATAAGCTGCTTGAGATTCTTGCTCGCTAAATATTGCTACAAGTACATTTGCCCCATTTACTTCACTTTTACCTGACGATTGCACATGAAAAACAGCACGCTGTAAAACTCGTTGGAAACCAAGCGTTGGTTGAGTTTCACGTTCAGCTTCTCCAGCAGGAATAACTGGGGTTGTATCAGCAATAAATGCTAATAACTCTTTTTTTAAATTTTCGATTTCTGCGCCGCATGCTTTTAAAGCATCAATAGATGAAGGATTGTCTAACAATGCCAACAATAAGTGTTCAACCGTCATAAATTCATGGCGAGACTCTTTAGCCTGACGAAAAGCCATATTTAACGATACTTCTAAATCTTTATTCAGCATAGGTTGCTCCCATTAAAATCTTGCGTAATTACGCTTTTTCCATAGTACATTTAAGCGGGTGTTCATTACTCGTTGCGTAACTTAGCACTTGATCAACTTTAGTTTCTGCTACTTCAGCTGTAAAGGTACCACAACGTCCCTTCCCTTTATAATGAATCGCTAACATCACATCTGTTGCTTGTTCTGAATCCATATTAAAAAATCTACATAACACATCAATAACGAAATCCATCGGTGTGTAGTCATCATTTAAAAGCACAACTGTATACATTGGGGGTTTATCAAATTTTTCAATAACCTCGTCATCAAGAACTGTTTGATCACCTATTAATTCTTTCCATTTACTCATAATTCTATATTAGTCTGTCAGTTAAATTTTGCTTGAGATTTAAAAAATAATAACTAAAAAATTAAAATATGTTACTTAATACTTGACTATTTTTAATTATTATCTACGATTTACTTTAATGGCTATTTTTTAGTCATGTAGCGTAAAAATGATACTTAAGATAATGCTTTGTGGAAAGCATACCTAATTACCGATGAATTTAGAAGGATGTTGATGTATGGCTCACGGTACAGTTAAATGGTTTAATAATGCGAAAGGTTTTGGTTTTATTCGTCCAGAGGATGGTGGTGAAGATATTTTCGCTCATTATTCAACAATTCAAATGGAAGGATACCGTACGTTAAAAGCGGGTCAAGATGTTAATTACGAGTTAAATGCTGGCCCAAAAGGTGATCACGCAGCAAGTATTACTCCATCAGAAATAGAATCAGACTCAGACAATTAATAATAAACTGAAAATATTAAAAAATAAAAACACAGCTATTTAGCTGTGTTTTTTTATGTTTAACGATTTTAATTTACCTTAAAAATTTTGATAAATTTATTAGCACCTAAATGGTGCTACGTTTTACGTATTATCAGTTTACATATTATCAATAATACAATCACCAAATTCAGAACAAGTGACTAAGGTTGCATTATCCATTAAACGTTCAAAATCATAAGTCACTGTTTTCGCATTGATAGCACCAGACATGCCTTTTAACAGTAAGTTAGCCGCTTCAGTCCACCCCATATGTCTTAACATCATTTCAGCAGATAATATAACTGAACCTGGATTTACTTTATTTAGACCCGCATATTTGGGTGCTGTGCCATGAGTCGCTTCAAAAATAGCAACATCATCATTTAAGTTAGCGCCAGGTGCTATACCAATACCACCCACTTGTGCTGCTAAGGCATCTGATAAATAGTCACCGTTTAAATTTAAAGTAGCAATTACGCTATACTCTGCCGGACGTAATAGAATTTGTTGCAGCATAGCATCAGCAATTACATCTTTGATGATAATTTCTTTCCCTGTATTAGGGTTTTTAAGCGTACACCAAGGACCGCCATTCATTAAATCAGCACCGAACTCTTCTCTCGCTAATTCATAACCCCACTCTTTGAAGGCACCTTCAGTAAATTTCATGATGTTGCCTTTGTGCACTAAAGTAACTGACTCACGATCATTATCTATAGCGTACTGAATAGCTTTACGAACTAATCTTTGGGTACCTTCTTTAGAAACAGGTTTAATACCAATACCACAATTCTCTTGGAAACGAATTTTTGTAACACCCATTTCTTCCGTTAAAAATTTGATCATCTTGTTAGCTTGATCTGTACCTGCTTGGTATTCAATACCTGCGTATATGTCTTCAGAGTTTTCTCTAAAAATAACCATATCTACTTCGCTAGGCTTCTTTACTGGGCTTGGAACACCGGTAAACCATTGCACTGGTCGCTGACATACATATAAATCAAGAATCTGCCTTAAAGCAACGTTTAAAGAGCGCATACCACCACCAACAGGGGTTGTAAGCGGACCTTTTATGCCCACTTTATATTCTTTGAACATGTCTAAAGTTTCATCAGGCAACCAAGTTTCAGAATCATACATTTGCGTTGCTTTTTCACCGGCATAAACTTCCATCCAATGAATTTTCTTTTCACTGCCATAAGCTTTAGTTACTGCAGCATCAACAACTTTCATCATAGGTGGGGTAACATCGACACCTATTCCATCGCCTTCGATAAATGGGATAATTGGGTTATTAGGTACTTTTAACAAACCTTGTTCTGAGGTGATTTTAGCGCCTGCACTAGGAATAATTACATGGTTCGACATACGAGTTCTCCTAAATTTACTAATAAAAATAGCCGTTTGCTAGTTTCTTTTCCCTTAAACTAATAGAAAAAGCGCAGCGACACTAATACTGAAATCATGATGTTTAGTATAACTGCTATGAATGATTAAACCGTTGCTTTAATTTAATTGCAAACTTTTATAGGAAATAAATGGGTTTATTTTCATATCACTCTTTGTATAAGAGCTTAAATTTCAGGCAAAAAAAAGCTAGGCAATTGCCTAGCTTTTGACTAACTTATGTTTAATAAATAATTAAAGTAAGCTAGATAAAATAGTATTTAACGTTGCACTTGGACGCATAGCTTTTTCAGCTAAAGCTGTATCAGCAAAGTAATAACCATTAATGTTCATGCTAGGCCCTTGAGCACTGTTAAGTTCCTCAACAATTTTTGCTTCTTGCTTAGTTAACGCTTGAGCAACAGCAACAAAACTTGATTTTAAAGTTTCGTCTTTATTTTGTTCAGCCAAAGCTTGTGCCCAATACATAGCAAGGTAAAAATGTGAACCTCGGTTATCTAGCTCGTTAACACGACGAGATGGTGATTTATTCTCTTGCAAGAACTTAGCTGTAGCTTCATCGAGTGTGTCTGCTAATACTTGTGCTTTCGCATTACCAGTATTTACGCTTAAGTGCTCTAAAGAAGCCGCTAAAGCTAAAAACTCACCTAAAGAGTCCCAACGTAAGTGGTTTTCTTTTTCGAACTGTTGTACGTGCTTAGGCGCTGAGCCACCAGCACCCGTTTCAAATAAACCACCGCCATTCATTAATGGTACAATTGAAAGCATTTTAGCACTAGTACCTAGTTCTAAAATTGGGAATAAATCAGTTAGGTAATCACGTAGTACGTTACCTGTTACTGAAATAGTATCTTCACCTTTAGCAACGCGAGCTAATGTGTAATCACAGGCTTCAACAGGCGCCATAATTTGAATATCTAGGCCGGTAGTGTCGTGATCAGCAAGGTAAGTATTAACTTTCTTGATCATTTCAGCATCGTGACCTCGGTTAGCATCTAACCAGAAAATAGCAGGAACGTTAGTTGCCTTAGCACGTGTTACGGCTAATTTAACCCAATCTTGGATCGGTGCATCTTTAGCTTGACACATTCTCCAGATATCGCCTTCGCTAACCGCGTGCTCTAATAATGTTGTACCACTATCGTCAACAACACGCATTGTACCTTCACCAGACATAGTGAAAGTTTTGTCATGTGAACCATACTCTTCAGCTTTTTGCGCCATTAAGCCAACATTTGGTACTGTGCCCATTGTAGTTGGGTTAAATGCACCGTTTTCACGACAAAAATCAACAACTGCAGAAAATACACCTGCGTAGTTACGATCAGGGATCATAAATTTAGTTTCTTTTTGCGTTCCATCTGGTGCCCACATCATACCTGAAGCACGTAATGCAGCTGGCATAGACGCATCAATAATTACATCACTTGGTACATGTAAATTAGTGATACCTTTATCAGAATCAACCATAGCTAATTCAGGACGTGTAACATAAACGGCATTAATATCAGCTTCAATTTCAGCTTTCTTTTCATCAGATAAGCGGCCAATTTTAGTGTAAACATCACCAATACCGTTATTGGCATCAACACCTAATTGATTAAAAGTAGCGCCGTGTTTTTCAAAAACATCTTTGTAGAATACTTTTACAGCATGACCAAACATAATTGGGTCAGACACTTTCATCATAGTGGCTTTTAAGTGAAGAGAAAGTAAAACATTTTCAGATTTAGCTTTTTCTGTTTCAGCAGTAAAAAATTCAACTAATGCTTTTTTACTCATCACTGAAGCATCAATAACTTCTTTATCAAGTAAAGGTAAATGCTCTTTTAATAAAGTAACATCACCATTTTGAGCAACAAATTCGATTTTAACGTTAGTTGCGCCATTAATGGTCGTTGACTTTTCGCTACCGTAAAAATCACCTGATTGCATATGTGCAACATGTGATTTAGTCGTAGGCGACCATTTACCCATTGAGTGTGGGTTAGTACGCGCATATTGCTTAACTGAACCAGGTGCACGACGATCAGAGTTACCTTCACGTAAAACCGGGTTTACTGCAGAGCCAAGTACTTTAGCGTAAGTTAATTTAATTGACTCTTCAGCTTCGTTTTGTGGCTCTTCAGGGTAATTAGGTAAGTTATAACCTTTCGCTTGTAATTCTTTTATTGCCGCTTGTAACTGAGGAATAGAAGCAGAAATATTAGGTAATTTAATAATGTTAGCTTCAGGTGTTTTTGCTAATTCGCCAAGCTCAGCTAATGCATCGTCCATACGTTGCTCAGCTGTTAAATATTTAGGGAAATTAGAAATTATACGACCGGCCAATGAAATATCGCGCGTTTCAACATCGATTGCTGAAGAAGCAGTAAATGCTTTTACGATAGGTAAAAAAGAGTGCGTAGCTAAAGCTGGCGCTTCATCGGTAATTGTATAAATAATTTTTGATGTATCTGTGGTCATTTAAAATCCTTTGCTGATTTGCCATATATCGATAAAATGAATACACATTCAATTACGAATAATTATTCATTTTATCGATAAAAAATATTTTCGCGCGCATAATATAGGAATTCAAAGCGCATTAAAATAGATGAATTATTTTCTAACAAAATTTTATAGAGTTAATATTTGTGACAATAAAACAAAATCAAAAACTTACGGCTAAATATAAGCGAAAACCACAAAAGGTACGACCAGTTGACTTTAGCCCTGAAATTGTACTTTTTAACAAACCCTTTGACGTACTATGCCAATTTACTGATGATCAAAATAGAAAAACCCTTAAAGATTATGTTGATGTAAAGGATGTTTATGCGGCAGGACGTTTAGACAGAGATAGTGAAGGATTACTGCTATTAACTAATGACGGCAAACTTCAGCATAAATTAGCTAATCCGAGCCAAAAAACCAGTAAAGTGTATTGGGCACAAGTTGAAGGTGCCCCGACTGAAGATGATCTTATTGCCTTTCGACAAGGTTTAAATCTTAAAGATGGACTCACTAAGCCAGCAAAAGTTAGCATAATTACAGAGCCCAATATTTGGCCTCGAGTACCAGCCATACGAGAGCGTGCTGCTATTCCTACCACTTGGCTAGAAATAACCTTACAGGAAGGGAAAAACAGACAAGTTAGAAGAATGACCGCCCATATTGGCTTTCCTACTTTAAGATTAATTCGATATAGCATAGGAAAATGGACTTTAGATGGTATTAACAATGGTGAATATAAGAGAGTAAAACATGAATGATTTAATTACAAATCCGCATGGCAGTGCGCAATTTAAGCCTAATACAACCGTTGCCGTTGTCGTTGTTTGCCAAGGTAAATTTTTATTAGTAGAGGAGATTGAAAATGGACGTACAGTATATAATCAACCTGCTGGCCATCTAGAAGCTAATGAAAACTTAGTTGACGCGGCAATACGAGAGCTTGAAGAAGAAACGGGATTAATTAGCTCTGTAGATTACCTCAGTGGTATTTATTATTATTTTCGAGCATCTTTATCGCTGTATTATTTACGATTTTGCTTTGTTATTGAACGTGACTGTTTTGAACCATGCAAACCACAAGATACTGAAATTCTTGCATGTCATTGGTTAACATATGATGAAATTAAAGCAAAATCTGCTCAATTACGCAGTTCATTAGTGCTTGAATGCATCGAAGACTACCTTAGCGGCAAAAAAATTCCATTAAGTCACCTAAAATCTAATCTTTAATCTATCATCACGCTGAATGACCATGCTATAATTTCGCGCCATTTTCCATAGAAATATAGTTGTCATGACCTCTAACGAACATGTAAATCTAAACTCAACTGCGCCAAACGAGAAATTACCTAAAGACACGAAAGTTATCGTCGGTATGTCGGGTGGTGTTGACTCATCAGTTTCTGCTTACTTATTAATTGAACAAGGCTACCAAGTTGAAGGTTTGTTCATGAAGAACTGGGAAGAAGATGATAATGATGAGTATTGTGCCGCTGCTGAAGACTTAGCAGATGCAGAAAATGTTTGTAAGAAACTAGGCATTAAACTTCATACTATAAATTTTGCTACCGAATATTGGGATAACGTGTTTGAGTATTTTCTTGCTGAATATAAAGCAGGAAGAACACCTAACCCTGATATTATGTGTAATAAAGAAATTAAATTTAAAGCATTTCTTGAATTTGCCTGTGAAGATTTAGGCGCTGATTACATTGCTACGGGGCATTATGTTCAACGTGAATATTGTAATGGCAAATGGCAAATGCACCGAGGTTTGGACAGCAATAAAGATCAAAGCTATTTTCTATACACATTAAGTCATCAGCAAGTCGGCAGAACATTATTTCCTGTTGGACATATTGAGAAACCTGAAGTACGTGCTATTGCTGAAAAAGCTGACTTGATCACGCACAATAAAAAAGACAGCACGGGCATATGTTTTATTGGTGAGCGTAAATTTAAAGATTTCTTAGGTAAATACTTACCGGCACAGCCAGGCGTTATTGAAACACCTGAAGGTGAAGCTATTGGTGAACACGACGGTTTAATGTATCACACCTTAGGTCAGCGCAAAGGGCTACGTATTGGCGGACTTGCAAATGCCGGTGAAGCGCCATGGTATGTGGTTGATAAAGATCTTGAGCGTAACGTATTAATTGTTGGTCAAGGACAGGACCACCCTCGCCTATTTTCTAAAGGTTTAATTGCTAATCAATTACACTTAGTTGATCGCGTTGACTTAACAGCGCCGATTAGTTGCACAGTAAAAACCCGCTACCGCCAAGAAGATGTTGCCTGTAACTTATCACCTATGGCTAATGGTGAATACTTAGTGATGTTTTCAGAATCACAAAGCTCAGTAACACCAGGACAATCTGTGGTGTTTTATCAAGATAATATTTGCCTTGGTGGCGGTATTATTAATTCCCTGATTCGCTAATAAAAGATATTCATGAATAATTTAGAAAAACAAACAATTACCTTAGCAGCAGTATGTCAAACTGCCGTGTTAGTGCAGAACTTAGCGCGTACTGGAACAATAGAAGAGTCAGAGCTTGGCATTATGCTCAACAGTATTATGGTGACTTCACCCGACAATATTTTAGACGTTTATAGTAACGATATAGCGCATTTAAAATCTGGCTTAAAAGCTTTAATAGAACAATTAGGCAATCAAACAAAAGAAAAAGACCCAGAATTAACCCGTTATGTTGTCAGCTTATTAGGTTTAGAAAGACGATTAGCTAACAAAAAAGGTCAGTTAGCACTTTTGGGTGACCGCATTGAACAAAGCCAACGTCAATTAGCACACTACGATATTATCAGCGAAACACTTGTTGCTAGTTTAGCCAGTATTTACAGCGACTTACTCAGCCCTATTGGTACACCAATACAAGTTGCTGGCGAACCAAGCTTACTAAAGCAGCAAAGTAACCAACATAAAATTCGTGCGCTATTACTCGCCGGTATCCGTTCAAGTGTGTTATGGCGTCAAGTTGGTGGAAAACGTAGAAATATACTCTTTGGTCGCACAAAAATGGTCGCGTGCGCCCAACAATTACTTAAAGAAATTTAAATATAACCTCAGGAATATACTATGGAACTTTCAGCATTAACTGCGATATCACCGGTTGACGGTCGTTATGGTAGTAAAGTTAAATCATTACGCCCTATTTTTAGCGAGTTTGGCTTAATTAAATACCGTGTAACAGTAGAAGTACGTTGGTTACAAAAATTAGCGGCTACCGCTGAAATAGCCGAAGTTCCTGCCTTCTCTGCCCAAGCTAATGCTCTGTTAGATGCTATTGTGAGTGAATTTTCAGAAGCTGACGCTCAAAATATCAAAGACATTGAAGCAACAACTAACCATGATGTAAAAGCCGTTGAGTATTTTCTAAAAGAAAAAATTAGCGCTAATGCTGAATTAAATGCCATTACTGAGTTTATTCATTTTGCTTGTACGTCTGAAGACATTAACAACCTTTCACACGGTTTAATGTTATCTGACTGTCGTGAAAACGTACTAATGCCTATGATTGACGATATTCTAGCTGATATAAAAGCATTAGCCGTTGAATATAAAAATATACCTATGATGTGTCGTACTCATGGTCAACCGGCTTCACCTAGTACGCTAGGTAAAGAAATGGCCAATGTTTACGTGCGTCTAAAGCGCCAACGTCAGCAAATTGCTCAAGTTGAAATGTTAGGTAAAATTAATGGTGCAGTGGGTAACTACAATGCGCATTTATCAGCATACCCTGAAGTAAATTGGCATAATTTTGCTGATGAATTTGTTAATTCATTAGGCTTAAGCTTCAACGCATTTACAACACAAATTGAACCGCATGATTACATTGCTGAACTATTTGACGCCATTGCACGCTTTAATACCATTCTTATTGATTTCGATCGTGATATTTGGGGTTACATCGCTATGGGGCATTTCAAGCAAAAAACCATTGCGGGTGAAATTGGCTCATCAACAATGCCACATAAAGTTAACCCAATAGATTTTGAAAACTCTGAAGGTAACTTAGGCATTGCGAACGCATTATTCACGCATTTAGCACAGAAGTTACCTATCTCTCGCTGGCAGCGTGACTTAACTGACTCTACGGTACTTCGTAACTTAGGCGTTGGTTTTGCGCATACGTTAATTGCTTATCAAGCAACACGTAAAGGCATCAGCAAATTACAAGTTAATGAAGCAAACTTATTAGCTGAACTTGACTCAAACTGGGAAGTATTAGCTGAGCCAATTCAAACGGTAATGCGCAGATACGGCATTGAAAAGCCATATGAAAAACTTAAAGAATTAACGCGTGGTAAACGTGTTAACGGTGATTCAATGCGCGAATTTATTATGACGTTAGAATTACCAGATGCTGCAAAAGCACAGCTTTGTGAAATGACACCAGCGTCTTATATTGGTCGCGCGGTAGAGTTTATCAATGAGCTAGACTAAGCTCATTACAATAAAATAAACTTAAAAAGTTAATAATAAAGGGATCCGGTAGGCTCCCTTTTTGTTATTTGCTCTTTAGTTATTGACTATTGAGTTATTTACTATTTAAAACAATCAATAGTACCGACATTGTAAGCATGTTTATTTTAGTATTTACATTGCGCTAGTACTGTTGATTATAAGGGTTAAAAATGAATTTAGAATCGTTAAATTGGGGAGATTTATCTCCAGAAATATTTCTTAAAGAGTACTGGCAAAAAAAACCTTTGCTGATCAAACAAGCCTTTTCAAACTTTAAAGATACAATTTCTGCTGATGAATTAGCCGGATTAGCGATGGAGGCTGAAATTGAGTCTCGCATTATCAGTGTTGATAATAGTGACAATTGGCAGGTTGATCATGGTCCATTTGAAGATTTCTCTCAATACGGTGAATCTCATTGGACTTTATTAGTGCAAGCAGTCAACAACTGGTCTCGACCAACAGATGCCCTGTTAACGCCATTTTCGTTTATACCTAACTGGCGAATAGACGATGTCATGGTAAGTTTTTCAACGCCAAATGGTGGTGTTGGTGCACATTTAGATCAATACGATGTATTTATTGTTCAAGGCAGTGGAAAAAGACATTGGCAAGTGGGCGCACCTGACAACACTTTAACCAACCTGTTACCCCATGCAGATCTGAAACAAGTTTCTGAGTTTACGCCTGTTATTGATGAAATTACCCAAGCCGGAGATTTACTTTATATTCCACCTAATCATCCGCATAAAGGCATATCAATTGAAAATTCAGTCAATTTCTCTATTGGTTTCCAAGCGCCTTCTAGCCAAGATTTATGGTCAAATTTTGCTGATAAACTGATTGATAATAACTTAGGCGAAGAAAGGTTTAGTGATCCAGCTAGAGCGTTAACGAATACGAGTTACCTCATTACACCAAAAGATAAGCAACAACTAAAAGCATTTATGTTGCAGCAGCTTGAACAAGAGTCATTTTACGAACAGTTTATCGGGCAATATTTAACCCAAGGTCATCATGCCATGGAAATATTAGTACCGGTTGAAGATATAGATGAAAGTAAACTCAACGATATATTATCTGAACCCGAGATTAATTTTATGCCGGTTTCAGGTTTAAAAGTGGCACTAATTAATGATGAACAAACAACACTATTTATCAATGGTGAGAGCTTTTTACTCGATAATCAAACTCTTCCATTGGGCGAAAAATTAGCACAACAACAACCTTTAACTACTCATGAAGTTAAAAATCTCGCAATTTGTTTGAAAAACAAACAATTATTAACTAGTGTATTAAATAAGGGTTATTGGTATATAGATTAAAAAATGTCATACACAGTTAGTAGAGTACAGTGGGAGCAAGCAGCCCCACTTTTAAAAAATGTCAGAGAGCAGGTATTTGTTTATGAATGGCGAATACCTAAGAGAATTGAGTTTGATCGAAAAGATTACTTTGCTAATCATGTACTGGCTTGTCACGATAAAACCCAAGAACCCATTGGTACAGGGCGAATTTTATCAAGCGGAGAAATTAGTCGTATTGCCGTGCTAAAAGACTGCCGTAAAGATCAAGTGGATAAAATTATCTTAGAAAAGCTTTTTAACATAGCCAAGGAAATGGAGTTAAAAGAAATATTTATTTATAGCCCTTTAGAGATTATCGATTATTTTCGTCAATATAATTTTAATACAACCGGGGCGGTTTTTATGGAGGCTGGCATGCCTAAACAAAAAATGACCTGTCTTTTGGAACAAGTCACCCCAGCGAAGTATTATCTAAGCCATTAAATTGACTTAGATAATCACCAACATTTATTACAATGAACTGTTAAGCCCATACATCATCTTTAGCATAAAGTTGATAAAGACCTTCGGCCTTAGACATTAATAATTTCGCATAGTCAACTTGTTCTTGAGAATCACTTTTTAAAAGTCCGTCTGCTTGTATTTGCCATTTAAAAGTAAAGTGACGTAAAACATTACGTGCTGATTCATTTTCTTCTAAAACAAGATGATCTGTCGGTAAATCTCCACTAATAACCCACACTTTGGTTTTGTCGATTAAATTAATTTTCCAAACCGCCATTAATGGAATTAAATAACGGCTTTCTGTATCTGCTACGCTCTCAGTGACCAAGCCTTTTTGCGCTAGATACTTAGTAGCTTTTAAATATTGTTCGCGAACCCAAGCTTGTTGTTCGTCTTGAGTCATTTCTAATTTTTTTGTCATATTTATGGTCTTTTTATTGTTTATATTAATAAGTTATTAACATTAAGAAAGTTTGTATGAATTAGTTCACAGCAAAGTACAAATTTATTCGCAGCTTCAGTAGCGAAGCAATTGCCTAAATGGTATTGTGCGCAGCGAATTATTACAACCCTAGTTTAAGTAAAAAATAATACTTAAACTATTTTCAAATCATTGGAGATTTCGATAGTGGCCGTTTTTGATTTAGTAGATTTTGATAACCACGAGCAAGTTGTATACTGTAGTGACGACGCATCAGGACTTAAAGCTATCATAGCTGTTCATAGTACCGCATTAGGCCCTGCTGCCGGTGGGTGTCGTTTTTGGGATTATGCAAGCGATGAAGCCGCTCTTAAAGATGTATTACGTTTATCTAAAGGCATGACATATAAAAATGCTATGGCCGGTTTAAAGCTTGGCGGTGGTAAAGGCGTTATTATTGGTGATGCCAAAACATTAAAATCAGACGCATTATTTAAAGCCTTCGGCCATGCGGTTAATAATTTAAATGGCCGTTACTACACTGCAGAAGATATTAATATCACAACAGGTGATATGGCAATTGTTAACCAAAGCACAGCGTTCGTTTCAGGACTTGAAGGCAAAAGTGGTAATCCTGGTCCTTTCACTGCATTAGGTACTTTTTTAGGCATTAAAGCAGCTGTTAAGTTTAAGTTAGGAAAGGACGAATTAACGGGCATTAAAGTAGCCGTTCAAGGCTTAGGTAGCGTAGGTTATTCACTTTGTGAAAAATTACATGCTGCAGGTGCAGAATTGATCGTAACTGATATTAACCCAGTCGCTTTAGATAGAGCAGCAAAAGAGCTAAATGCTACCGTTGTTGGTTTAGATGAAATCTATAGCCAAGATGTTGATGTGTACTCTCCTTGTGCACTTGGTGCATCTATTAATGATGAAACAATCGTGCAATTGAAAGCAAGTATTATCGCGGGTTGTGCAAATAACCAATTAGCAGAATCACGTCATGACAAAGCTTTACTTGAAAAAGGTATTTTGTACGCACCTGATTATGTTATCAATGCCGGTGGTATTATTAATGTGGCATTAGAGATTTATCCTGAACCTTATTGTGCGAAAAGTGCAACAAAGTTAGTAGAGAATATCTATAACACTTTGATGACTGTTTTTGAAACAGCAGAATCAAACAGTATGCCTACGGGTTATATTGCTGATGAAATGGCACGTAATATTATTGCTGCAGGTGCTAAGTAAGTATAGCTATCAACTATCAACTATCAGCTATCAGCTATCAGTTATCAGTTATCAGTTATCAGTTATCAGTTATCAGTTATCAGTTATCAGTATTAAAACTGACCTATAAAAATAAAAAAGCACCTAAGGTGCTTTTTTTGTTTTAAAGTGCTGGATATATTAGCTGGCTTTACCTGAAAGCTTTATAATTCTTTTAGCAAAGCTTGCACCGGGTGCAGTGTAACTTTGTTGTCTAAACGTTTTATCTGGCTTCGACACGAATAGCCAGTAACTAAGATTTGCTCAGTGGCTAATTGTGCTACTTTATCCTGCCAGCTCATTTTATAAAGCGATGTAGAGTTATTAAGATTCACTTTTTCATGTCCATACGTACCAGCCATGCCACAGCAACCTAACGAGGTATTAGATAAATTTAAACCAAAATGTTTGAAAATCTTTACCCACTGCCCTTCACTGCCAGCTAAGGCAGTCTTTTCAGTACAATGGGCAAATAATTTATAAGCTATGCTACTAGCGCTTTGTACTGTAATTACAGGACTAACGCTGTTATCTATGAGTGTTATCAGCCACTCATGTGCCAATTTAACTTCAAAATCACCACGATCTTCCCCTAGTGCTTGCTTATATTCATCTCTAAAACATAAGGCTAATGAAGCGTCTAAACCTACCATAGGTATATCAAGTTGGTGTACTTCATTTAAAAACTCCGCCGTGTTTTTAGCTGTTTTAGCAAATTTAGCTAAAAAACCTTTTACATGCTGCGGTTTACCATTGGGTTTGAAAGGTAAAAGTATCGGGTCGAATCCTAGCTTTCTAGCTAATAACATAAAATCTTCAACAACTTTTGCATCATAGAAGGATGTAAACGGGTCTTGCACAATTAAGAGTGCTTTAGCACGTTTATCAGCATTCATAGTTTTCAATGCTGATAAATCAAAAGAGGTAAATTTATGCTGTGCTATTCTTTGTGTTAATGTCGGAATTGATAATAAAGGCGTATCAACATAACCAATAGAGACTTGCGATAATTTATCGTAAATACTTGAGGCTAAAACACTGTTAACTAGTTTTGGTGTTTTAGCCATCAATGGTGTCATCCACTCTACATTCGCCACTAAATGATCTTTTAAAGGTCTAAAATAGCGGGTGTGATATAGGTTGATAAAACGCGCTCTAAAATCAGGTACATCAACCTTAACTGGGCATTGACTCGCACAAGCTTTACAGGCTAAACATCCTTGCATTGCTTCCATAACTTCATGAGAAAAGTCATCTGCATCATCCCGATTTAAAACGTTAGTTAAACGGTTTTTCACCTTGTCTAATAGGCTTTTAACGGACCAGTTTTGAATTTTTTGCTCCATAGCAAGCACATCAACACCTTTAGTCTCTAATAAGCGTAACCACTCACGCATCAAACCAGCTCTACCTTTCGGAGACTGCCTTCGGTCACGCGTTACCTTGCTAGAAGGACACATAGGGCTATCTAAATCGTAATTGAAACATAAACCGTTACCGTTGCAATCGAGCGCTGAATTAAAAGAAGTCTTTACCTTAGTAGAGATTTGTCTGTCATAAAAACCACGTTTTTTATCATCCACAGAAACTAGTTTTTCTGTCGAAAGATAAGGCGTACAAATTTTACCTGGATTCATTTTATTTAGTGGGTCAAAAGCGGCTTTAATTTTTCTTAATTCAAGAAATAATGTCTCGCCAAAAAACTCAGGACCGTATTCACTGCGGTAACCTTTACCATGTTCACCCCACATTAACCCGCCATATTTAGCCGTTAACGCCACCACTTTATCTGAAATATCTCTCAGTAAAACTTCTTGTTCAGGGTCACACATATCGAGTGCTGGTCGCACGTGTAAAACTCCGGCATCAACATGACCGAACATACCGTAGTGCAAACCGTAACCATCGAGTAATGCTCTAAATTCAACTATATAATCGGCTAAGTTTTCAGGTGGTACTGCAGTGTCTTCAGCAAATGCTAGCGGTTTTTGGCTGCCTTTGGTATTGCCCAACAAGCCTACGGCTTTCTTACGCATAGTATACAATTTACCTATGCTGGTAAGATCAGATGTTACTTGATAACCAATAACGCCGGTTTTATTAGCAATATCTTTATCAAGCTCTGCGCATAAAGCAGATACTTGGTCGGCAACACTTTCAATACTTTCGCCGTTGTATTCCACCATGTTGATGCCGTCCATAACCGCGCCATCAACATCTTGCAGCATATCACTGACTAATTGCCATACAATATCCTGTTTTGCTAAATTAAGTACTGTACTGTCTATAGTTTCAACAGAAGTCGCTTTCGCTTCTACTAAGCGTGGAGAGTGGCGTAGTGCTGAGTCAAAGCTGTCATATTTAATATTAATTAACGTTTTAGCATTCGCAATAGGCGTTAAGTTTAGTTTTGCTTCACAAACAAAGGCTAACGAGCCTTCTGAGCCGGTAATAATACGACTTAAGTCAACCATAGACATGTCATGATTGAATACGTTTTCTAAGTCGTAGCCTGTTAAAAATCGATTTAAGCGCGGAAATTTTTCTAAAATCTGTACGCGATTATCAACACATGAGTTAAGTACTTGTTGCATTAATTTTGCTTCTGTACCCTCCTGCTGAGCAAGTAATTGTGCTTGTTCCATGCTTTGAGGTTTTGTTTGCAGTATTTCACCGTTTGCCAAAACACTTTCTAATGCTAAAACATGATCAGAGGTTTTACCGTAAACTAATGATCCTTGACCTGAGGCATCAGTGTTGATCATTCCCCCTACAGTTGCGCGGTTACTGGTTGATAAATCAGGCGAGAAGAAAAAACCATAAGGTCTTAAATAATCATTGAGTTGATCTTTAATAACACCCGATTCAACACGTACCCAGTTTTCTTTAACATTAATCTCTAAAATACGGTTCATGTATTTTGATAAGTCGATAACAATACCTGGCGTTAAACTTTGACCATTAGTACCTGTGCCGCCACCACGTGCACTAAATTTAATGCCGTTGAATTTATCTTCGCTGCCGAGCAAAGTAATAATTTGAATATCTGATTTGTTACGAGGATGCAGTACTAATTGAGGAAGTTGTTGATAAATACTGTTATCAGTGGCATGCGCTAATCGAGCACTGTACTGAAAATTTATATCACCTGAGAACGATTTAGTCGCCAAGGTTTCGGCAAACTCTTGATATAATGGAGAAACTAACTCTTGAGGACTTAAGCGAGGTAACATGGATAAAAGTCTATTAACAATATTATGTGAAAAATATTATATCATGAGACTTTGTTAATTTAATCGTTTTACAACAAAAGCCTAAGAACTTTTTTGTCATTGTAATCACAAGTAATAACAAACAAGTACTTAGGCTTTAATAAGGTCATAATTTACTTTCAACCGATTAAGGTTAATTTATTATGATTTTTTGTGTTGCTCTGCTAAATATAACCATGTTGGCAATACGGTATCTGGGTTTAGTGATAAGCTTTCAATGCCTTTTTCAACTAACCAAGCGGCAAAATCTTCGTGATCAGATGGGCCTTGACCACAAATTCCTACGTATTTACCACGCGCCTTACAGGCTTTAATGGCCATTTCTAGTAAAATTTTGATTGCTGGGTCGCGCTCGTCAAACAAATGCGCCACTAAACCTGAATCTCTATCTAAACCTAACGTAAGTTGTGTTAAGTCATTAGAGCCAATTGAAAAACCATCAAAGTAATCTAAAAATTGATCAGCCAGTAAAGCGTTCGAGGGTAATTCACACATCATAATAATACGTAAACCGTTTTCACCACGTTTTAAGCCATGCTCTGCAAGAATATCAATCACCGCAGCCGCTTCGTCGAGTGTACGTACGAATGGGATCATGATCTCAACATGGGTCATATCCATATCGATACGAACGCGTTTAATCGCCTCACACTCAAGAGCAAAACAATCTCTAAAGTCTTTAGAAATATAACGAGAAGCACCACGATAACCAATCATCGGGTTTTCTTCTTCTGGTTCGAAGTTGTCACCGCCAACTAAATTTGCGTACTCATTTGATTTAAAATCAGACATGCGCACAATAACTTTTTCAGGGGCATATGCTGCGGCTAAGGTAGAAATACCTTCAGTTAGCTTGGCAATATAAAACTCTACAGGGTTATCGTAACCCGCAATAATATCGCGAATTTCATCTTGTAGATCGGCTGATTGCTCATCAAAATTTAATAAAGCCTTAGGATGAACACCAATCATTTTGTTAATAATAAATTCTAAACGTGCTAATCCAATACCAGCATGTGGTAAACGAGCAAAAGCGAATGCGCGATCTGGATTACCTACGTTCATCATTATTTTTAAAGGTAAGTCAGGCATTGCGTCGACTTCTGATGTGGTGACAGTGAAATCTAATTTACCTTGGTAAATGAAACCGGTATCTCCTTCAGCACAAGAAACTGTTACGTCATCGCCTGTAGCAATTTTTGATGTTGCATCACCACAACCAACAACCGCAGGAATACCCATTTCACGAGCGATAATGGCAGCATGACATGTTCTTCCACCACGGTTAGTTACAATGGCAGAAGCACGTTTCATAATTGGCTCCCAATCTGGGTCGGTCATATCCGTAACTAAAACATCGCCTGGTAAAATTTTATCCATTTCAGCTAACGATGATAATACTTTTGCCTGACCACTACCTATTTTATGACCAATAGAGCGTCCTTCACAGATAATATCTGCCGTTGCTTGTAATTGAAATTGCTCCATTACATTAGCATTTTCACGACTTTTAACTGTTTCTGGACGTGCTTGTACAATATATAGCTTACCGTCTAGGCCATCTTTAGCCCACTCAATATCCATAGCTCGGCCATAATGCTTTTCAATAATAACCGCTTGCTTGGCGAGTTCTTCAACCTCTTTATCATTAAGTGAAAAGGTATCAGATTGTGCTTGGTCGATATCGACAATTTCAACTTGCTTGCCATGTTCTTCGTTAGCAGCGTAAATCATTTTAATGGCTTTACTACCAATATTACGGCGTACAACTGCAGGTTTTCCTTTAGCTAACGTTGGCTTATGAACATAAAATTCATCTGGGTTAACAGCACCCTGCACAACCATTTCGCCCAAGCCATAGCTTGAAGTAACAAATACCACATCTTCAAAACCAGATTCAGTATCGATAGAGAACATAACGCCACTTGACGAAATATCACTTCGAACCATACGTTGAATACCGGCAGAAAGCGCAACACCACGATGGTCGTAGCCTTGATGTACACGGTAAGAAATAGCACGGTCATTAAAAAGAGAGGCAAATACGTGTTTAATCGCGACCATTACGGCATCGAGTCCACGAACGTTTAGAAAGGTTTCTTGTTGGCCAGCGAAAGAAGCGTCTGGCATATCTTCAGCGGTTGCAGATGAGCGTACAGCAAATGAAGCATCATCAGCAAAACCACCAGCAAGCTTAGCATAAGCTTGGTCGATATCACTTTGCATATCAGGAAGAAATGGGGTATCGATAATCCATTGACGAATTTTTGCACCACATTCAGCCAAAGCATTTACATCACTGACATCTAAATCATCGAGTAACTGATAAATTTTGTCGTTAAGACCACTTTGTTCTAGAAACTCATTAAAAGCAAACGAGGTAGTTGCAAAGCCACCTGGCACCTGCACACCTACATTTGAAAGATTGGAAATCATTTCACCCAATGATGCATTTTTACCGCCAACACGGTCAACATCATTCATTCCTAAATCTTCATACCAAAGCACGTATTCTTGCACGACAACATCTCCACTAGACATAATAAAATTTAAGAAAGCTATCTATCAAAAATATGCTAAAAATATCTTTCTTAACGCTTTTATCTATTTTTGTACTAATAAGTGGTTTATTTCATGCCACAGACATTTTACACTGCTAACCTTGAAACTAAAGTACTATTTAAATATTTTCACCTTTCATTTCAGAATAATATATAGGATAAAAAATGCGGGCAGCTTTTTATATTTCGGACGGCACAGCAATAACATCTGAAGTTTTTGGTCATGCACTGTTATCTCTTTTTCCTATGGAGTTTGAGCATGACACTATTTCTTTTGTTGAAACAAAAGAAAAAGCAATTGAAGCATGTAAGCGTATTAATAAAGCAGCCAAGCGAACCGGTATGCCGCCCTTGGTATTCCATACCTTTGTTAATCCAGATATTAGAGAAATTATTGACGGCTGTGATGGGGTTATTTATAACTTCCTTGAGCACTTTATTGCCCCACTTGAAGAAAAGTTGGGTATTAAAGCAAAACCTAAAGCCCATAGAACCCATAGTATTCATGAAAACAGTTATGATTATCGTATCGACGCAGTTAATTACTCGTTAGCTAATGACGATGGCTCAAACGTTACTAATTATGAGCATGCCGATGTTATCCTCGTTGGTGTTTCTCGCTCTGGTAAAACACCAACGGCGCTTTATTTAGCACTACAATATGGCATTAAAGCTGCAAATTATCCTTTTACCGATGATGACATGGACGAATTAAAAATACCGTCGTTTTTAAAAATGCATAAAAAGAAAATATTTGGCTTAACAATAGACGCTGAAAGACTTGTCGATATTCGCGATGGCAGAATGGCCAATACAAAGTACTCTTCTGCTCGCCAATGTAGGATGGAAATACGAGAAGTTGAAAAGCTCTATAAACAAGAAAAAATCCCCTTCCTAAATACGACTAAACTGTCTGTTGAAGAAATAACGGCTAAAATACTCTCAGAAACCGGTCTTCAGCGTTATAAATATTAACTTATAACAATTTAGTTTCATTAATTCTTCGAAAGCGGTTCACATAATTGCTTATATTCGTTATGTTAGCGCGATAATATTATTGCGCTGCATCAATATATGCAGGCTAACCAGCATTTGAAAGAACATGACTATAAAAACAGATGAATTTAGAACCACATTAATTGATAATTTAGTTTCGCCTGCTGAACTTGCAGAGCAAATACCGCTTGACGACGACACCGCCAATTTCATCATTAAAAGCCGTAAAGAAATTGAAGCCATCATTAAAGGCGACGACAAACGTTTATTGGTTATTATTGGCCCTTGCTCAATACATGACACTGAAGCGGCCATTGACTACGCAAAAAAATTAAAAGTACTACAAGAAAAGTATGCCAGCGAATTACTAATAGTCATGCGAGTATATTTTGAAAAGCCTCGTACCACTGTCGGTTGGAAAGGTTTAATCAGTGATCCTGATCTAGACAAATCATTTAAAGTTGCTAAAGGTTTAAATTTAGCCCGAAATTTATTAATGGAAATTAATAAATTAGGTTTAGCTGCCGGTACTGAATTTTTAGATATGGTAACTGGCCAGTATATTTCAGATTTGATCAGTTGGGGTGCTATTGGTGCGCGCACAACAGAAAGCCAAGTTCATAGAGAATTAGCTTCTGCGCTGTCATGCCCTGTTGGTTTTAAAAATGGTACTGACGGAAACATTCAAATAGCCGTTGACGCTATAAAAGCTTCTAGCGTGCCACACGTGCTTTATTCACCTGATAAAAGCGGCCAAATGTGTATTTATCAAACACATGGTAATCCATACGCACACGTAATTTTACGAGGTGGCAAAGAGCCAAACTATCAAGAAAAGTATATTACACAGACCTGTGAGACATTAGATAAAGCAGGTTTACCTGAAAAAGTAATGATTGATTGCAGTCATGGCAATAGCTATAAAGATCATAACAAACAAATTGACGTTGCAAATTCGTTAGCTGAGCAAATAACCACAGGTAATCAATCTATATTTGGTGTCATGATTGAAAGCTTTATGGTTGCAGGAAATCAAAAAGTTATACCAAATGAACCATTAGTTTATGGTCAAAGTATTACCGATGCATGTATCAATTTAGATACCAGTGAAGAAATACTTACAGTTTTAGCTAATGCAATTAAAATCAGAGTGTAATAACAGTAAAATTCAAGATTGCCATTTCTGGGTAGTCGGCTTCAATCTAGACTACCTTATTTAACCTGAACTCTGGATAATGAGTGCTTGAAACTCAAGTGAACCAAAAGCTTAGGTAATAAAGTAAATGCTATAGCCAGGTGAACATCACGAATAGATATCATCAATACTTCATTTTATGCCATTTCCAAGGCAAAACGTTTATGAATAGCGCGCTATTTATCGACGTTTTAACGCAGAAAATGGCTTAAAAGGGAGTATTGAGCAAGTGCTGCTTATACAGAATTCAGGTTATTTAATGTGATGCTCTGAAAGTTAAATTCAAACAATAAAAAAACCGGATATCAAATTGATAGCCGGTTTTTTATTTTTAACGTATTGTTAAAACAAAACTAATCAATAACAAAAAGCTCGTTATTAAAAGAAGTTCGCTTTAAATTCAACACCCCAGAAACGAGGTTCGTTAACATAACCTGTTAAGTTATTGAAATCGATCGCACCAGTAAGTTGCTCTTCATCGGTAATATTACGACCAAATACAGCCACTTCATATTCAGCGCCGTCGGTGTACCATTCGTAACCAACACGTATACCGCCTTCAAGTAAGCCATCGCCAGTAAACTCTGTTGACTCATATAAGAAGAAGTTAACTTCACTACGGTAAGACCAATCAGTGTAAATATAAAGTTCGCCATCAGCAATTTCTTTGGTCCAACGAGCAGCAAAGTTTGAAATCCACTCTGGAGATTGTGGTAGTGAGTTACCATCGATTAACGCTAAACCGTCACCATTTAGTGGTGAAGTTACTGTACAACCACCGCCACAACCTGGCACAGCTACATTTTTATCTTGTAATTCTGTATGGTTATAACTAACGCTTGCTGTTAATACTAAATCGTCTGTAACAAAGTATTCTGAGTCAAGTTCAAAACCGTAACCAACTGACTTATCAGCATTAAGTAAACTTGCTACGTTACCAGAACCACCAACAGCCGTTAATTGTTGATCATTAACAACGTAGTAGTAAACAGAGCCATCAACACGGGCTGTATTTTCTAAAAATACTGATTTAAAACCAGTTTCTACAGAGTCAACAGTTTCAGAATCAGCTGTTGTTGAATTAGCTGAGAATAATAAACTACGTCCTTGGATACTTGGCGCACGGTAACCACGAGCTAAACGTGCATAAACGTTAGTTTCATCATTTAATTTGTAGCTAGCACTTAAGTCACCACTTACTTGTGAATCTTGTACATTGTTACTTTCAGTAAAGCTTGGTGCGCCGAATGGAGATTGAACTAATTCGCCATCCCAATCACGTTTGTCGTCTGAATAACGTAAACCACCGTTAATCGTTAACTTATCTGAAACTTCATAATCAAGTGATGCAAAAACTGCCCACGCCGAAGTTTCCATTTTTTGGATAGCAATACCGTTTTGTGCACCACCACCTAAAGTATCAAAACTTAAGTTGTTAATCGTTAAGTCTTCATCAAAAAGGAAATAACCAAATTGATAATCAAACTTACCTAAGTCATTACTCGCAATGCGAATCTCTTGAGTAATTTGCTTATGATCTGGCATTCTAGCGCCAGTTTCTGATGGAAATGGAATAAAACCAGGGCCCATTTCCGGTAAGAAAGATGCGCCGTAACCACCATCTATATCGCCAACTGAAAACATTTCAGCAGACTCATAACCAGTAACAGAGGTTAACGTGTGATCGCCCATGTTATATTCAAGCTTTAAACTAGCACCTTTCATATCAACCGTTTGGTTGTTACGAGAAGCAGCATCATGAAATACAGTCTCACGATCAAAGTCATCAACTAATTCATTAGTGCCCGGCTTGATGATATTTGCTCTAAAAACACGAGCATCAGCTTCTGCATCGCGGAAATGGTAGTTAAACAATGCAGAAAATTCATCACTTGGTTCCCATAACAATTGCAAGCGGCCAGCAGTTTCACTGTAGCCACCTAGTTGGTCATTTGCTTCAAAACCTGGGGCTTTATTGTCTATCCAGTCATCACGATCTTGTTGCAATAGAGCAACACGAGCAGATAATGTATCTGTTAAACCACCACCAACAGCTACACGTAAGTCAGTACTACCAAAACTACCGTATGAAGCAGAAACATTTGCGTCAAAATCTTGTGTTGGTTTTTTCGATTGTACTTTTACAATACCAGCGGGTGTATTACGACCAAACAATGTACCTTGAGGGCCACGTAAAACTTCTACGCGCTCAATGTCAAACATTGGCATACCTTTAGTTAAAGCATTTTCTAAAACTACGTCATCATAAATTAATGAAACAGGTTGTGAGGCTAGTAGATCAAAATCTGTGTTGCCTAAGCCACGTATATAAAAACGAGGGAATGTACGACCAAAAGAAGATTCAATCAGTAAGCTTGGTACTTTAGCTGAAAGTGCTCTAACATCCATACCAGATGAACCTAAAACTTCTAGTTTTTTAGGGGTAAGTGCTGATACAGAAATCGGAACTTCTTTAATATTTTCTGTACGCTTACGAGCGGTAACTTGAATAACTTCAACACCAACAACTTCAGCTTCAGTTTTATTAGTATTTTCTTGTGCCAATGTTGCAGTTGAAACACCTGCAGCAGACGCCAAAATAGCCGCATTTACGCATAGTGCGAGCGACGTCTTTTTAAAAACATTCATGTAGTACTCTCCCAAGAACTGTTTATGTTTTGTGTAAAAATTTTTTTTCTCATTTTACTGTATGTTATCAGTAAAGTGGTTAACTTTTAATTGTTATAAATCAAGATCAGATAAAAAACTAGTGCCATAAGGCATTTTATCTAATGAAAATAAATCTGCGATAGTTTGACCGATATCAGCAAAAGTACCGCGCTCGCCGATATTAACAGATCGTACCTGTTTGTGAAATGCTATTACAGGGACATATTCACGCGTATGATCATTACCCGGCCACGTTGGGTCACAGCCATGATCAGCGGTTAAAAACAATACATCGTCGTCGTTCATGGCTGAGATAATTTCAGGCATACGTTTGTCAAAGTTTTCAAGTGCTAATGCATAACCAACGGGATCACGACGGTGACCATAGTCTTGGTCAAAGTTAACTAGGTTAGTAAAGATTAAACTCTTATCTTGTGCCGTATTTATATGGGTAATTGTGGCATCTACAAGTGCGTCTATACCCGTTGCTTTAGTTTTTTCACTGATACCTTGATGGGCATAAATATCGGCAATTTTACCAACGCTGATCACATGGCCACCGGCTTGGGTAAATGCATCTAGCACTGTAGGTGATGGCGGTAAAATAGAATAGTCACGTCTGTTACCCGTGCGGGTAAAATCTGCAGGACTGCTGCCTACAAAAGGACGAGCGATTACACGACCAACATTCATATCGGCAAGTAATTCACGAACTGTTTCACAGTATTTATAAAGGTTATCTAAGCCAAAATGCTCTTCGTGTGCAGCAATTTGAAACACACTATCTGCTGATGTGTAACAAATAGGCAAGCCTGATTTAATATGCTCTTCACCGAGTTTATTAATAATATCAGTACCTGAAGCATGACAATCACCTAAAATACCTTTATAACCTGTAGCTAGGTTAATTTTATCAATAAGGTCAACAGGAAAAGCATTACCTTCTTTAGGGAAGTAATCCCAATCAAAAAGTACAGGAACACACATCATTTCCCAATGACCACTAGGTGTATCTTTACCGGTACTTAATTCTGCAGCATAACCATAGGCGCCCTGCTCAGGGTTTTGCTCTTCTACAGGAAACTCGCTCTTACCAGCTTCAAATGCCGCTTGAACTAAACCCATTTTAGCTAAATTAGGCACGCTGATTTTACGTTTTTCGTGTTGATAGAAGTATCGCGATAAATTAGCAAAAGTATTGGCATTAATATCGCCAAAATTTGCTGCATCAGGTGCATGACCCACGCCAAAGCTATCGATTACTAAAACTATTGCTCTTGCCATTTTGATTTCCTGTCTTTAATTTACGTATTTTAACAAATTTTTAAAATTTATCCTCGTAAATATTAATAAATTTCATGACCAATTGGTCAACATGTGATACTTTACCAAGCTATAAATTATAGACAACAGATATTTTGTAAATATTTAACGCAGAGTTATTGCTTTTGCTTAAATTTTAATGAATTTCAGATAAATTAGTCCATAATATGAGTGCGGTGAGTTGTTCTTAGTCACACCGCAAATAATAATTACTTAACATTTTGTTAATCATATTTTTAAGGCTCTCTGTTTTGCAAATCAATAAACCGACAATTATCGCGGTAACCGGCGCTTCTGCATCTGGAAAATCACTTTATGCGCAAACAATTTACGATGAATTGTTACCTGAGTTAGGATCGAGTGGCATTGCCATTATCAAAGAAGATTCTTACTACAATAGTCAATCACATTTATCGATGGAAGAACGTGTAAAAACTAACTATGACCACCCTAGTGCATTTGAACATAGTCTACTATCAAAACACTTAACACAGTTAAGTAATGGTGAAAGTGTTGATATACCAACTTATTGTTATAAAACCCATACCCGTTTACCTGAAACAATTCATTTAGATCCCACGCCTATAATTTTAATCGAAGGTATCCTTTTATTTTCGGATAAAGAGCTAAGAGATAAATTCGATATTAAAATTTATATAGATACTCCGCTTGATATTTGTCTTGTGCGAAGAATTAACAGAGACACTGTCGAGCGTTCACGAAGCGTAGCGTCAATTACAGAACAATATTTAACTACTGTTCGACCTATGTATCGCCAACATATTGAGCCCAATAAGCCTTTCGCTGATATCGTCGTTACACGTGGCGGGAAAAATAGAATGGCCATTGAAATGCTAAAAGC